>NZ_JBVVOU010000006.1:0-327379 GCF_055807635.1 Bradyrhizobium sp. Kon56 | reverse complement strand
TGATCTACGCCAATACTGTCGTGCAACGGGGCACGCCCTGGATCGAAAAAGCCGCCTAGCCTTTAATGGTTGCTACGATTGCGCCATTCGACTACACCGCCGCGCATACGAAGCCACTGCCCTTGCGCCGGATCTTCCCAACGGACGGCGAGGGGAAATGCGCGGTGCAGCACAACGTGTCGGTATCGCAATAGCGTTCCAGGAAGCTGCGGCGCGTCGTTGCCGCCTCGGCCTGATCGAGGTCAAACTTGACCGACAGCTCCGGATAGAGCGTCTGGATCGGCGAGTGCATGAGGTCGCCGGAGAACACGGCGTCGTCCTTGCCGTGGCCCATCGTGATGGCGATATGGCCCGGCGTGTGGCCCGGCGTCGGCAGAATACGAACGTGGTCGCCGATCTGGTGATCGTTGCCGACAAGCTCGTGGCGTTTGGCCTCGACCACCGGCAGCACGCTGTCGGCGAAGGGCGGCACCTCCGCCTTCGCGTTCTGCTCGGTCCAATGATCGAACTCCTGCTTGGCGAAGACGTAGCGCGCTTTCGGGAAGGTCGGCACCCAGCGGCCGTTCTCCAGACGCGTGTTCCAGCCGACGTGATCGACATGCAGATGCGTGCACATCACGAAGTCGATGTCGTCAGGCGAGAATCCGGCAGCGTTGAGTCCGCGCAGATAGGTGTCGTCGGTCTTCATGTTCCATTTCGGGCGCTGCGGCCGCGGCTTGTCGTTGCCGATGCAGCTGTCGACCAGAATGGTGTGGTGCGGCGTCTTGATCACATAGGACTGGAAGCACAGCATCAATGTGTCGCTGTCATCCAGGGCTTTCGCCTCCCTCATCCACGCGCGGTTCTCGGCCAGCAGCTCCGGTGTCAGCCCCGGCAACATCTCCAGCGCCGGGACGAACGAGGTTTCCTGCTCGATGATGCGATGGATGGTGAGATCGCCGACCGCGTATTTCAGGCTCATGCTCGCTTCCTTGCACTCAGCGTGCGTCACGCACGGACGGAATGACGATGTTGGAGAGGACGTCGATCGCGGCCAGCCCTTCCTTCGGCTGGCCGTATTGGGCAGCGGTGGTCATCATGACGAGGTCAAGCTCAGGCACGATGAAAATGCGTTGTCCGCCCCAGCCGAAGGCGCCAACCCATTTGATTTCCCTTCCGCCGGCCAGCGAGCGGCCCATCCACCATTGATAGCCGTAGAACAGCGTGCCGCCAAAATAGCCGATCGCCTGGAAGCGCGGCGCGATCGATTGTGCAATCCAATCGGCCGAGACGATCTGTTGGCCGTTCCACTGGCCGCGATCGAGCACGAGCTGGCCGAGCTTGGCGGCATCTCGCGGACGCAAGCGCAGGCCGGCGGCCGCCGCGATCTTGCCGTTCTTCGGGTAGGCCTTCCACTCGAAATCGGTGATCCCGAGCGGCTGGAACAGCACCTCGCGCGCAAACGTCTCCAGCGGCTTGCCCGAGACGCGTTCGAGGATGTTGCCGAGCAGTTCAGTCCCGCCGCCATTATAGGTCCGGAGTACATCCGGCGGTGCGGCGATCGGTCTTGCGAGCACATAGCTGATCGGATCGGCTTCAAAGGTGAGATGCGGTTCGTCGTTGTTCGGATCGGTCCATGCTCGCGCCTCGTCCCATTTCATTCCCGAGGACATCGTCAGCAGATGGCGCAGCGTGATGGCCTCCCAGCCCGCTTGCTTCACCGCCTGATGATCGGGGAAGAACTTGAGCACAGGCTCGTCGACGCCTTCGATCAGCTTGCGATCGATCGCGATGCCGACGAGCAGCGAAACGATGCTCTTCGATGCCGAACGGATGTCGTGCTTCGTCGTCGCGGTGAATTCGCGCTGGCCTTCCGGTTGTCCCCAGGGTTGGTCGTAGCCGGCGAAGTATTGCTCGAAGACGAGCTTGCCGTGGCGCGCGACGACAACCGAATGGACCGAAGTCGCGCGTTGGCCCAGTCGTGCCGCGATGCCGCAGAGTTGCGCGCCGTCCATGCCGACGCTGTCGGGCGACGCAGCCGTCCAGCCGTCGTCGGTTGACGATGGCGGTTCGCAGGCGAGGTTTCGCTGTCCAGGCACCATGCCGTCGGCTTGCACGGAAGTGGTTGAGACGGTCAACGCGAGCATGAGGCTCGCGCCGAGAATGCCGAGGCGGGGGAAGCGATCGAGCATCATCCTTCTCCCCGCCGTCGCGATACTACGCCGCTGGCGGCACTGAGATCTTCACGGAGGGCCGCTCCAGCATTTTCTGGTGGAACGCGTCGAGCTTCGGATAGGCCTTGCGCCAGCCGCAATCGGCGAAGCGGAAGTCGGCATAGCCGAGCACGCAGACGAGGCCGATCTGCGAGATGTCGAACGGACCGTTAAGGACATCGGGCATGTTCTCGAAGCGCGCCATGCCGGTCCAGGCCCGGTTCCAATGGTCGTCCGACCACGCCTGCCATTGCAGGCCCTGCGGCCGCACCATCTTCTCGTAGCGGCACAGCAGCATGGAATCGAGCATGCCGTTGATCAGGGAATGATTGGTCTTGGCCTTCCAGCGCCGCGGACCGTAATCGGGGATCAGGCTGCCGCCGGCCATCTCATTGAGATATTCGACGATGACATACGAGTCCAGGATGACGTCGCCGTCATTGGTGATCAGCACCGGCAGCTTTTTCAGCGGCGTGATGCGTGAATAGTCCTCGTTGGCCGTGCCGGGCGCGACGCTCGCCGGCGTGAGTTCGATCTTGTCGATCAGCCCGAGCTCGATCGCGGCGATGCGCACCTTGCGGGCAAAGGGCGAGGCGGGGGAGAAGGTGAGCTTCATGGGACAATTCCCTGCGATCGGTCTTGAGCAAATGGTGTCTCGTCCGTCATGGCCGGGCTTGACCCGGCCATCCACGCGCGTCCGCGTGGCTAGACTGTGAGACGTGGATGCCCGGGACAAGCCCGGGCATGACGACGAGTGTGCGCTGGCCGCGGCTTACGCCGCGACGATCTCCTGGCGCTGCTCGCCAAGACCCTCGATGCCGAGCGTGATGACGTCGCCGACATTGAGGAAGGTCGGCGGCTTCATGCCGAGGCCGACGCCGGGCGGGGTGCCTGTCGTGATGATGTCGCCCGGCAGCAGCGTCATGAACTGCGAGACATAGGAGATGCACTTGGCCATCGAGAAGATCATGGTCTTGGTCGAGCCGGTCTGACGGCGCTGGCCGTTCACGTCGAGCCACATCGGCAGGTTCTGCACGTCCTTGATCTCGTCCTTGGTGGCGAGCCAGGGACCGAGCGGGCCGAACGTGTCGTGCGACTTGCCCTTGGTCCACTGACCCAGGCGCTCGATCTGGAAGGCGCGCTCGGAGACGTCGTTGCAGACGCAGTAGCCGGCGACGTGGTTGAGCGCGTCGGCTTCCGAAACGTATTTTGCGCGCGTGCCGATGATCGCGGCGATCTCGACCTCCCAGTCGAGCTTGGTCGAGCCGCGCGGCTTCTCGATGGCGTCGTTCGGGCCGGACAGCGAGGTGTTGGCCTTCATGAAAATGATCGGCTCGCTCGGGATTTCCGCGCCGGTCTCCTTGGCGTGGTCGCTGTAGTTGAGGCCGATCGCCACGAATTTCGACATGCCGATAACGGGGGCGCCGAACCGCGGCTTGCCGGAGACGGCGGGCAGCGAGGCCGGATCGAGCGCCGCCAGCTTCTTCAGGCTCTCGGGCGAATAGGCCTCGCCGGTCAGGTCCTTCACATGCGCCGACAGGTCCCGCAACTGGCCGGATTTGTCGATCAGGCCGGGCTTTTCCGCACCCTTCTCGCCATAACGAACAAGCTTCATTCTCGTTTCTCCCTGGAATGGACCGATCGGTTAAACAGCTTCATGGAACAGGGCGGCGGGAAATTCAACCGCTCAAAGAGGGCGCATTGCAGCCCTCTCGATTCGGGAGGTTCGTCCGGGGCACGAGACTAGGCCAGCGCCTCGAACCTGAATGCGTCCCCATCCCGCTTGATGTGCCCGGCCGAAAAGTGCCCGCCGATCACCAGCGTCGGGGTGTCGGCAAACCGGCCGAACAATTCGCGCCGCGTCGCGGCAGATTGGCTCTGATCGGAATCCGCGTTCGAGGACCAGCCGAGATGCGCCATCTGGCAGGGATGATGGGCGACGTCGCCCGTCAGCAGTCCCTGCTCGCCGTCCGACCGGATCAGAACGCTCATATGCCCGGGGCTGTGGCCGGGGGTTGGGATCATGCTGATCTCCTCGCTGAGCCGGTGGTCGCTCGCGACCAACTCCGCCCGGCCGGCATCGACGATCGGCTTCACGGAATCGACAAACACGGCCTGCTTGTCCGGCTCGGTGGAGTGGTCGCGCCAGTGCTGGTATTCGGTCTTGCCGAAGACGTAGCGCGCGTTGGGGAAGCTCGGCACCCATTTGCCGTCGACCCATTTCGTGTTCCAGCCGACATGATCGACATGAAGATGCGTGCACAGCACGGTATCGATGCTGTCGGGCGGAAAGCCCGCCGCAATCATCGTCTCCAGGAATGGTGTGGTGCGATTGTTCCAGGTCGGGACGTTGCGGCCCTGCTTGTCGTTGCCAAGTCCGGTATCGACCACGATGCGGCGCGAAGGAGTTTCGAGCACCAGCGAATGGATCGACATTTTCAGCCGGCCTTCTTCCGTGGCGAAATGCGGGATCAGCCAGGGCAGCTTCCGGATTTCATCGTTGGTTGCTGCCGGGAGGATGAAGCGGGTTGAACCCACCGTCTCCATCTCGACGAGTTTGGTGATCTTGACCCTGCCGACTTTCCACTGCATCCGGCGCATCCCCATGTTCTTGTTTGATGTTCTTGCTTTGCGGGGGAACATGCGCAGTTTCGCCCTCAGGCGCAATGGATCATCTGACGCCGTGCGGCGTTATCGCGGGAACCCAGGGAAAGACAAAGGGCCAGCCATGCCAGAGCTTGCGATTTCCGCGGAGAAGGTCGCCTTCATCATCGAAAAGGCGCGTGAATTCGACGTCAAGCAGGCGGATTCCGATCCGGATTCCGGCTCGAATGCGACTGATGACGATGCGGTCGACGTCCTCGAGGATGACGGCTCCGATCCGGTCGTCAACGAACTCGGAAGTTTCATCGTGGCCATGAACGAGGACGAGCAGATCGATCTCGTCGCGCTGACCTGGCTCGGCCGCGGCGACGGCACGATCGACGATTGGGACGATTTGCGCGCACGCGCCGTGGAGGCACGCGCGGAGTATCGCAGTCCCCGGCGCGAGACGGCGCATTATCTGCTCGGTGAGCCGATGCTGGGCGATCTGCTCGCCGACGGGCTCGATGAATTCGGCGTCGACTGGACCGACGGAGACCTGGTGGCCGATTCATCCGCTCCAAGCCAGCGGGACGAAGACGAGATCACCAAGCAGCGGTGATTCCGGCCGATATCAGCGCGCGCAGTCGACCACCACGGTGCCGAGCTTGTCGCCTTTCTCGACGGCGACATGGGCCTGCGCCGTCTCCGACAGCGCAAACTGCGCCGCGACATTGTGGATTCGCGGCCCCGCTGCCAGCCATTTCGAGATGTCGGCCTGCGCCGCCGCAAGCAGCGCCGGCGGCAGCGCGAACAAGACGAGCGAGCGGAGCGTGATGCACTTCTCCATCAGCTCGCGCATCGGCACGGTCGGCGTGCGGTTGCCGTTCGTGGCGTAGACCGCGATTGTCGAATTCATGGCCATCAACTTCAGGGTCGTCGCGATGTTGCCGCCGAAATCGACATCGACCAATTGGTCGACCCCGCGTCCGCCGGTGAAGGCCATGGCCTTGGCAACGACATCTTCGTCCCTGTAATTGACCACGAGATCGGCACCGGCTTGTCGCGCATGCTCGCCTTTTATCGCCGAGCTGACGGTCGCGATCACCTGCGCGCCGCCCCATTTCGCGAGTTGCACGGCGTAATGTCCGACTGCACCCGCGCCGCCGGTGACCAGCACCGACTTGCCGACGATCGGCCCGTCCGCAAACAGGGAGCACCACGCCGTCATTGCGGGAATGCCCAGCGTCGCGCCTTCCGCAAAAGAGAGATTGTCCGGCAACGGCGTCACCAGATGCTCGGCAAGCGCGATATATTCGGCCGCGGTGCCAAAGGCGCGGCCGTTACGCTGGCCGTTGAACAGCCAGACCCTGTCGCCGATCTTGAACCGCGTCGCGCCATCGCCGATCTGGTCGATAAAGCCCGCGCCATCGCTGTTCGGAATGACGCGCGAAAATTCCTTGGCGCGATAGCCGCCCCCGCGCCGGCCGACATCGGCCGGATTGACGCCGGAGGCTTCCAGGCGAATACGAACTTCGCCTGGACCTGCGACCGGCGTGGCCATCTCACCATAGGTGAGGACGTCCGCCGCCGGTCCTGTCTCCTCGTACCAGACCGCCCTCACAGCGTTCCCGGGAAGGCACCGCCATCGAGCAGAAGGTTCTGCCCGGTGATGAAGCCGGCCTTGGCGCCGCACAGGAATGCGCAGGCATAGCCGAACTCCTCGGGATCGCCGAAGCGGCCCGCGGGATTGAGCTTGGCGCGCTCGGCCAGAACCTGGTCCGGCGTGATGCCGCGCTTCTCGGATTCCCCCTTCGCGGTGCTGCGCAGGCGATCGGTCTCAAACGGGCCCGGCAGCAGGCCGTTGATGGTGACGTTGTTGATCACGGTCTTGCGCGACAGGCCGGCAATGAATCCGGTGAGGCCGGCGCGCGCGCCGTTGGAGAGACCGAGGATGTCGATCGGCGCCTTCACCGCCGCTGAGGTGATGTTGACGATGCGGCCGAACTTGCGGGCCATCATGCCGTCCACCGTCGACTTGATCAGCTCGATCGGGGTCAGCATGTTGGCATCGATCGCCTTAATCCAGTCGTCGCGGGTCCAGTTGCGGAAATCGCCGGGCGGAGGTCCGCCGGCATTGTTGATCAGGATGTCCGGCTCGGGGCAGGCCTTGAGCACGGCCTCGCGGCCCGCCGGCGTCGTGATGTCGCCGACGATCTCGGTGACGGTCACATCAGGATAGGCTTTGCGGATGTCGTCGGCCGTCTTCTTCAGGGCCTCGGCGCCGCGCGCGGTCAGCGTGACGTGAACGCCGGCCTCGGCCAGCGAGATGGCGCAGGCGCGTCCGAGGCCTTTGCTGGATGCGCAGACGATGGCGCGGCGGCCTTTGATCCCAAGATCCACTGTTTCACTCCCGTAATGTCAGGCAGGTTTTTAGAGCCGCTATTCTAGCCAACCTTGGCGCCGCTGATAAGGGATTGGCTCGCATCAAAATGCATGCACGCTTGCGCGGCGATGCAAATGCGCCTCATCAGATGCGCCGCTCCTGCTTGAGACGGTCGATCGCGGAGGCCGCCTCCGGCGGCAGCGACTTGAAGCCCATCTGGCCGACCGTCGAGAACAGCGGCCGCAGATGCGAACCGGCGAGGAACGGCGGCTGCCGGTTGGCCGGCACGATCTGGTCGAACACCAGCACCAAGGTGGTGGCGACGAGGCCGACCCTGATGGCGCCGAGCGCGGCGCCGCCGAGGCGGTCGCCGATGCCGGCGTCGCGTATCGTGTCGCTCAGCGCCAGCCGGCCGAGATGTCCAAACAGCATGCCGACCACCACGAAGATGCCGAAGAACCAGATCCAGTTCTGCAGCAGCGGCGCATTCGGATTGCCCGCGACCTGCGGGACGATCAGCGGCATCAGCGCAACCGCGATGGGGGCGGCGAGGAGATAGGCCAGGATCGTCATGGCGCTGCCGAGCAGGCCGGTCCTGAAACCGAAGCCGATCGCGATGGCGAGCGCCGCATAGACGGCGAGATCGAAACTGTTCATGCGCGGGAGCCTGCCATGGAACGAGTGAACGCAGAACCGATCATTCCGGTTTCAGATCGTTAAAATCGTCTGTATTGATGGCCAAAACCGATGACCCCAAAGCTCAGGGACGCGCCCAATGTCAGACCTATTCGACGTCAGTCGAGAAACCATCCTCGTCACAGGTGCGAGCCAGGGCTTGGGGCGGCAATTTGCCCGGGTGTTGGCGGCACATGGCGCGGCCGTCGCGCTCGCGGCGCGGCAGACCGACAAGCTGAAGAGCCTGGAAGACGAGATCCGCGGCAAGGGCGGCCGCGCCGCCGCCGTCGCGCTCGACGTCACCGACATCGCATCGATCGCCAGGGCCCTCGATGCCACGGAAGCCGCGCTCGGCCCGGTCACGGTGCTGATCAACAATGCTGGCATCGCGATCGAAAAGCTCGCGACCGAGCAGACCGAGGCCGATTGGGACGCGGTGATGGGCGCCAATCTCAAGGGCGCCTATTTCCTCGCGACCGAGATCGCGCGCCGCATGATCGCGAGCAAGCAGGCAGGCAACATCGTCAACATCGCCTCCGTGCTCGGCACCGGCGTGCTGAAGGCGGTGTCGCCTTACGCGATCTCCAAGGCCGGCATCATCCAGGCGACCAAAGCGATGGCGCTGGAGCTTGCGGGGCAGAACATCCGCGTCAACGCGCTGGCACCCGGCTACATCGACACCGAGATGAACCACGCGTTCTGGGCGACGCCGCCGGGCGAGCGCCTGACCAAGCGCATTCCCCAGCGCCGCATCGGCGCCGAGTCCGATCTCGACGGCGCGATCCTGCTGCTGGCCTCGAAGGCCTCGCGGTACATGACGGGCAGTGTGGTGACGGTGGACGGCGGGTTCTTGCTGAATTGAGAAGCTGCTATCGTCCCGGCCCCCCATGCGCAATTGCGCACTAGGCCGGGACGACGAGGTAGAGTCACCGCATCTCGCCCCTGATCATATCCGCCGCCTTCTCGCCGATCATGATCGCCGGCGCATTGGTGTTGCCGCCGATCAGTGTCGGCATGATCGAGGCGTCGACGACGCGCAGACCTTCCACGCCGTGCACCTTCAGCGCCGGATCGACCACGGCCATCGCGTCGGTGCCCATCTTGCAGGTGCCGACGGGGTGATAGACGGTGTCGACACGCGCGCGCAGGATGGCGCGGATATCGTCGTCCGTTCTCACATCGGACGTGAACATGTCCTTCTTCTGCAACGCGCGCATCGCGGGCGTCTCCATCAGCCTTCGCGTCGTCTTGAAGCCCGCGACCATCGTCTCGAGATCCTCCGCCTCGCCCAAGAAATTCGGATCGATCAGCGGCGCTGCCAGCGGATCGGCGCTTTTCAGCCAGACGCTGCCACGGCTCTTCGGCCGCAACAGGCAGACATGGCACGAGAAGCCCGCCTCCTTGTGCTTCTTGCGGCCGTGGTCGTCGAGCGTCGCGATGATGAAGTGCAGCTGGATGTCGGGCACATCGAGGTCGGCCCGGGTCTTCAGGAAGCCGCCACACTCGGCGAAATTGGTGGTCATCAGGCCGCGCCGCTCCCGGCGGTATCGTTGGATGGCGCGGAGCAGGGATGGTAGCCGGCCGAGCGACGAATGGACGAAGTGTGGATAGTCGGAGGCGTAGACGAACACGAAATCCGGATGATCCTGCAGATTGCGTCCTACGCCCGGCAAATGATGCACGACGTCGATCCCGTGGGCGGCAAGCGCCTTGCCGTCGCCTATGCCCGACAGCATCAGCAATTGCGGTGACTGGAAGGCGCCGGAGGCGAGGATCACCTCGCGACGGGCGCGTAGCTTCTTTGTCTGCTTGCCCTGGACATATTCGATGCCGACCGCGCGCCCACTTTCGAACAGGATGCGCGTGGCATGCGCCTGCGTCTCGACACGCAGATTGGCGCGCTTGTCCATGTGGGGATGCAGATAGGCGCGCGCCGCGCTCCAGCGCTCACCATTGTGCTGGGTCACCTGGTAGCTGCCGAGCCCTTCGTGATCCTCTTCATTGAAGTCCTCGCGGATGCGGAACTGCGCCTCGCGGGCGGCCTGATGGAAGATGTCGTGGATCGGATTGTCCGCGCGCAGTCTGTTGACATGCAGCGGGCCGCCCTTGCCATGATAGGCGCCGTCGAAATCGGCGTTGTTCTCCGAGCGGTTGAAATAGGGCAGCACGTCGGCATATGACCAGCCGGCATTGCCGAGCGAGGCCCAGTGGTCGTAGTCCCATTTGTTGCCGCGGATATAGACCATGGCGTTGATCGCCGAGGATCCGCCGAGTCCCTTGCCGCGCGGTTGATAGCCGATCCGGCCGTTCAATCCCTTCTGCGGCACGGTATCGAAACCCCAGTTCGCCGCCTTGTATGGCAAAGCCAGTCCGAACGGCGTGGTGATCCGCCAATTGTCGTTCCGACCGCCGGCATCGAGCAGCGCCACGGATGTCCCCGCATCCTCCGACAGCCGCCCCGCCACCGCGCAGCCGCCGGAGCCCGCGCCCACGACGACGAAATCGAATGTGTCCGTCACTGATGTTTCCCCCTGCATTCATTCTTTCCGTCATTGCGAGCGCAAGCGAAGCAATCCAGACCTTTGCCGCGGAGGGATTCTGGATTGCTTCGCTGCGCTCGCAATGACAGGTGCTGAAACCTACGACACGAATCGCATCATCTTCTCCAGCCGCGCGATCTTGCCGCCATAAGGCGGATAGAGGTCGGCGAGGCGGTTGAATTTCGAGCGGTAGAACACCGGCTTCAGCTTGCCGAACGTGCGAAAGCCCCATTCGCCGTGATAGGCGCCGGTGCCGGATGCGCCGACGCCGCCCATCGGCTGGTTGATTTGCGCGAAGTGGAACAGACAGTCGTTGACCGTGACGCCGCCGGAGACGGTGCGCGCCAGCACCTCGTCGCGCGCAACGCGGTCCTTGCCGAACCAGTACAACGCCAGCGGCCGGTCGCGGGCGTTGACGAAGGCGATGGCGTCGGCCGGGTCGCGATAGCCGAGCACGGGGAGCACGGGGCCGAAAATCTCCTCCTGCATGGCCGCCATGTCTTCGCTCGCGCCCACGATCAGCGTCGGCGGGAATTTGCGGTGCGCCTTCCAGTTGGGATCGTCCGGCTTCGCCGGCTGCAGGATCTTTGCGCCGCGACGTGCCGCATCGGAGACGAGATTTTCCAGCCGCGCATAATGCCGGTCGGAGATCACGGAGGTGTAGTCCTTGTTCGAGGGGTCGGTGCCGAACATGCGTCGCATCTGCGCGCGAACTTTTTCGGCAAAGGCCTGCAACGCGCGCTCGGGCACCAGCACATAGTCGGGCGCGATGCAGGTCTGCCCGGCATTGAGCAGCTTGCCGTAGGCGATGCGCTCGGCGGCCTCTTCGAGATCAGCCGAGGCGTCGATGATAACAGGCGACTTGCCGCCGAGCTCGAGCGTGACGGGCGTGAGGTTACGCCCCGCGGCCTCCGCCACCAGCCGCCCCACCCGGGTCGAGCCGGTGAACACGAGATGATCGAACGGCAGATGCGCGAAGGCCTTTGCGACCTCGTCTTCGATGCCGGTGACGAGCAATTCCGCAGCGTCGAACCGCTCGGCGACCGTCTCCTTCAGCAGCGATGAGAAGTGCGGCACAAGCTCGCTCGGCTTGATAATGACGCGGTTGCCGGCGGCGAGCGCGCCGATCGCGGGCGCGAGCGTCAGCTGCAGCGGATAATTCCAGGGCGCGATGATGCCGACGACGCCGAGCGGCTGCGGCATCAGCCGGTTGCGCGCGGGCAGGAATTGCAGCGCCGTCGAAACGCGCTGCGGCGCCATCCAGCTCTTGAGGTGCTTGGTGGCATGACGGATCTCGGAGAACACCATCATGGTCTCGGCGATATTGGTCTCGACCGCGCAGCGGTGACCGAAATCGGCCGAGATCGCCTGCCGGAAGCGCTCCTCGTTGTCGGCGACGACAGTGCGCAACCGCGCCAGGCGGTCGAGCCGCTCGGCGAGGCCAGGCGCCGGCTCGGCCCGCGACCGCTCGACCATGGCATGGAAGGCGTCTTCGAGGCCCCGAAGCGGGGCGCTCGGCGGGGGGCGATCTGAGGGGCGATCCAAGGCGTGGTCCATGGCGTTCTCCCCCATTAAGTGGCGTTTCCGCCTGGTTTTGTTGCCGCAAGCTGGCCCCTTGTGGAACTTCTGGCAAGGGCCGGCCAAATAGGCCGCAAATTCGTCCACCGCGCTGTCATAAAGTCGAAAAAAACGTTCTCGCAGCCCTTTCCAAAGGCACCCCGGGTTGGTACATACCGCCCGCACCCAACGGGCTTTGCCCGGGGTTGCCTTCCAAGGAAGCCTTCGGGACGGACGAAGCAAGCCACGCGAACAGCGCCGGCCCTTCATTCACCGTCCCCGGCGCTTTCACGAAGGCAAAGCAACGGTTAACGCGGGGTGGAGCAGCCCGGTAGCTCGTCAGGCTCATAACCTGAAGGTCATAGGTTCAAATCCTATCCCCGCAACCAGATAAGATGCTGTTTTCAGCAGCAAAAATCCAAAAAGCCGCTCGGAAGAGCGGCTTTTTGTTTGAGTAGAATCGCCACCGAGTCGCCACCGTCGAAAACGTCGCCAAGGCGCTCCGCAGGAAGCTTCCGGAACAAGTTAGTCCGACCGGTTTTTCGCCATCCCCAGCCATTCGAAGACAGGAGGAGCATAGGTGTTCGTTTTCGCGTGAAGATTTGATACTGCAACCAGCACGTTATCGATCCGGGGGACGGCATGCTGACAGGTGAACTACGTTCCAAGATCGACAACGTCTGGAACGCCTTCTGGGCTGGCGGCATCGCCAATCCGATCGAGGTGATCGAGCAGATCACCTACCTCCTTTTCATCCGCGGCCTCGATGAGGCTCATACCCGCGAGGAGAACAGGGCCAACCGTCTCGGCAAACCAATGGAACGAGATATCTTCCCAAAAGGGAAGGACGGCATCGGCAAGGGCGGCGGCGTCGCCTACGAGGAGATGCGCTGGTCGCGGCTGAAGAACAAGGACCCCGCGACGATGTTCGCCATCGTCTCCGAACACGTCTTCCCCCTTCCTGCGCACGATGGCGGAAGAGGGCACCGCGCACGCCACCCACATGAAGGGCGCGCGCTTCACCATCCCGACGCCCGCGCTGCTCGCCAAGGTCGTCGATCTGCTCGCCGATATCCCAATGGAGGACCGCGACACCAAGGGCGACCTCTACGAATACATGCTCGGTAAGATCGCGACTGCCGGGCAAAACGGTCAGTTCCGCACGCCGCGCCACATCATCGCGCTGATGGTCGAGATGACGGCGCCGACGCCGAAAGACGTGATCTGCGATCCCGCCTGCGGCACCTGTGGCTTCCTGGTCGCGGCCGGCGAATATCTCCGCGACACCCATCCAAAACTGTTTCACGACAAGCAAAGCCGCGACCATTTCAACGAGGCGATGTTCCACGGCTTCGATTTTGACGGCACCATGCTGCGCATCGGCTCGATGAACATGACGTTGCACGGCGTTGAGGACCCCGACATCCGCTACAAGGATTCGCTGTCGCAGGAGCATGCCGGCGACGAAGATCGCTACAGCCTCGTGCTCGCCAACCCGCCGTTTGCCGGCTCGCTCGACTATGAGACGACAGCGAAAGACCTGTTGGCGCTGGTCAAGACCAAGAAGACCGAGCTCCTGTTCATGGCGCTGTTCCTCAAGCTGTTGAAGCCCGGCGGGCGCGCGGCGGTGATCGTTCCGGACGGCGTTCTGTTCGGGTCGTCCACAGCGCATAAGGCGATTCGAAAAATGCTTGTCGAAGACCATAAGCTCGATGGCATCGTGAAGCTGCCGTCGGGTGTGTTCAGGCCCTATGCCGGTGTGTCTACGGCGATTGTGTTGTTTACCAAGACCAACTCTGGCGGCACCGATCTGGTCTGGTTCTATGATTGCCAAGCCGACGGCTTTTCGCTTGATGACAAGCGCAACGCGCTGCTGCCGGCGGACAAGGTCGGCCCCAAGGCGAAGCTCGAAGCCGAGGAGCATGCCAAGAACAATCTTCCTGATATCGCAGCGCGATGGAAGGAGCGGGCGGGCTCCGAACAAGCGCGGCCGCGTTCTGAGCAGAGCTTTTGTGTACCCAAGGCGGAGATTGCCTTGGCCGACTATGATCTCTCCATCAATCGTTACAGGGAGGTAGTACACAAGGGAGCCAAGCATCGGTCGCCGAGAGAGATCATTGTAGAGCTTAACTGGCTCGAGAACGAAATCGCAAACGGTTTGGCGAAACTTGAGGCGATGTTGTGAACGTCCGGCTTGCCACTATCGGAGACTGTGTTGAGCCTGTTTCGACTTGGAGTCCTGTCTCCAAGCCTCACGAGATGTTTGTTTATGTCGATCTAAGCGCAGTCTCTCAGTCCGAGAAAAGAATTACTTCCGGGTCGTCCATAGCTGGTTCAGAGGCGCCAAGTCGCGCTCGCCAATTGATAAGGACGGGAGACATCCTTGTCTCCACGGTTCGTCCAAACCTGAACGGTGTCGCTGCAGTCACAGATGAGTTTGATGGCGCCACTGCATCTACCGGCTTTTGTGTCCTCAGGCCGCGTCCCGATAAACTATCAAGTCGTTATTTGCTGCACTGGGTGCGGTCGCTTCAATTTATTGAGCAAATGACGCGACAAGCGACTGGGGCAAGCTACCCCGCTGTTACAGACCGAATTGTAAAAGGCTCGCAAATTCCCCTTCCGCCACTCGACGAACAGAAGCGGATCGCGGCTATCCTAGACAAGGCGGACGTCCTGTGGCGGAAGCGGAGAAGGTCACTCGAATTGTTGAGCGATCTAGCGCAATCGATCTTTGCAGATATGTTCGAGGCGAGCCTTGTGAGTTTAGTGCGAGTGCCGTTGGGTGCGCTTGTCATGGAATTCCGCTATGGCACGTCAAGCAAGTCCGCTTCTCATGGGTATCCGGCCTTGCGCATTCCCAATGTTGTTGGTGGTGGGTTGGATCTATCTGATCTGAAATTAGTGCCGGTAGAAAGGCCCGAGCTAGATCGGCTAAGGCTGAGCGAGGGGGATATTCTTTTCGTGCGAACAAATGGAAATCCCGACTATGTCGGGCGTTGCGCTGTTGTTGATCCCGTTGAGCTCGAGAAAGCCGGCTACGAAATGTCAGATTGGATATTCGCTTCCTACCTCATTCGAGCGCGTCCGGATCTTGCTAGAATTGATCCTATTTATCTTCGAGAATATCTCTCAACTTCGGAAGGTCAAAAGGCGTTGCGAGAACGCTCGAAGACCTCCGCTGGCCAATTCAATATTAACACGGAGGGGCTTGGCAATATTCCCATCCCTCTTCCCCCGATCGACCATCAGCTAAACTATGCGCGCCGAGTTGCCGGCGTCGAGTCCATCAAAAAAAGGTACAATCGTTCCCTGTCACGAATGGAGGCTTTGTTTGCGTCCCTTCAATCTGTAGCGTTTAGCGAGGGACTTTAGCATGAGAGGAGAGTTTTTAGGATCTTGGTCTTATGTCTATCGGGAAGTTTGGTATCGATTTCTGCGTCAACGAGGCGCACCCGAGGAAATCGGCGGCGAAATATTTCGGGAAATAAATTCGGTGCTGGAGCGGCCAAAATCATCAAACGCGCTTGGTGAAATTCTCCAGGATAGAAAGGTAGCAGAGGAAGCTCTCGCGGAGTTGGGATCAGCTGATTTTAGGTCCGAGAGCGATATATTGAGCTGCCTAACAAGCGTAGCGGTTCTGATCGATGAATACGACGTGCCTGGACTTTCTTTGAGATATGCAGGGCTGTTTCATACATTCGTCAAGCAACATCAATTGCGATACAGGATTGCAAGGCCGTTCCGAATCGTGCCTCGAATCGAGGGCGTGTTTGATGCCCTGATTCACGAGCTGCGGATCATGGGGCGATCGTCTCCTGACCTTCGTGAATTATTGGAGGAGTTTGACCGATCATTTGGAGAGGCCGGAAATCCGTGTACCCCTCATCGAGTAAAGATCTGCCTTCAAAAGAATTTTAATTTCGCGGAAGGACTCTTGGGAGGGCAACCGGGAGTAGCGAGTGATACGCTCGGAAAAATGGCGAGAGAACTAAAAACCTGGCCACACGAAAAAGTACGTGAGGCGCTCGTTGCTCTCTACGCATTTGCTTCTGACTACCCCGGCATTCGGCACCGCGGTAAGGCTGCCCACAAACCGCGCGATCTCGAAGCGCGCGACCTAGTCGCTGTGCCGATCCTGTTGGCTGGCATTGCTGCCTATGTCGCGGATGGGCTACCACACGACCGAATATATGGTGGCGGATAGTAGGGACGTAGAAGGGGCGAAGGTCCTCCTTGACGATCGGGTCAATGCATCCGATGGTTGCGCGGTTCCCGTCTCACGAGCCCTGTGCACCTGAGCGATCGAATGTCGAATTTCACCTTCCTCGCTGCCGAATTCCCTGCCGTGCATGAGGCGGCGGTGGAAGCTGAGCGCCAGGCGGCAGTGTCACCGACCGCAGCTGCGTTCTTCGCCGGCAAGACGGTCGAGGTCGCCGTGAAATGGGCGTTCCGATCTGACCCCAGCCTCAAACTGCCCTATCAGGACAATATTTCCGCGCTGCTGCATGAGCCGAGCTTTCGCCGCGCCGCGGGCGAGGCCGTGTTCGCCAAGGCGAGGTACATCAATACGCTCCGCAATCGCGCTGTCCATGAAGAGCGCCGCATTAGCTCCGGCGATGCCACGGGCGCGGTGAAGGAGCTGTTTCACGTCTGCTTCTGGTTTGCGCGCACCTACGCGCGCAAAACTAAGCCGGCGGACGGTCTCGTCTTCGATCCGTCCGTGCTGTCGCGCCGGGACGAAGTGTTGAAGAAGGCCTTCGTCCAGCTCAAGACGCAGCAGGCCGAGCTTGACGCCAAGAACGGCGAGCTGACGAAGCTGCTTCTGGACAAGCAGAACCTCGACGAGGAACTGAAGAAAGTCCGTGCCGAGGTTGCCGCGGCCCGCAAGGTGGCGGAAGCGAGGCCTGATCGCCACGACTATAACGAGGCCGAGACCCGGGATCGCTATATCGATCTCCTGCTGCGCGAGGCCGGCTGGGCACTCGACAAGCCCGAGGACACCGAGTTTCGCGTCGAGGGCATCCCGAACAATGAGGGCATCGGTTTCGTTGACTATGTCCTCTGGGGCGCGGACGGCAAGCCGCTCGGCCTCGTCGAAGCCAAGCGGACCCGAAAGGATGCCCGCGCCGGTCAGCAGCAGGCCAAGCTTTATGCCGACTGTCTGGAAGCACGCTACGGCCAGCGGCCGGTGATCTTCTATTCCAATGGCTACGAGCACTGGATCTGGGACGACACTCGCTATCCGCCGCGCCAGATCGGCGGCTTCTACAAGCGCGACGAGCTGGAGCTTCTGGTACAGCGCCGGGTCAGCCGCAGATCGCTTGCCGCGGAGGCGATCAGCCGCAAGATAGTCGAGCGGCCATACCAGCACCGGGCCATCCGCTCCATCGCAAAGCATTTCGAGGAGGATGGTGAGCGCAAGGCGCTTCTCGTCATGGCGACCGGCTCTGGCAAGACGCGCACGGTGATCGCGCTGGTTGACCTCCTGATGCGCGCCGGCTGGGTCAAGCGTGTACTGTTCCTCGCCGATCGCGTCGCGCTGGTGAACCAGGCGGCCGGTGCCTTCAAGGCGCATTTGCCTGATTCCGCGCCGGTCAATCTCGTGACCGAACGGACCAGCGAAGGTCGTGTCTTCATATCGACCTATCCGACCATGATGGGCCTGATCGACGGCAAGCAGGAGGGAAAGGCCAAGTTCGGTCCCGGCCATTTCGACCTGATCGTCATCGACGAGGCGCATCGCTCGGTATACCAGCGCTACCGGGCCATCTTCGAGTATTTCGACTCCTTCCTCGTCGGCCTCACGGCGACACCGAAGGACGAGATCGATCGCAATACCTATTCTCTGTTCGACCTGGAAGACGGTATTCCGACCGACGCCTATTCGCTCGAAGAGGCTGTGGCCGAGGGTCATCTGGTGCCCCCCAAGACCATTTCCGTGCCCCTCAAAATAGTTCGCACAGGCCTCCGATATGACGACCTGTCCCCCGAGGAAAAAGACCAGTGGGACATGCTCGAATGGGGCGAGGACGAGGTTCCGGAAACTGTCGAAGCCGCCGAGGTGAACAAACGTCTCTTCAACGAGGAGACGGTCGATCTCGTCATCGCCCATCTCATGCAGAATGGTCTGAAGGTCGAGGGCGGTGACCGGCTCGGCAAGACGATCGTCTTTGCTAAGAACGAGGCACACGCAAAATTCATCGAGTTGCGATTCAATACCGCATATCCGGCACTCGCCGGCCATTTCGCCCGGGTCATCACCCACCAGACTGGCGCCTACACCCAAACTTTGATCGATGATTTCTCGATCAAGGCCAAGGCCCCGCACATCGCGATTTCCGTGGACATGCTCGATACCGGCATCGACGTGCCTGAGGTCGTCAATCTCGTCTTCTTCAAGCCGGTGCGGTCGAAGACGAAGTTTTGGCAAATGATCGGCCGTGGCACGCGCCTGTGTCCCGATCTGTTTGGCCCCAGACAGGACAAGGAGTTCTTCCGCGTCTTCGACTATTGCCAGAACATCGAGTTCTTCGGGGCCAATCCCGAATTGAAGGAGGCGAGCGCTGCGCGCTCGCTCTCCGAGCGTTTGTTTGCCGGGCGGGTCGACCTTGTTCGGGCATTGGATGAGAAGCATGCCAAGGTGGATGGCTTCGGCGCAGGCCAACAGGCTCCCTACAAGCCCGGGGACCAAGCGCCGCCGAGCGAGCCGGACATTCGCGCGTCCGCCGCTAAGACCTTGCAAGACATTGTCGGCGGAATGAACGAAGAAAACTTCATCGTGCGTCAGCATCGCCGTTCCGTAGAGAAGTTCCGGGAGCCAAAGGCATGGCAGACGATCGACGACGAGACACGCAAAGAGCTGGTCGACGAAGTCGCGCCGCTGCCGTCAAGCCACATGCTGGGCACAGAGGACGCCAAACGCTTCGACCTCCTGATGTTCCAGCTCGAACTGGCGCTGCTCAAGGGCTCGAAGCGTTTCGACACCCTGCGCAAGCAACTTCTCGAGATTGCCTCGGCCTTGGAGGGGCAAACTGCCATCCCGGCGATCGCGCAGCACGCCGAGCTGATCGAAGACATCCAGACCGATCAGTGGTGGGAAGGCGTCACCGTGCCGCTACTGGAACTGGTGCGCTTGCGCCTACGCGATCTCGTCCAGCACATCGAGAAAGGCAAGAAGGCCCTCGTCTATTCGAACTTTGCGGATGAGATCGGGGAAGGCGTCGAGCTGCAGTTGCCGCAAGTGGGCGAGGCCGACTTCGCACGCTTCAAGAGCAAAGCCCGCCATTTCCTGCGGGCTCACCAAGACAACATCGTTTTGCACAAGCTGCGGCAGGGCAAACCGCTAACCCCATCAGACTTGAACGAGTTAGAGAAGTTGCTTCTCGATGCTGGCGTCGGTGCAGCCGGCGACATCGAACGTGCGCGCGAGACGAGCCATGGATTTGGCCGGTTCGTTCGCTCGCTGGTCGGGCTAGACCGCGTTGCCGTGAGCGAAGCCTTCGGCGAATTCCTGGCGGCTGGCACCGCGAGTGCCGCTCAGATCGAGTTCATCAACATGGTGATCGAGCATCTGACCGATCAGGGCATGATGGACCCGTCGCTTTTATATGAGCCGCCTTTCACCGGCGTCGCGCCCACCGGGCCCGAGCATCTGTTCGATGAGGCCAAGGTGGTTCGCCTGGTCAGCAAGATTCGCGAGATCAACGATAGCGCGGTAGCTTAGGGTTGCCCCGTTTTTACCCAGGAAAACGTTGCTTGATGAATTGCTGAGTCTGACTCGGCGGCAGCTCTGACGTTGCGGCGCCGGTCCTAACGTAAAATCGCTCAACGCCGCCGTCTTTCACAAAGACCGGCGTCTTTGACGGCTGGCAATCGATCACCATCACCCTCGCATCCTGGTAGTCGTCGAATCGCGGCGAGATATAAAGCATCGACGTCGCCCCAATGCGATCTTTAATTATGTTGACCAGATGAAGATCCATCTTGTCCTCGTTGGGGAATTTGTCGGCGGCAATACCGACCGGCTCGCCGTCGTCCGACACGCCAATGACGAGAGTGCCCCCATTCATATTTAGGAATGCCGCGATGGTCTTCAGTACTACGAGCTCCATCTTGCTGTCTTTCTCCCCGGTATGAAGGTTCGTACGCAAGGTGGACTTGAATTCGATCGACGTTCCTTCATGAGCCTGGACCAGCTGTTCGACAGTGAGAGCTGAAGCCTTGGATTCGGTTGGTTCTCCCCCGGCCAGCTTCTGGTAGGCATCGCGAATGTTCGAAGCCATCAGCTCCCGCCGCTTCTTCAAGAATTCATGGTAGCCCATATTCTCCCAGCCTTCCGGCAGCGCGTGCCACGCGTACATTTGCGCCAATTCGGTGCCTTTGAACCGCTGGGCTAGGGCGGGGACATAGTCCGCCGGAGAGTCGCCGCTTATCTCTCCGTTGTCGCCCCATTCGACAAGCGTGAAATTAGCAATCTGATTGGTCTCCCTAGGGTCGGCAATGCCAATCTTCTTGAGATGCTCTTTTGGAAATAGGTGATGACGTTCCAGGGCGGATTTTTTCGATTTGGTAGACGGGTCCAGGAGCTCGGTAACCTTGTATTTTGAGAAAAGAACGCGCGCATCATGCAGAGTCAGAGCAGCAAAGAATGCGAACATTGAAGGGCTGCTTGCGGCAGCGGTGGCCAAATCATTAGGCAGTGTAATTGCCCAGTAATCGTTCGTGAGCGTTGCGTTGCAGATCTCTTCGATTACAGACACGAAACCGGCCGGGTCTTGGACCCCTCGAAGTCGCGCAAGGTCGAATTCCATCTTGGACTCGGGGGAGCTACTGTATCGGCCGGTAAGGGCCGTCATGAAAAACCATCGCGCGATAAGCTGGCGTAGCTTGAACTCATCAACCTTGTATTCGGTGCGTCCTAGCAGGTAGAGAATGTAAGCGAATACAATGTTGTTCTGTGAGCTGATTATTCTGCCGCTGCGGAAACCGGCTTGCATGATCGCTTTTAGAAAGTCGTGCCAGTACGTGAGATCGAGAACTCGTGCTTGTGCGTTTTTCAGAATCGCGAACTGCGCCTCGCGACGTTCTGTGCTAAATGCGCCCGTTTCCAGGTCTTTTCCTCTGAGTATCGAGTAGACATATTGCAGGCGCGCTCGTCTGAATCCGAGCCCAACACTCACGCGCAAGAGTTGATCCGGATCTGGTTCGATGAAGTGGTTGAATGAAGAGGGACCATTGCTGGGTGTTCGCGCTTGCCGACAGAAATCTTCGAGCTGGGTTCTGCCTTGATCCCAAAAGACAGACATGAGCGTGAGGATAAAGTCAGCCTGATTGAGCTTCTTGCCCTCGCTGTTAATGCGAACGAATATTTCGGCTACTTGCTCCTCGTCGATGCCGGCTGAAAGAGCTAGGGTCGTGAATGGAAAGCTGAGTAAATTTTGTAGCTTTGAGAATGCCTTCCGGATTCTCTTTCTTTCGTCCGGCGATACATCCCGCGCTTGAGCTAAGGTGTCGAGGTAACCGTCTACTAAGTCGAATAGATCGGTTTCCTTGGACCAGATCACGGATATATTTGGGATGAAGGCTGGATCTCTTTTTATAGCCGCGTCGAGAACTTCGAATTTTTCGAGAAGTGGATTGAACGCGATTTCGATCTTCTCAGATTGGTAGTCTTCACGGACAACTGGGACGCCTCTGGTGACAGCGTACAAGGACGTGAGACGCTGCTGTCCATCCACGATCAGAAGGCTGGGCGTTTTTTGCTTGCCGTCTGTCCCAATCGACTTACTACCTCCCTCGATTCCATTCTCCCAGAGAAGGAAGTAGCCGACCGGAAAGCCCCGATATATCGAATCGAAGAGGTTGCGAACTTTAGCGTTCTTCCAAACAAAAGGTCGTTGGATGTCTGGCAGGCCGATCGAGCCCATCTGAATTGAATCCATCAGAGTGCCAAGCGTGTAATCGACTTTGTTGAAAACCTGCTCGCTCATATTCTTTCCCCCAATTAGCCGCGGTTAGTGGATCCGGGGCCGCCTCCGAGCTCCGGAATCTGTAGTCGTTGCGGGTTTTTCCGAAGAAAAGGGCTAGTAGGAGAGCGCCTGAACCAGCGAGGACCCAACGCGCATCTGTCAGCTGCCTAGATATCTCCGTCGACCCAGTGCTCATCTAATTATCATCGATAAAATGCGACAACTATCAATAAGTACTACCGAACGCATGCAATCTGCAAGGTTCTGCGGCGAGAATGGGAGGCGCTTGATAGGCGGGCCGCGGAGCCGACGTTGGCTTCTTGCCTTAAGCATTGGCTCTTCCGCGTCGTCGTGGAGAGAACAGAATGAACGAACCTGACTCGGGTGAAGCTTCTAGAAGCGCGACGCTCTTCGATGTCCTTTTTTCACCATCGTCTCGGGAGAGGCTCTTTACGGGAAACCAGGGACCCTTCCCAGTACCATCCTGCATGAGGCCTTCTTGGTTAAACTCCGGAGCCCAAGTAGCCCTGCCTGAATCAAAGAGGTAGTCGTACTTTTTCGCTAAAGGACCCAAGACCCGAACCCTGACTTGCTGCATGCCTGCTGACGTCGCCGGTCGAAAAGGCCTATGCGTTCTTTTCAGTAGAGGCAATTTTCGATCATCAATGTGCCAATCGGCGTCCGCCTCCAAGCTGCCTCTGCCAACGTCAAGACCCTCTGCGCGACACGCCAGTGATGCTGCGGCTAAATGGACTTGGGATAGCGCCTCGGAGGGAGAGCCAGGAAGAGTATCGAACAGATGGATATGCACCTCTGTATCGAGAGATCGGATCTCACTGAGTTCCTCGGCGATTTCAAAATATACAACATCGTCTCGAGTTGGGGTTTGGCCCGCTGAACGGACTGCCACGATTACGACCGTTTTTCTGGGGTCGACCTCCCTGGGAGTGTCGTTAGCTTCGGCCCGGAGTCCGCCGAAAAACTCTCTTGTCCACCAAGCATACCCCTCCTTCATCGATGGATCATAGGGAGCCGCCTGTGCGAACGCTCGATCGACATGGCCTCTAATTTCGTTGAAGACCGGATCAGCAGAAGAGCCCTCGAGCAGTACTCCCGCCTCACCATTGAAGCCACGCAGGGCAAAGCCAGTCACATTGTGGGATCCGACAAATGCTGATGTTAATCTGGAATCTAACTCGAACAGAAAAATCTTGCTGTGCAACATTGGGTGGTAGCGTACGAACGGGTTGCGATTTCCCCCGCTAATTCGAGAATGACCCAAGTGGACGCGAAACACGGACGGCGCTGCCCCTGCGACTATTAGCTGGTCAATTGCTTCAAAGGCGCGATAGGTCCCTGCCCCGACGACAAAGCGGTCAAGCTTTCCCACGCGGGAAGGCGTACGCAAAGCAAGCGCTTCTATGCCGTCTGGGGTCACAAAGCCCGCGACGATCGCCACACTGCGACAACGGGTTAGCTGTGCGGTTAGCAGGGAAGCAACGTCGCGCTGGGGCTGTGAATGCAGAAATTGGACGCTGATCGGCAAAGCAATTTTCCTCTAATGTGTTGGGCAGTAAGCCTGATTTCGCTTCTTATTGGCTAGCAAGCCATGTGACGTCGCGGGACTGTTCGCTCTTATGAGAAACCAAAACGTCCCAAACTCGGTCAGTATCTGAGAAGCGAACGTAGATCCTGCCCGCGTCGTCTTGGCCATCGCTCATGTGGCGTTCCCACCACTGTTCGAGGCCTTTGAGCTTCTTCCAATTGGGAGGCAGCCG
The DNA here is from genome assembly GCF_055807635.1 of Bradyrhizobium sp. Kon56. Lineage (NCBI taxonomy): Bacteria > Pseudomonadati > Pseudomonadota > Alphaproteobacteria > Hyphomicrobiales > Nitrobacteraceae > Bradyrhizobium > Bradyrhizobium sp. Kon56. The sequence continues at coordinate 303,697 of NZ_JBVVOU010000006.1, read as the reverse complement.
ACCGATTGCGGTTCGTAGCTCCGCCAGGCCACGATAGAGAGCTCGACGGTTTGAGAATTCAGCAGCCACCACGTTCAGGCTGTCGCGCATCAATCGCACCTCCGGAAGAAGTGCGGCAAAGACAACTTCAATCTCATCCTTAATCTTGCCGACGCGAGGCGGCGGCCGATCCTGACGACCCGCGCTGAGCAGTTCCTGTGCCTCAGCCGCTGCCAAATCAGCTTGTTGCCTTGCCTCGCGTTCCAGGTCGACCGCGAGTTTGAGTTCCTCGATTTGAACGTGGCTGTCGGCGGCGTTCGTCGACTCGAGCTTCAGTCGTGCGATCTCGACGCGAAGCGCTGCTTCGCGCGCTTTGGCCGACGCGAGTTCCGTCGCGATGAGCTGCGCGCGATATTCGCCTAAGGTCTTATGGCTATTTCGTTCGGTAACTTGATCGCCGAGAACATTTCTGAGAACTGTTGATAGCGCGTCGTTTGAGCCGGTGGGTCGAGCGATGCGAACAAACCAATCTGCTTCGAAATCGTCCACAGGATCGCCAAGGTATCGTCCAGTCCTAATGACCTCATAACCGAAAGCCTTAAGGCGGTTGGATGCTTCTTCGCAGTCCGTAACGGTTCCCGATACAAGCACGTAGGCTTCGTCCACGCCCTCAATGATCGCGAAAGTTTTCCGGGCCGCTCGCCTCGCCCCGCTCGGAACGCACTCGCTTGGCGCGAATGCCTCGCTGCCCATCTCTATTCGATGGTCGGGAAGCTCGAGCGGATAGGCGAGGCCGCGCCAGATGGCTCCTTGCCGCCCGTCAGGCAGCGAGACGAGCTCGCAAGCCCTCGTCTCAAACAGCTGGTCGCTATTAAAAATTGCTATCATCATGATTGTGCTGTTAAAATATCACACGTTTTCGGAAACGCTAGATGCGTGCGGCTAGCCGGGGGGCTGGATTTTAATGGACATGCAGTTTGTCGCCGAGCTGATCTCTCGCAGAGAGACGGTCACTGGCGTAGGGGTCGTTCTAGTATTGTGGGCGTTTTTCTCTGGATTGTCGCTCCAGAGCGGCGCGAAGAAATTGATCCGCGCCCTGCGGGAAGCGTCGGGCGTGATCAGTAGCACAGCCACTGCGACGGACTTTGCCGCGAACTACGAGTCTATTTCAGCAAAGATCGCGGCAAGCCCAATTCTCGGGGCGCGTTGGCGCGAATACACTGAGTCGCTAGTTTTCCCCCAGGAGGGTAATCGGCCGATCCGCGCGACGACGAGAGCAGAAACTTGGTTCGACGTGGGCCTGCTGAGACTTCCCGCAATCGGCGTAGATGCGCGGTATCATGCTGCTCTACCAAACCTCTTGGTGGGGGCGGGCCTGCTGTTTACGTTTCTCGGATTGGCCGCTGCCCTTGGCACAGCCGGCGGGATCGTTGCAGGCGGAGATCAGGCAGATCGCAATGGCGCGCTCCGAGTGCTGCTCGACACAGCATCCTTCAAGTTCATCACCTCGCTGATCGGTCTGTTGCTTTCGATTCTCTACGCGCTGTTTCGAAAGGGGTGCCTGAAACGAATCGATCAGACGCTCGACGCGTTCCTGACAACGTTGGAAGTGCGGGTACCTCTATTGACACCTGCTGCGCTGCAGCAGGAAGCGAATGATTTGCTTAAGCGTCAGTCCGTGCAGCTGGAGACTTTTTCGACAGATCTCGCCGTCAATCTTGGAGCGGCATTTGATAGTGCTTTCAACGATCGCTTAGGCGAGCACATAGCGCCCCTCACCAACGCCATGCAGCGCCTTGCCGATGGGATAGGCTCACGGAACGAAGATGCGTTGAAGGCCATGCTGGAAACCTTTGTTCAGAGGCTCGAGGGTGGCACCGGCGACCGAATGCAGGATGTTGCGGCACAACTTGGCGGTCTAAGTTCGCGGTTGGAAGGCTTGCAGTCTGGCTTGGGCGACGCGGCGGTGCGAATGGCTCAATCGGCCGACGCAATGGCAAATCGAATGGGGGAGGGGGCTGAAGCGGCACTCGCGCGGATTACCGATCAAATCGGTGGCCTCGCTGACGGTCTCAAAAGCATTATCGATCAAACGTCTAAAGCCGGTGCAAGTGCTGGTCGGGATATGTCCGAACGGATCGAAGCCGCAGCGAAAATGTTCGAGCAAGCGGCTCTCGACATTTCCGATCGAATGTCGTCGGCCGTGTTGGCTAGTCAGGCGCGCATCAATGAGCACGCCGAAAAGGGATCAGCTCAGATATCTGAACAGCTTCAGTCCGTCGTGGACCAGCTGCGGCAGATGGCAGAGCACAGCCGCAGCGCCGGCACGGACCTTCTTGCGACACTCGCTGATCGCATTGGAGCAGCTGCAGCTGCGTTCGAGACGACTGCTGCCAAAGCTGCGGACGAGTTGGGAAATTCAGCTGGCACAGTTGGCAAAGCGTGGGAGCAAGAGGCTGAGCAAGCAGTCTTGCGCATCGCTGGTGCCTCGGAAGCCTTGGCTGAGCGGATCGCGGAAGTCAACACCGCCACCGGAAACATGGTCGTCAAGATGACCGACCTGCAGCGGGCCACCCAAGATGCTGCCGCTCCCTTGGCCGCAGGTGCGAACGATATGAAGCTGGCGAGCCAGGCGGCCAAGAGTGCCCTCGAGCCTCTCAACCAAGTAGCTCAAATCATTGGACTGTCGTTGGACCAGATCTCGGGAGTAGCGCAGCGAATCGATGCCACGCATGCTTCCGCTGGACGGCTAGTCGAGAGTTTGACCGCAGCTGCTCAGCGGTTCGAGGGGGTAGACCAAGATCTTTCGAAGACGTTGCTTGCGTTGCAAGGTGGGCTGCAAGCATTTACGCGCGATATCCAAGACTTTGTGACGTCTACTGATAGCAATCTCGCGAAAGCCGCAACTCAGCTGGGAAATCTAGTGAAGAGCTTAGAGGACACGCTCCAGGACTTCGGTCCGATCGGCGCCAATGGCGAGCCATTGCGACCGAACGCCTAACATTCAGTTGGGTCTGTCGCTAATAGTCATTTCACCATCTGTCGTCGGAGTAAGAAGCAATGGTCTCGATCGAAGCGGCTGGAGAAAGCGGCGGAGAAGGCTACTTTGCGTCCGTCAGTGACATGATGGTCGGCATTCTCTTCATCTTTCTGCTTCTGTTGACTGTTTTCGCGTTGAACTTTCGCGAAGCGGAGCACGAGCAGAAAATTAAGTATGCCGAGTTCCTCGCAGCACAAAAGCGGGCTAAGGCCGCCGAGGAATTGGCGAGGGAGGCAGAGCTCAAAGCGCGACGTGAAGCGGCTATTGCCGATGCGGCGAAAATTGAAAACGACAGGTTCAGAATGCTACTGCTCGATGCAGTAGCCCAGTTGGAAAAGGATCTTAAGGACCGCGAGACGAGCCGTAGCCAATTGCTGGTTTCGCTGCAGAATTCTCTCAGCACCCGTGGCGTGACTGTCTCGATTGATCCTGAATCTGGCATTCTTCGGCTACCCGAAGACCTTCTTTTTAAGACCGGCGATGCAACGATCAGACCCGAAAATTTGCCACGCGTGCAGACGCTCGCTGAAGTCTTGGCGGATATTTTGCCTTGCTACGTTGAGGGCGGCGATAACTCTAGATGTGGCGGCGGCGCCGCCCCTATCTTGGAGACAGTTCTGGTCGAAGGGCATACCGATCGTCAGGCCTTTAGAAGCCCGATTGTCGCGCCTGCTCCGCTGGTTAACGCGCCCTCTGCTAGGCCCTCAATCTTTTCGTCGGCGCCAGCGCCGCAGCCAGTGCCGGCTCTTCCTCAGGCCAAGTTGATTGTTACGAATGATTCCGAACTGAGGAACGATCGTCTCTCGACAGAGCGAGCGCTCAATGTGTTCAAAGAGCTCCGAAGAGTGCGGCCTTCACTAGATAGCTTGCGAAATGCGGAGCAACAGTCGCTGCTAGGGTTCTCTGGTTACGGGCCACGTCGGCCATTACCGGACGCCTTGGGATCAACGCAGGCCGACTATCAAAAAAATCGCCGCATCGATCTTCGTTTTGTGTTGTCGGCCCGCACGTCGGATGAATTGGCACGATTGCGGGAGCAGATTCGACAAGCTCTGGGCAGCGGTCAATGACGCACACTCGCCAAGCGCTTGACGGCTTAAAGGCAATTGCGCGCCACCTTCCTCGGGCAGCCTCGAAGCTTCCCGGGAAACCTGAGAGTGCTAAGGTGGTGGAGGCGTTGAGAGCGTCTGATCTCGCAGTAGCGGAGCCATCCGAAGCTGCTCTGGAACGGGTTAGAAACCGGCTCATCGAGGCTTCCGACAAGGGTGATTTCTCGCAGTCGCGGAGCGACCTCCGGGATGCGGCTTGGTTGCTATGGGCTGAGGATAGCCCATTGGTTGGGCTTCCTGGTTTGCTGGATGCTGTTTGGGTACAAGCGCATAAATCGAATGCAACCGCGCGTGCGCTAATTGAAGCCTGGTTGAGGGCATTCTCTCACGCCGACGAAGCGATTGCGCGGGAAGGAGCTAGCATAAGGCAGTACCTGATTTTGCGCTCTAACCCTCGGATGGAATCCTGGCGGCATGTTGATCAAAAAATTGAACTCTTCAGCGCTCAGAGGGGACCGCGCAACCTCGCTGGTTGGGTGATTGCGGGACCGGAGCCTGTTTCCGAGATTCTGTCAGAGACCGGCTTCGCCGATCCGTTGCGTGGTGCTGGCGGCTACATTCGAGCAGTCCAACGAGAGCTTTTGTCGATGGCGTCAGTGGCATTGATCAAATCTGATGCCGATGAAGCCCTCGGGCGCATTTTTCAGTTTCTCGCGCCTGATGGCGTATTGCGGTTTGCCGAACCGGACGCGCGCGGCGAAATCGCGCGTGGACTGCTGCAGCCATGGCTCCGGCAAGGCCAAGAGCCGGAAGAGGCCACACGTCGCCAGATCCAGAATTTCTTACTTGATCACCTCGGGGACCCTCGATTGAGAGCTCAGAGGTGGCATGAGGCTGGCGAGGCGGCTGCAAATCTCATGCGCAGGTGGTTGACGCGCGCATCGCTCAGAGCATTCTTCAATTTGATCTCTGAATACGCCTTGGACTCCCACTGGAGGTACCGCGAAGCGTTCTGGGCGGCGTGCATCGAAAAGAGTCCACAGGTCGAAGCGTGGTTAGCGCTCGGCAGTCGAATCCACGCTTCTGCACGAGGGATTGAAGATCTCAAAGGAGCGTATGCCCGCCTGGAAGGAGCGAGCGGGGACAAGGCGGCGTTGCTCTTGCGAGTCAAGAACACAGTCTTTTGTGAATGGAGCCACAGTGGAGCACTCCGGGCTTGGCCAACGGATTGGCCGAGCGCACCCATACTCGGTAGGAGTTCATATTCGCGCGCAAGCCTGATGGGCCAAAGTCTGCCGTTCCCAGCGAGCCGAAAGTACGGATCGCGGGGGACGACTGACGGCGGGGGATTGCATCATCACGGCTCAGATCAGAACCGTTGGCAAGGCAGCGCTGCCGAGCTTCTGCAGCGCCGAGCCCAGATTTCTTTGTCGCCAGTCGACTGGACACCTCGATGAGTTACCAATTCGGATACAGGGTAACACCTGAAGCGACTGAGATCCGTCTCAACGGCCGCAGTGGCCCATTGCTAACGGATACTTGGGCGATCGAGGCGCCAGCGACCTTGCTGTCGGGCGTCGATCTGACGCAGCGACTTATTGCGGCGGGCGCCGCAATTGCTGTTGAGGACGCAGTCTACGTAGAGCATCGGGCAATCTCGGGTCTTTCCGTTGCGGAGGCGAAGTGCCTCGGTTTGCCAGGCTTTGCGGATGCGATCATCCAGCTTGAGACGACAGGGGTCATAACTCGCCCCGATTTTCGCATCAAGTTGCAGTGGCGGCGTCGAACCGGGCAGCCGGTGATGTCAGCGGCCCGAATCGGCGCTTGGCTTCGCGTCGGCGAAGACTGGTATCGTGTGCCGGATGTCCTATTTGAGATTGCGAACCAAGTCGATCATATCAACGGCCTCACTGACGACGATAGCTCGGAGCGCTTGCGATCCATTGCATCTTTGCGCGAAGTTCTTCCCTCGGCGATTTCCTCCGCGCTTGCGGAAACGACGGGTCTCATCGGTCAAATTGATATCGCTGTCGCAGATGCCTTCTCGTTAGATCTAATCGAAAGCGCTGGCGACGCGAAGCTAGAGCCAATCCTGCATCGAGCAGGCGGAAATGCGGACGGGTTGCTCTTGGCTCCCGACGAGCAGGAGAGCTTCGGCCGAGATCAATTCAACAAGTTTGCGACCGCTCGACCCGTCTACAGCCTCGGAAAGGGCAAGTACGTTGTATTGTCTCCAATCCTTCGTAAGGCACTTTCCGAAGTGCGTCGGGTTCAATCGGCTCCGTTAGCTACAAAGAGCGCGCTCCTTGCTTCTCCTCGTGCCTTTTTGCGGGACGCGTTGGGTGCCGAGACCGATGATACGGTTATAGAAGCGGTTTTTCGCGAGACATCTAGGTACGCCGAAAGAGTGATAGGATTGGGGCTCTGGCAACCCCGAGTTCTCCCCTGGATCAAACTGGCAACGACGAACTGGTTTGGGCCGGAGAGCAATACTGCAAGCGGGCAATCTCCTGCTGGCACCGAGCTCCTAGGGCTTATCATTGGGGACAGGACAATACCCCTAACAGAGAAGGAAGCCGAGGACCTCAGCAAACGTATCGAGGATGCAATTGGCTCGCAGAAAAGTGTTGTGGCGCTGGAAGTGGACGGCCAGCCGATCAGTGTGCCGGCTTCTTATCAGACGCTCTCAGCTCTTGAACGCTTGCGGACGGCGCGATTTTCCGTCAGCGAAACCGCTGACGTATCTGGGGGCGACAAGAAGCCTGACAAGACGAACCTAGAGAGACTGGCGCTCGTCATCAAAGCCAACGAAGAGGAAGTCGAACTAGAGGCTCGCGTTGGTGGGCGGGCAACACCGCCGTTGGGCGTCCCGGCATCCTTGGCAACTCCTCCCAAGCAACATCAGCTTGATGGGCTTAGTTGGCTTCAAAAAGCCTGGCGCGCGGGTAATCCTGGAGTACTTCTCGCTGACGATATGGGTCTTGGAAAGACGCTGCAGGGACTCGCGTTTCTTGCCTGGCTGCGCGAGGGAATGGCATCAGGGACAATTACTCAAGCCCCGATCTTGATAGTAGCTCCGACCGGACTTCTCGAAAATTGGCGAGCAGAACACGATCGACATCTGTCGAAACCTGGCTTGGGCCACTGTGTTCAGGCGTATGGCCGGGAACTTGTCCGTATTCGATACACGTCTGCAGATGGAAAACCGTCTCTGCATATCTCGGCTCTTCAGGCTACAGATTGGGTGCTCACGACTTACGAGACGTTGCGAGACTACGATCGCGAATTTGGTCAAGTTAGGTTCTGTTGCTTACTCTTCGATGAGGCGCAAAAGATAAAAACGCCAGGCGTTCGTGTTACGGATGCCGCTAAGGCTATGAATGCTGAGTTTCGTGTTGCGTTGACTGGTACCCCAGTCGAAAATCGGCTAGCGGATCTCTGGTGTATAACAGATGCGGTTCACCCAGCGTGCCTGGGAGACTTACGGCGTTTCAGTGCTTCCTATGAGAAGAATCCTGATGTTCAGAGTCTCAAACTTCTAAAGTCGTCGCTGGATGTCTGGCATGGTGGAAGACCTCCTTTGATGCTTCGCCGCCTCAAGGAGGACAAACTCCCGGACCTACCCAAGCCTATCGAGCGCATATGCGACGCTGCGATGCAAGGTTTACAGTTGGAGCAATACCAAGCAGCCATCCTAGGCGCTCGCCAAATTAAGAAGCCTGGCGCTGTTCTGGAGGCTCTGCAAAGAATCAGGGCAATATCGCTTTGTCCCGAACTATCGTTCACGTCAGATCGCGAATTTATTGAATCGTCTGCAAGATTGGTTACGGCGTTCCAGGCCCTAGATGCGATCGCTACTCGCAAGGAAAAGGTGCTTCTCTTCCTTGATGACCTTGAACTTCAGTCAAAGCTGACCGGAATTATTCAGCGTCGATACGGCCTGTTAGCGCCGCCGATGATCATCAATGGTCAAGTCGACGGCAGGACCCGTCAAGCTCGTGTTGACAAATTCCAGATCGATCTGGACGAGTTTGCTGTTATGATTCTCTCCCCGCGAGCCGGTGGTGTCGGACTTACACTTACTCAGGCAAACCATGTGATCCATCTGTCTCGGTGGTGGAATCCTGCCGTAGAAGATCAATGCACCGGGCGAGTGGTGCGCATTGGACAAACGCGAAATGTGGAGGTGCATATTCCGATCGCCTTATTGCCGGATGGCAAGGCCTCCTTCGACCAAAACCTGAATGCGCTGCTCGAAAGGAAGCGGCGGCTCATGCGAGATGCGCTCTTGCCGCCAAACGCTACAGAGGCTGATAGAAACGAGCTCTTCGAAGCAACGGTAAGTCAGACATGAAAATCTGACGACCTGACAGTGTAGTCGGCTGGTACATCGCGTGTGAGAGCAACTTACCGATATATTAATTCAAGCCCGACAAGGGAATGCGAAGCCGGCGAAATCTCGCTGAAGTATACTGCAAACGACGCCAACCTTATGCTCAAGCTTCTCGTGTCGCGCAACTTGGTCGAAGGGAACATGTTGTGCGTCAAACATCTGTGGTCGTTTTTTGTTTGAGTTTATGCAGTGGATCAGCCGTCGGAGAAACGGGCGTCGAAGACTTGCTCGCGAAATGCGTGCCATTGTTGCAAGACACGGCGCGGTACGAGGGCTGGAATTCAAATGGTGGCTGGGAGGTAGCCCGAAAATGGGAAGCATTAACTGCCAACCGGTCTGTAACGCTTCGAAGGCTGGCCACGTTTAAAGCGGACTGGCCCAAAAAGGCCACTGACGCCACTGCTGAGAGCAGAGAGCCGGAACTGTCTGTGGAGTGTGATGCCACGGGGCCAAGTGTCGAGTTCACGTTCGCGAGCGCAGTAGTCAAACGGCCAAGAAAGGTGAGCGTGGTTCTAAAATGGGATGACGAGGGGCCGCGATTAGACAGCAAGTGGACCGGTTCAGGAGATGGAGCGTGGCCTGGTCCCCTGACTGGTGAGACGGGGCAATTTGAAATAGTCAAACGAATATTCGATTCCTCGGCGCTTTCTATCTGCATAATGAATAGCAAAGGAGCACCAATGGTCGAACACTTTGATCTCAAGGGTATCGGCGAGCGAGGCGCCGAAATTCGTCGCGAATGCAAGATTCCGTAAGCGTATTGAGACCGGCAAGAGAATAGCTTCGCGGAAATAATGTGAGGGTCGTCAGTCCCGGTAAACACACGTTGGCCCAGCCGCACGCCCCTGCGTCCGGTGGCATTGCGCTGCGCGCTCTGTGCTTGACAGCGATTGATCAGAGCCGGTGCTCCACTGTTGCAGCCGTCAGCCCTTGCTCCGACGGACCTGTTTCCGGCTCGCGGAAACGCTTGTGGCGTCTTCTCGTCCTCGGTCAGATCGTGTGCAGCGTCCGCAGCAATAGTCGACATCCTCGGAACGCTCGGCTCAAATGGAGAGGGCAAGCGGAGTCGGCCACCCGCTTCTCTGCAAGCAAAAGAGCCACTTGATTTCCACTGGCGGTCTAAAATGGGAAAATTCTCAGACTAGGCTAAATCCTCTTCGGCGCCGGTATCGCTTCTTAGTGTCACCGGAAATCAGGCGCGGCGAGGGTCCTAGCCGCAGCCGCTGCCTTCGGCCGCCTGCTTGCGGCTTATTCTCCAATCCACTCGATCCAGATCTGGATCGCCTTTTTGACCTTGTCCGTCGTCTTTGACCGCAGCATCGTGATCGCATTGTCAAGAATGGCCGACGCCAGCCGCTACCCAGTCGAGAGCATTCCGGGACGTGGTTTCGGGAAGACGCGCCATTTCATTCAGGTCGTGAAGTTGCCGCGCCCGCTGCGCTCTCATCCAATTTTGTCTCAGGACGCCGCGGCGGAGCTCCACCTGCGACCGTACTGAGTAGATTATCTAGAAATTAGGTCGAACCTTATTTTCGAACGGCTCTGCTGATCAAAAATCGTGTACTTGCCTGACATTGTTAATAGAAAAGCGTTTTAGGTGTGAGTTACATTTTTCGTTGATCGGTAGCAGCGAGCAAGTTGACGAGTGGATCAGTCGTACTCGGCGCGCCGCGAGGTTGCGAATTTTTATGTGCACAACTTTGCGCGAAGTCCCATTGTCGCTTGATTCGCCTACAGAACAAGAGATGCTAAATCATATTCTACTTGTGCGAGTGACCAGGGCTCGGGGGAGCAATGTTCTCGTGGGAGCAGTTGCGCAAATTTCATGGGCGCAAGAAGCGCTTTGATTTTCTTGGTTTGACGTCGGGCGTCCCGCCTACAGGCCGCTTTTCGCCGATTGTAACGCGCCGCGGGATCCTCGCGGGGGCGGCAGCGACTGCTGCGGCGGGCGCCGGGCAGACCTTCGGGCTGTTCGACTATTCTCTCCATATTACTAGGAAAGACCACGACGTTGTCGTTCGCGTCGGTTCGCATGAGTGGAAGGTTGCGCGTGCGGCATTCGGCGAGACCGCGTTTCTGACGTTGACTGAAGATACGGAGCGCCGCGGCTTCGTGTTGCGACGCGCGCGATTGCCCGGTACGGAGCTCACGTTCGATCTCATCGTTGCTTTTGAGCGCGACTGGCTCGACCGCCTCGGTGGATGGCGGATGATCCTGAAGGGGAGGGGGATTCCTATCTCCACATCCGTCGCGTTCATTCCCTGGCTGCTCGGAGCGGTCGAGGCTGCAAGTGAGCTGGATGCCGTCGCAGCATCCAAGGTTCTGGGACGTTTTACGCGCGGCGAAGCATTTGCAAGCGCGCCGGCGAGCCTGTCTTTCGCGCCGGACTTGACTTGGGCTTTGACGGCGGCACAAGGAGCGCCGTTCTCTCTCGCGTCTTCGACGGTGCAAGCCGGTCTTGCGCGGATCGCCGCTTTCGCGCCGGGCGCCGGCGGCCTCGGGGCGCTCATCGACGACTTTCCTCCGAGCGCGTCGACGGCAGTGTTGTTCGAGCGTGCGACCGCCGGGGAAGGCCTGATTGAGGTTGGCCGTGACAGTGTACGCAACACGTTGCGCCTAGTCACAAAATCGGTCCAGGCCGTCTGCGTACAAACCTTTGAAACCTCACCTCCGACCCTTGTGACTGGACTCATCGGCTCATTCACCGCTTCGCTCGAAGGACTGGGTTCGCGGCGGAGCCAGATCGAAACCGGCGATGGCATCGTGGTCATGGGCCAGCGCGGTGGAGGCGCATTCCGCATGGCTTCGTTGCCGGTTGCATCGAAGCCTCATCTCGTCATGGGGGACGATTGCGGGCTCGTCTTTCATGGAGAGGACGCAGGCCATGTTCTCGAGGCTCAGGGCCGCAATGGAAGGTTGCGGACGTTTGCGGCGCGGGGCGCAGTTACCAACGTGGCGACGGCGGTAGAGGGCGCCGACTACGTCCGTCTCGACTTTTCCGATACCGAGGCGCGCATCACGCTTGGCGATGTGCCTGATCCGGACCAGCGGCCGAACCCCTATGCGGTGTCGGAATTGCCCGTTGTGCTTGCGCAAGCCCGCGGAGATGCGGTGGCTTACCCGGCGGAGCAACCAGCGGCGCCGCGCGCCAGGCAGCGGCATGCGAAGTCGGGCAAGGGCGCAACCATAAAGAAGAAAGACAATCCGGAGCCGGCCGCGGCATCCGCCGCCGCGCCGTCGCTACGCGCGGGTGTCGCTTTGTTCGACCTGTCCGGTCACGGTGGCTACGAAATCCCGCTGGCCGGCGCCAAGTTGCGCCTGGTGCGCGGCGAGGATCTGCTCAGCCTCAAATTCCGCTTTCATCATCTCAAGCTGGTCGGCGGGCCCAAGATCAAGCCTTACATCGCCGACGAGGATACGCCCTATGCCTGCAAGCAGCGCAAGGATGCGTGGAAGCCACGGCTGATCGTCGAATTCCCGCCGCAACATGTGGCGGAGGAAGCCTTCTTTCGCCTGGTGGAATCCGAGCCGGAAGAAACCATCCCGACGGTTCTGAACAAGGCCAGCTATCCCAATGTGCCGTTTGACGACAGCACGATCCCGCGAAACGACGGCAGCGGCGCGCCGCTCCCCGTCGAAACGGTTGAGGACAAGGTTGAAGCCGCAAAGGAAGCGATCGATCCGGACTATAAATGGTTTCGCGGCGAATTCGCGCGACTGACGCAGGCGGCGCCGACGCCTGCGTTGCCGTTGCCGGCTGTCTCCGGCCGCGATGCGCTCTACCTTTCGGGCAAGACGCCGCGCGGCGCGCCAAACGGCGACGTCTACAAGAAGCATGTTGAGGTCCTGACGGCGCTGCTCCCAACCTGGCATCTCGCCAAGATGGCGCGAAAGACAACGCACCCGGACGTGCCGATCGACATCAGCGCCGTTCCAAAAACCAAACCGGACGGTACGCCGCTCACCGACGAGCAATTCGAGGACAGCGTCGAAGCGCTTAAGGACACGAAAGATCCGGACTACGCCAAATTCCGGGAAAAGTTCGGCGAACTGGCCACGAAGCCGCCGCACAGCCTCCCGGGACGCGACGCGATCTATATCGGCGGCAAGACGCCGCGAGGTGCGCCGGACAACGACATTTCCAGGAAGCAGGCGGCCGTCATGGCCGAGCTGGTCGCACAGCGGAAACTCGCCAAGAAGGAGCCTTCGCCCTTCAATGAGGACTTGCCGCCCGCAGCACGCGCCCGGCTATCGGGCCCGTCGCGTCTGGTATTCCATCTGCCGTGCCGCGACGGAGCCGGTGAAAAGCGCAAGATCATGGACTTCACGGCCGCTGCGCTGACCAACTGGTCCGCCTTCGACCTTGCGGTCGTCAATCGCGTCGAGCGCCCGTTCAAGGAAGCGGGCGGTGAACTGGTTCTTGGCTCCGACAAGAAGCCGCAGCCGGAAACCGACCTCGCGGAAATCCTCAAGCGTCAATTCATCGAGCCGGGCAAGAGCTGGGTCGAGCGCCGGCAGAAAATGCAGGAGTCCTCTGGTGCCGAGCCAACCGATATCGAGACCGCGCTCGAACTGCCGTTCCGGTTGTTTCTGTCTCCTGCGCAGGACGCCCGCTTCCACACGCCGCCGATTGGCGAGACGCCGCTTCCGAAGCCTAGCCAGTCGCGAACGGTGCCGTTATGGCACGCCGAGCTCGATGAAGGACCCTACGGTGCGGGCACCCGTGCAATCTGGTCTCCCGACTATAATCCGAAGCGCTTCGAACCCGGTGTGGATGCACCGGAGCGTGGCCCGATAGCGCCATGGCGGGCCAGACGTACCGCGCCTCCGCCGGCGCCCGGTCAGCCGGCACAGGTTGATGCGAAACGGCGGTTTCGCGCCTCGATGTCGTCTTACGATCGGCACGAACTGGTCGCGCTCACGTCGGTCTGGGGGATGCCGACGCTGCCGCGCAAGCCGGACAGCAATGCGGCGGCGGGCGGCACCGGTCCAGACAAGGACCGCAAGCGACCGCGGCCAAGCAATTTCGATCCGCCGCCTGGCTTCGCGCTCAGCGATCCTGAACTGCAGGAGCAGGGAATCTATATCCCGCCGCCGCTCAATATCCAGGAGATGACGCTTACTGCGCTGGGCGCCTCGCTCGATTTCGACACCCGCTTTGAGCCGCCAGCCTCGCCTTATTTGAAGACGGATCCTCAGAAAAATCTCTTCCCGGCATTCTCGGTCGAGCGCTGGAAGCATCGAACGACGCTCGGACGCGACGTCACCGTCGAGATCGTCTACAAGGGTTTCCTCTATCCGCTCGGCAACCGCGCCTCGCTGGTCAAGGTTACCGAGCGCAAGTTCCTGACGAACCCGCTCGGCCGCTTCCCGACAGCCTACTTGATCCAGCGAATGTTCATTCGCGTCGGCAAGCCGCTGAAAAAGTACCCCGGAATAGGCCATCCATTCGAGGCGCGCGACTATTGCGTCAAACAATCGTTGGTTCTGACCAAACGCACGCCCGACATCCTCGATCCGACCACGCCGGCGGCTGCTGATCCGAATCATACTGCGGCCACTCAGTACGGTCGGCTTCCGGGCGATGCTAACGACAAATCCATCGAGGGCCTGTGTTTCTGGCCACGAACGCGACCGGGGCTCGGCGGCGAGGTTCGCTTCAAGGTGCAGATCGACGGCAAGGAGGGGGCGATGACCTTGCCGCTCCTGTTCGTCGACAACACCGCGGCTCACGATGCGCCGACGATGAACCGGATCGCGGTCTACTACGAGAAATTGCGCAAGGACGACGAGAAAGTCCGCGAATTGTGCACCGCTCGCCACGGCGGTGCCAAGCGCCGTTACGCACCAGAGAACAAGAGCGGCGAGGCCACGTTCGAAACCGATTATTGGCGGCTCGGTGTTCGCGGCCGGATCATCGCAAATCCGGATACCAGGATCGACGAACAGAATTTTGCGATGGACGCGGCGATGGAGGGCGACGATCAGCCGCCCTTCTATCCCTGGATTGAGGAAGCGGGAGTAAAGCTGCGGCAAGTGGCCCAGTTCACCGGCAGCGGTGCCGGCTGGGTGCGGGCCGGCTTCCCCGATCTCTATGTGAAACACGGCTTCGGTCCCGCTGAAAATCCGTCCAAGCTCTTTCTGCAACTCGTCGACGGCGTCTCGCTGAATGTCTCGCAGGCCGGAGATCGCGCCGGTGGCCTCGTCAAGCCGAACGCAATGGTCTGGGCGCTCGCGCTGGACAAGGGAGCGATCGGCGGCAAGCCGGATTCCGGCGGCGCGCAACAGACAGGCGCGGCCTTGCCGGCGGTCGCAGGGGGTGCGGCAGCGACGAAACCGCCGCCACTCAGCCTCGGACAACCTCCGCGCGCCGGACTGGCCGCGGCACGGGCCGGCCAGTTTGACCCCGCCGAGTTCTTCGGCGGCGCGCTATCGGAAGCCAAGCTGCTCGGTCTGCTGTCGCTGAAGGATCTCATCAAGATCGTCTCGATCGCTGGCGCGCCCAAGCTGAAGGAGACGATCTCCTACGCGACTGACGCAGCCAAGAGTGATGCGGTCGATGTTCTCAACACGCTGAAGCAGCAAATCGATCCGATTCGGAAGACGCTGCAGGAAGTCGTGGATCAGCTGAAGGAGCAGGCCGAGCGCGCAGCTGCCAGGATTCCCGGTATCGCCGGCACCCTTCCGGGGAAGGCGCTCGAGCGCTTGTACCCCAGCTTCGCTAGAGCGTTGCAATCGTTTCACGATAGCCTCAAGGAGCTAGAACCGCCCGCAAAGGACGTGTCCGAATTCATCGGTCTGGTGAGCGTGGCAGTAGAAGCCGGTCGTCAGCTGGTTGACGAGGTCGGACGCTTGATCGCGAACCCGGTACCGGTGTTCATCCAGGAGTGGATCGAAACCCTGGTCAAGCTGCGCGACGTCTTGCGCAAGTCAATCGAGGACATCAAGGCCGACATCGTCAACAAGGTGCGGCGCGCGGCGGTCGAACAGTTGAAGACGCTGCTCTGTAAGCCGGCGCGGCCGATGTTCGGGCTCGCCGTATTCGGTCCTGCGCTCGACGCGGCCTGCGCGGCTCTCAATCCCGACGATCCCAAGGTTTTCGAGAAGTTCGTTGAGAGCTTCCGCGACCTGGCGCAGGCCGAGGCGGAGGATCTGCAGCGCGACGTCAATGACATCAAGGAGGATTTCGAGCAGCAGATCGCTGCGGCCAAGGATCAGTTGGAAAAAGAGGAACTGGCGTTCAAGCGCGATCTGGAGTTAGCGCAGTATCGCGCGCTGCAGGCGGGGGAAGCCCTGTTGTTCGATCGTGTGGGACGTCCACTCCTGCTGGTGCTTATCGAACTGGAGAAAATTCGCGAGGAAGCCAAGCAGGACGTCGCGGCGGCGGGCGAACGGTTGCTTGCGCTGATCGCGCGGCTGTTCGACGCCGCCGATGCGCTCATGCTGGCACCGGCTCTGCAAAAGGCGCTGGCAGACGTGGCCGGAACCGTCACGGCGCAATGCCAGGAGGCATCGAAGTTCCTCAAGGCGGCGGTCGATTCTCTCGGCTTCCCCGATCTCGGGCCGATAAAAAAGGAAGCCGAAGCACTCCGCGTTGGTTTTGCCGGTCTCGCCAAGCTCGAGACTGATCTTCGAAGCGGCATTCCAACTATTCCGGCCAGTGACCGGCAGAAAGCAACGACGGTGCTCGACAGCGTGGCGCGCGTTCGCGCTGCATGTGCCGCCGGGGTCGATCGGCTTGCAAAGACACTGCTTGACGCTCAGGCGGCCTACGAGCAGACGCAAAAGTATGGGATCGACGACGTCTGTAAACTGCTCGACAACGAGGTTTTGAAGAAGACTCTTCAGTTCCAGCAGCTCTGGTTTTCCGCCGCCCAACAGCTCTTTGCACTTCGTCTGCGGGCAATGGGCGAAATCGGCGACTTGTTCGGCAAGCTCGCCGGCGCTCTCGATCCGGCAGGCACTGCCTCACTGGCACCGGTGCTGGTGGCCCCGGCGGCCGCCGGCGTCGGCGTGCGCAGCTTGGCAGACAACTCCGCCGACGAGCTCGCCAAATCGGTCAAGTCGTTGGGCGAGGCCCTTTGCGGCCTGCTCAACGAGATCGGACGGATTGGCAAGCGCGCACTGACCGGCGGCCAGCCAGATCCAACAATCAAGTCCTTTCTCGATGCAGCAAACAATATTGCCAACCAGCTCTCGACGGCGGAAGTCTTGCGGTTTCGTCAGGAAATCGAGGGCCGCGTCGACGCCATCAAGAAGCAGGGCGGTGAACTCGCCACTGAATGGCAAACGACGCTTGCCACGGGCTGGCCGGCCAACCTGACCGATCCCGGCGCGTTCGCCAAGGCGGCGACGCATGCGCGCAAGATCGGCGGCCTGGCGGTCAAGACCGGAATCCTCAGCCGCGATCAGGAACGCCAGTTGATCGCGACGATCTCGTCGGCGCTCACGGTCGCGGTAGACCGGACAATCGCAATTGTCGGGTCTACCCCGGCTCAAATCGAGGCTGAAATCAAGGCGGCCCTCGACGTGTCCAGGAAGGAGGTGGAGGGTACGGTCGCCGAGCTTCTGAAGCCTCCACTGCAGCTGATCATCGAGGTCTATGACCTGGCGCGCGTTCCGCTCACGGCGGTGTCCGACGCGCTGAAGAGCGACAGCCTCAAGCAGGGCGTGGGACAATTCCTGCAGATCGGTGATGTCGCAAAGATATTCGATCCCACGCAGATCGATGACGATCAGACCAAGCTGAACAGCGCTCTTACGGAGGCGCAGTCGGGCAATGCGCAGAGGTCGCTTTCCATTCTGAAGGGCGTGCGGGACGACTGGTCGCAGAAAGGCGGCCCGGCGCTGATCCGCGTCGGGCGCAATACGGAGGCCCTTGCCGACAAGGTGTTGCACGGCAAGCTTGGCGATTTCATCGACGTCGGCGCTATCCAGCAAAGAATCGAGGAAGAGCTCAGCAAGCTGATCCCGACGCGCTACGAGCTAAAATACGATTTCAACACCAAGGTTGGCGATCTCGGCGACCTGTTCAAGATGATCGATGACGAACTCCGGACGGAGCCCTGGGGGACGGATGAAGGCCGCAAGCGGGATCTCGTCATCACCGCGCATCTGACCGTCAATCTGCTCGATCCGCTCAATCCGAAGAGCCGCAAGTTGGCGATCAGCGGTGTGCTGCAGCCATTCTCAGTCAAGCTGCTGCCGGTGCTCGATGCTGTGACCCTTAATTTCGCGCCGGCGAAATTCACAGCCAGCGAGGGTGAGAAGCCGAAGTTCGACGTGAAGGTCAATACCGTCACCATCGGACCGGCGCTTGAATTCCTCAAGACTCTCGCGCCGTTCCTCTCGCCGGGCGGCAAGGACGGCTTTTTCATCCATCCAAAGTTCGCACCGCCTGGCATCGAAGCCGGCTTCGGTATCGACCTCGGGACCATCTCGATCGGCACGGTCAGTTTCATGAACGTGTCGATCAACGCCAGCTGCGAGCTGCCGTTCGACGACCGGCCGGCGCACTTCAAAGTCAGCCTGTCGCGGCGGGACGCGCCGTTCATCATTTCAGCTGCACCCTATGGCGGCGGAGGCTTCTTTGCCCTGATCGGCACGTCCAAGGGCATAGTCGGCTTCGAGGCTGCATTCGAATTCGGCGCTGCCGCCGCGTTCAGTTACGGGCCGCTGACCGGGCAGGGCCGGGTAACGCTCGGCATATACGTCTCGAAGAACGAGGTGAGTGCGCAGATCGGCGGATACTTTTTCGCAGGTGGTTCGGCGCGCATCGCCTGTTTCGCGGTTTCTTGCTCGCTGCTGGTCACATTCGTCCAGACCCTTGGCGGCGACCTCGAGGGTGAAGCGACGTTCACCTTCTCGTTCTCGGTCGGCCTGTGCGATTTCGAATATTCGGTCGGCGTCGCTCACACGGTTCCGGGTGGCTTCGGCGGTGGCGGCGGGCAGGCTCTGCTGATCGATCACGACGAGTTCGAGCCGCGATATGCCGCTGCCGATATCAAGACGATGGAATTCTCCTCGCAAAGCCGCAAGCGCGGCGCTGCGGCTATCGCCGCGCGTCCGAAGCCGACGGTGCGGCGCCGGACCAAATGCATGAGCCGGAACTTCGACGAGTACCGCAAATATTTCGATCACGACCTGTAGAGGCGTAGCAATGGATCTTCCTGCCGTGGCCAGCCCGCCATCCGAACCGTCGCCGGTGCCAGTTCGCGTTCTGACGCGGGTGGTGGCGGCCGGCATCGTCAAGGTCGGCGAAGAGCATCGTTTGCGCGCATCGCTTGCGTTCCTGCCTGAACCCGCCAGCGCGGAAGAGATTTTCGCAGACAAGACCAAGCCAAAGCCCGAGCTTGTTGACCTTACCAAGTGGCCGAGTGAGATCGAGAAAAGGTTCCCCGGTGGCGGCACCCTCGCGCTGAACGTCGCGAAGGTCACCAGGGAAGACGGCAAGGTGCTTGCCGATGACGTCGGCAGCACGACGACCTGGCAGCGCACAGCGCCGGCCCGTGATCCTGCCACGATGAGCTATCTGGTGAGCCTGTGGCGAGATCTGTTGGCGCCGTCGGTCAAGATCGAGGATCTGATCTTCGATCAACCGGGAGCCGAAGCGAGGAGTCCAACGAACGACAGCCGGCGGGTTCTCGAAACCCACTGGGAGCAATATGTCGATGCGACGGCTGCTTTCGCGGATCCCTGGGGTCATCTGTGTGCAGCCCTGCGCCAGTCGCTGGCGGGATCGGCGGTGCAAAAAGTCGTGGACGAAGGAACGAAGGCGCCGCGGATTTCCTCAGTTCCCTACGCGGAGGCCGCCGTAGCGTTGTCGGCGTTCCGGATGCAGGCGGCGATTGAGACGGTCCGTCCCGGTGTTTTCCAGCGAGCCCGCGAGCAGGTCGAATTCGTGCCGGACGGCCCGAGCGGAGTCATGACGAAGCTTGGGCGTCTTGCTGCCGGGCCGCGCCCTCCGGGAGACGGCGACATTATTTCTCGCGCCGTCGGTTACGCCGCAGCTCGTAATGTGCTGGTCGGTCCGCAGACCTTCAGCGAGCTCGCAAGGCTAAATGCGGATCGAAATGTGCGGATTGCCGCCAATGCGACTGTCGCTTTTGCCAGCCGACACGGCAACGTCGTCGCCGCAACCGGGACCGACCGATTCTTTTGGCAGGGGGAGCAACGCGAGCGCGTGCGGTGGCGCTACGCGGACGTATTCGAAGACAAGGCGTTCGCCGCAAAGCTCACCGAGCAACAGAAGGCCTTGACTGGAACGGGGCGGCAAGTGTCCACGGTTACGCTTGGCCGTCAAGCGCTCGATGTGTTCGCTAGGCGCAGCAGCAAGGCCCTCGTGCAGCATTTCTGGTCGATGCGGACAGTTCCGCATGAACTTACCGCCGCGCAGAAGGCCGATGTCATCGGCAAGGTCGCGGCGAAGAAAAAGGAGAGCACGGATCCGCGCAGCGAGCGAGCGAAAGTGGAGGCCGAGTGGCGCAGATATGATCGTGTGGCCCGGCAGATCATCGATGCGCCGGGCAGGCGCTTCTTCGGGCTACAGGCGTTCCCGACCCTTGCGCGACTGTTCAACTTGGTGATCGACGTCGAGATCACCCTCGAGACCTTCAACAAAGCAGCCGGGATACCTCAAGTGGCAGCGGCGCCGGGGGCGGCGCCTGCGCCGCCTTCGGATTGGCTGTACCGTGACGAGGCGGCGGTCGATTTCGAGGCCAGTGAGATCGATCTGCACCACAGCGGGCCGCGCACGGCGCGGGCCGTCTATCTGCAGCTTGCGCTTCTTCCGGCCGGGGTACCGGCCGCCATGCAGCGCGCGCGGGCGATCTGGTCCGTCGTGAAGCTTCGGCAACCCGGCGCCGTCGCCAGTGATCGCGGGCATTTCTGGCCGGTAACGTTCGTCGAGATCGAGAACGTCCGCGAGATCCTCGCGGCCGAAAAGGCGTTCAAGGAAGCGGCCGGCGATGTCGCGAAGCAGACAGAGCAGAAACAACGCCAGCAGAACGCCGAAGCGAAACGGTTGCCGGAATTCGACGGGATCGTCGATCTCGGTTTCACGAAGGACGGCAAACCGCGCTTCGAACTCGGCAATCTCGATTTTGCGCAGTCGCTCGAACATTATGGCAGCGCGGCAGAAGGCCAGCAGGCTGCGATCGAAGGTGGAGCGCCTGTCGATCGGGCCGGTCGCGGTATGGGAACGTCGCGCACCGGAGGGCTTGCGTTACTCGACACCATGCGCGCCACCAGCGAGGCTGACAAGGCGCAAACCACCACGGATCAGGTAACCCAGCGCGCATCCGGCGCCGGCAATGTGCTGGACGCGATCATGCTCACGATCGGATACCGTGTCGACGTGGGCGTCCAGCCGCGCAACGAGTCTCCCGGCCATCGATTTGTCTGGCGCAGCTTGATGAACCGGCTCGTCGCCTATGCCGATCCGAACGATGGATCCGATGGACCGATCGATCAAAAGCGACTCGAACGTGCGATCGCCGAACTCAAGTTCGGCAAGGAAGAACGCATCCGGCTGGACTCAGGGATGGTGCGCACGCCGAGTAAGATGATCGCCCTCGACAGGAACAGGGATCCGACCAAGGCCGAGGCGGTCGCAAACGAGGACATAATGGTGTGGACCGGCGATCCGCTAGGGCTGGAGTGCGGCGGTGCGGACGAGAGAACCAGCGAGATCGAGGTCGATCCGACCCGCGACCTGCCTCTTACCGTCGTCTACGATCTGCCGAAGGACCTCACTCCGAATGCGAAGGGGGATCGCGAATCCTACACGCCGCCACGGCTGGAATTCGGTCGCGGCTATCGCATCGGCCTGCGCTCCGTCTATCTCGGCGGCGTGACCCTGCCGCTCGAGCAGGCCGCGGCGCGCTACGAAAAGGCCAAGGACGGCACTCTCACCTTGCCGCCGCTCGGATCGAACGGCCATCGATTCCTGCGCGAGGAGGAGATTGATCCGCCGGTCCTGGCGCTATCCGAGCAGGTGTACAAGACATCCCGTCATCCAGATCAGCCTTGGGACACTGCCGAATGGGCGATCGTGCGCACCGGATCGGATCCGCGCTTGAAGCCTGAAAAAAGCACGGCGCGCGTCGTGGTCCCGCCGTCGGTGCCGATGGAATATGCGGTGCTGCACCGGATCAAGACCTGGCACCGGACGATCGGAAGCGAGAATGTTCATGGACTGCGGCTGGTTGACGGGCTGGTGAACGTCAATATCGATCCGTATTGGGGCGGCTTTCCGTCTCTGGATGAGACGCGCCGCGAGCTGCGCTATCAGCCGAGGCCCGAGCAACGCCAGAAGGAGCCGGAAAAGGTTTATGACGCCGTCTTCCAGGTGAAGGCGACCTCCGATGAAGAGCTCGTCCGGCGCAGGCAGCCCTACTACCCGGACCCAGCCGCACGCCAACTCGCCATCGAGGTGGTGACGCGGCGCCCCGACGCCGAGCGCAAGGAAAAGCCGCTGATCGTTGCGCTCGACGCGCCCGAACACGAGGTTCGTTACCCAGATTATGTGCCGGTGCTGATCGAGGTCATCGCAATCAAGGCCGATGCGAACCGCACGCGCATCGCAGAGTCCGACCCCGAGGCCGATGTCGGCGTGCTCCAGCCGGGTGGAAACTTCGTCAAGCAATCGTGGCGCAGCTGGCGGCAGTCATCCGGCACGGTGCGGGTGCGGCGGGTGAGGATCCACCTGCGCCCGGGGGAAGACTACGATGTGCGGATGTGGTGTCCGCCGCGCAGCCTTGATATCGCGCACTGGTTCCAGGCGGGTCATAACTTCGCTCACTATCAGCATATGCTCGGAACGATCCAGGGTAGGCTCTCGGCCGAAACCGACCTGGGCGCACGCGCGCTGCGGGCTATCGGTGTGCAGGACGCCCAGAAAGATGATTTGACGATCATTGGCGGTATGCTTGGCTTCATGGGCGATGCCGACGCCGCCGCCTTCGTCGAAGCGCTGGAGACGCGCCAGAAGGGCAAGCCGCTGCCGCCGCATGAGGGGGTCGTCGTTCCCGACGGGATGGACGCTCGTCTGTTTCGCTTGATCGCCGATCACATCGCCAGCAGGGGCCACGAGGTGGCGGTGCCCGGATTTGCGAAGCAGCGCAGGATGCGTGTGACACATGCGATCCAGCAGCCGAGCTTTGCGCCCTGCTTTGTCGGACTTGGGGCAATGTCGCCGGCCTGCATCACGTCGGAGGAGGGCGACAAATCGATCGCGATCGTCCGCAGGGAGTTCGACGAAACGTCAGGCGCAGGCACACCGCCTCCGGCAGTATCCGGCTCGCCAACCCCCGCCGGTGATGACAAGACCCGACCGGGCTGGCTGCTCAACCATCCGGATCCCACGACATGGGCGACGCTGCCGCATGGCGGTCACGACCCCGGCGCTGCCGATGCCGTATTCGGGGGCCGCGTCGCAATCGATCTCGACACGTCTTCCCAGCTCACCATGTGGGCGTGGATGGCGACCGTCGTCGATGACGTCAAGCGCAAGCGAGACCGTAACAAACCGCCTCCGCAGCCTTCACCGCCGCCCCAGGCGGGGATGCCGTCGCCCGATGAGCCGTTTAACATCTATGGCTTCCATGTCGACGGCAACGGCAAGGTGAGCTTCCCTAGGCAACGAATTGAGCTGCTGCGCACTCGCGATCTCTCCGATGAGATCCAAGCACAGAAGATTGACGATCTCGTGGAGAAGCCCGAAATCCTCGATCTTGGTTTTACGCCGGCTGGCGCCGTGCGAGAGTATGAGCGCCGCCACCGTTTCACCACCGCGCACGCGGCGAAGCTCGACTTGCAGCTCGAAGCCCGCTCGCGCTTTGAGCACATGCTGTTGCGGGAAACCGCGCCGAAGGAGCCGGCACTGAAGGCGGTCGATCCGATCACCCGGCTCGGTGCAAAGTCGGAGATCTGGCTCCCGGCGACCCGGGCGCCCGATCCGATCGACCGCAAGAGCCTGCTGCCTGCGTTCGTGTGGACGGAAAGATTCGATGGCACCGACATCGAACGTCGTACCAAGGTGCGCATCCGCTTGAAGCGGCCGTGGTTCTCCTCCGGCGAGGGCGAAATGCTTGCCATCGCCTTGTGGCCGCCGGAAATTGTCGATCCACTCCGCCGCGATGAGATCGCCCGCGACATCGCGCGCGACTTGGTGAAGAGCCAGGGTGGCGTCACTGCCTACAAGGAATACAAGAACTTCGAGGACAACGATCTGGGACAGGGCGGCCAGTTCATCACCCGCTGGGCCACTGATGCAATCCGGTACGGGCCGGTGCAAACCGGCTATTTCATGCCGCTTGAGGCGTTCCGCGACGTGCTTCCCGATGGTAATGCCGAACTCGTGGCGCGCGTGCAGATGCCGATTCCGCGTGGCGACAACGACGACGATGGCACGGCAGCGTTGCAGATTTCCTCGCCGGTGCTGCAGAACACGATGCTGGTGAGCCTCGTGGCCTATGAACCGTTGTTCGATATGGCCGACGAGAGCTGGTATGTCGATGCAGAGATCAGCCCGCTCGCGCTTGCCAATCCGTTCCTACGGCTCGGCCTGGTTCGTTATCAGAAGCACGCCCCGCCGGAGTGGCAGGTATCCGAACCGATCGTCGAGATGATCCAGTTGCTGCCGCGTCGGCATGTCGTCATTACGGCGGAGCCGCGTTCGGCCGGCAGTTATCCGATACGCGCGGACGTCTACGGTCCGGCCCATGACCTGGTGGCACTGGCGCCTGAAGATGAGAGCGATGCTGGCACCAAGGCCGACGCCATGCATCGGCCGGTGCTAAAGGCGCGCGTGCTGCGCCACCCGGAAGGTATCGATTTTGCTGGCGGCGCGCGCGACAGCATGGTGCCGGAGATCATTGCGACCGATTCCGACGACAATCTACTGAAATGGAGCAGCGCGGATAATCTCGCGAAATTCCAGCCGCGGCGCGGAGAAGAAGGGCTGCGGTGGAGCTTTAGATTTGTGCTCAAGGATGACCCGCGCAAGACGCCGCACTTCGTCTTCCTCGAAGAGGTCGAATGGATGCTACCGACCGATCCTGACGCCGAGGCGGTGCGGCAGGGACGCGATCCCGCCGACTCCATCGTGGCCGAGACCGGCCCGCGCTTCGCGCTCAAACTGCGTATCAAGGGTTAGGCGGCTGGACGTGTCACTTTCAACAACGGATTCAACAATGCCGGACCAGGAGAAAGCCGATGCCACGTCCTCTTAGCCGTCGGCAGGCACTGACCATCGGCGCAGGCGCGTTGTCTGCGATATCGGCTGCGAGGCCATTCTCTCCCGCCCTGGCGCAGCCAGGAGACGCGGCCGCCGTGATGGCGGATTTCACCGGCGGTGCGACACCGACCCCGGACACGCGCGTTGTGATCGAGTTGCCAAAGGACGTCGCGACCGGCAACGCGGTTGCGTTGACGGTTCGGGTTGAGAGCCCCATGACCGAGGCCTCGCACGTATCGGAATTGCTGATCGTCGCCAGGGACAATCGCAGCGCCAAGGTCGGCAGATATACCTTCTTTCTCCCTAACGGCATTCCGCAAGTGACTACCCGCATTCGCCTGGAAAGGGCTGCAACTCCGACCCCGGCCCAAACTGTTAGCGTGACCGCGGTCGCGAAGGTTCGGCAAGGTGGCGTCGAAAGCTTCCTGTCGAGCGACCGCCAGGCCAGCGTTACGGGCGGAGCATGCGAATGCTGATGCTGGCGAACCTTCACGAGCCCAATTCAGGGAATTGAGATCATGGCCGGACAGACGCGGTTCAGTTTGAATAAGCAGGAAGTCAAACGCGATGAGCTCGTCGAGGTAACGGCCCTCATGGTGCCGCAGTTCGAGAGCGTTACCGGTGCTGGAGGTTTCGAAATGCGGCGCAGGATGCCTAAGAAATTCGAGTGCAAAGTCGGTGGCCAAATGGCGTTTTCGACCGAGTTCGGCCCATCGTCAACGACAAGCGCCTACGTGCAATTCAAGATTAAGGTGAGGGAATCCACCGTGGTTATCGCGACATGGACGAATTTCGACGACAGCGCCGTTTTCGGCGGGAGCGCCGAAATCCGCGTGGTTTGAGACTCATCCGGCGAGGGCTAGCAACTGGAGAAAGGAATGCAAATGATGATTGGAAGAATTGGAGAGAGCCGTGATGATGTAGATGCGCAAGGCGTCAAAGAAACGAACGCGCTAAAATGGGTATTGGCCGCTAGCGCAAGCATGTTGCTCGTATTTTGCAACACAGTTGCGCTTTCTCAGGGCTTCAATCCCGTTAGGTGTCAACTCGCGGAAGGTGGGAAACGAATTCAGATTATTGGTTCGAACCCGTCGAACGCACCACTCACGTGCACCTCAGCGAAATGCGAAGCTCCGGCTCAGGGCGGATCAATCCGAGCGTGCGAAATCGAAACTACAGTGACTCTACAGCCAGGGGAGACAAACGTTGAGCTCGCAAATTGCTTCAATGACAACAATGCCGCACATACGCCTGTTTCGGAAAGTCATAGTTGCCATTGAGCGATCGTTCGGCACAGGAAGTTAGCGCAGGCCGTGAATTTATAGTTTCTGTCTTTCAATTCCGCTGCAACGAGGCTGTCATGTATGACCGTAATAAAGCCCTAGCCTATGCCCGCAAGTATTGGACTAAGTCATGCTCCGATGGATATGTCGGTATCGGGACTGCTCCTCACTATCGTAAGGTGCCGGGAGGAACCGTCTTCGTGCGCCCGCCCGATGATGAAGAGCAAGCCCGCCTGCCTGGCGGAACAGTAATCGGCGACCTCGACGATTGTGCCCACTTTCTCTCGTGTTGCCTCGGTCAGGAGCCTAACGAAGGCGGCGGCGGGCTGCCGATACAACGAGATTTCCCCGCGGCGATTTACGGAGTGATTAGCGCGCGTAGATTATTTAAGACATTGTCTGACGATGGCTTGATCGACGTCATTCTCGAAAAGGAAAGCCACGACAAATGTGCGGGGAAGCTCTCGCAACTCGCTGCGGGAGATTTGATCTTCTATTGGGATCCTGCGAAGGGAGCATACGGTCATTCCGCGCTATACCTTGCTGATGCGAAAAAAAGGATCGCGTGTCACACTTACTGCCGATGCGACCAAACCGACGAGGCGGGCCAGGAATGGGATAGCGTTGGCATCGACAACGTCAGCTACTCGCTTGTTCGCATACGTGACGCGGCTCCGCTCATCGTATGAAGTCCGAGTTCGGGCAATGCGGTTCGATCGAACCGGATGGGGCGGGCTGTATTCCGTCCGCGATTACAGCAGGCGTGCTTAATGGGCGCTAGTTAATGATCTCGATCGTTATTCAGTCACTGTCGAATTTATGCTCGTAGCGGCGAGAAGGCGGCGAAGGCATCGCAGACCTCAGACAACCTATGCTGCCGTTCTAAAGGCACTCATTCCGCGTATCATAGCGGAGTATCGGCCGATCTAACGAGGCAAGATTTTAACTCTCAATCAGAGGAGAATTAGATGTCCACTATTACCTTCGTCAAGAAGACGCCTGCGGGCCCGCTCGGTAATTTTAACTGGGAATACAAGTGCAAATGCGCCGATGGCACCAACAAGGCGAATGTCGTCGTAACTGCGGCTAACGAAAACGAGGCGAAGAGACTCGCACAACAAGAATGCGACGACACTTGCGGCGAAACCTAGAGCAAGAGTTAGGACGGGCTTACCTAGCGCGAGATAATAGAGTCGTCCGAAGCGTCTCAGCGAACACTCATGGCATCTCCCAACGATTAACGCATCGAGGGCAAGGTAAAATGACTTACGTTTGTAATGAACCTCATACGATCTACACCAACGGCGGAAATAAGACTAAAGATATAACAGTCAAAGTCGACGACCATTGTGGAGGGAAAACAACGATATCCGTGCATAATTCGGAAGGTGCTCCTATCTTCACGAAAACGTTGTCTTCTCCTGGCGACGTGGCTTTGACTGTCGAGCCCGGTAACGAGGTGCATGTGGCCTGCATAGGAGGCGATGTTTTGAACCCTCATAACGATTGCAGCGTCTCCTATATCGAGTCGCTCGATTAAACCTCACGCATATCCGACGGCAGACTAGACAATCGGTAGAGCGGCCGCATAGCGCGCATCGCGCCGGCGGCAGACATTCAAGTCCAGAGCTTCGGCCTTTCCGACCAAAGCAGAAATGCCGAGGAGATCGACACTACCAATAAAGCTTTGGAACGGGTCAATCGGCCGGCTAATGAGGACCCCTGCAATTATGGAGTCAGTGCTCGGACTTACAAGGGGTCATACCAAAGTATCAGCGGCTAGTTTCGGGAAGTCTGTTCTGACAAAAGAGCACTTAGCCGTCGATCTCGGATTGTAGCGGGCTGTCAACGTGTCAACCGTGTCAACCCAGTTTTTCAGCTTTGCCGCTGGAGAAACTCGGGGGCGCGTTTGTGCCGTGTGCGGCGGGGGGCCCCGGAAGGACCCGTAAGCTCGAGCCGGACGAATCGATCGGAGGGTGTCAGCTAATGATCCGGAAGCGGACGCTCAATACGGGTTCTGACTTAGTCTGCTCAGGGTCCAAAGGGCGACATTTACCTGCGAGATGGTTGAGCCAAGTCAAATTGCTCTTCGCCTCGTGCGACTACCTCATCTAGGAAGTTGGAGGGTCGGACCATGCTACCGTTTACTCCCGAGCAATTTCTATCCGTATTCGTGAACTACAACACTGCTATTTGGCCAGTACAGGTGGGGGCCCATCTGCTGGGTTGCTTGGCAATTGTCCTTTTGTTTTGGAAAGCGTCACACGCAGATCGCCCTTACCGCGAGCATCTTGGCAATCATGTGGCTCTGGACCGGGATCGCCTATCACGGGGTTTTCTTTTCGACCATCAACAAGGCGGCCCACCTCTTCGGCACGTTGTTCGCTATGCAAGGCGCTTATCTGCTGTATTCGGGTGTGTATCATGACCGCCTCC
The DNA here is from genome assembly GCF_055807635.1 of Bradyrhizobium sp. Kon56. NCBI lineage: Bacteria > Pseudomonadati > Pseudomonadota > Alphaproteobacteria > Hyphomicrobiales > Nitrobacteraceae > Bradyrhizobium > Bradyrhizobium sp. Kon56. The sequence goes on along the minus strand of NZ_JBVVOU010000006.1, from coordinate 275,280 downwards.
GTTTTGGCCTTGGATCCGGACCGACGGCTTGGGTCGGCGTGACGCTCGTTGCCTACGCGGCAATTCTCTATCCATTGATCGGCATGTCGACCGGGCACGTTTTCCCCGAGATGCCTGTGTTTGGTGTAACGCCATGCTCGGTGACCATTTTTACGTTTGGAATGCTTCTGTTGACCACACACCCAATATCTCGCGGGCTTCTGGTCATTCCATTCATCTGGTCCCTGATCGGCGGCGGCGCCGCAGTTTTACTGCACGTGCCTCAAGATTGGCTACTGTTGGTCAGTGGTTTCATCGCTGTCCAGCTCATCATCGTGCGAGACCGAGTGGTCCATCGCTTGGCGGGGAACGTCAGTACCTGACTTCATCTCCTTTGCTGAAGTGCACTCGCTAACGCCGCCCGGACATGTCCGAGTTGGGTCACATGCGGGCGTCGCGGCGATCTTCGCCCTCGGTCCGCTCGCACCCCGCAAGCCGACGTTAGCGCGTGCAAACAGGGAAGCAGCTAAGGGCCCATGAGCCTACGTCGCTCCAATCCAGCGCGACACTTGTCAGGCCTCTTAGCGACCGTAGGGGAAGCAGCGGTGGCGATCGAGTGTAACACCGAAATGCGCTCCCAGCGCAGCGATGGCCGCGTCCTGCTCAGGATAAGGATCGGCATTTGATGCGGCAACGATGATGATCCGGAACCTGCCGCGATCCTTGCCGCCCGGTGGCAGCATCGCTGTAGCCAGTGCATTGCCCTCCCTGTCGCGCAACGTGAGGAAAACCGGCATCTCTCGCCGTACATAGGCCTCGAGGCCGATGTCGCGCTCGATCGCGTTGGGCCGCTCGGGACGCCAGGACTGGACTGCCTTCTCCCGCTCGTTGCGGAAATATTTCTCGACTGTGTGGTTCATCAGGCGCGACTCATGCGCCGCTTCACCTTCCGTCTCGATACGGAACCAAGTCTTACCCTTCGGGGCGTCGCAAACATACTGCATTTCGCTTGTCCTGCGATCGTCGCGATTCTAGGACGTCTGGCCTGCGAAGCCAACATGCGATTCGCTCTCGTGTACAACGTTCCACGATCGTATAATTGGAAGTTCGGCTGCAACACCGCGCGACTATCCTGAGAGGCGATGGTAAAGCTCCGATCTGATGAACCTTCGCAAAGCGGTCCGATAGGTCCAGCCTAGCAAATCTGTTCACTGAAACTTCCGCTGTGGTCACAAGCTGCTAATTGCGTTCAGCGCTGCTTTGGTCCGGTTGACGCATCCGAGCAGACTTCCGAACACGTGTTCGGTGTGTTCGGTAAGTTCGGTCAGATTTGACGAAATCGGGCTAGCGGATTTATGGGGCGCGCTTGGGCCGTGCGGGGTGGGGGCCTCGGAAGGACCCTTTGATCGGTGTTCCTCCTGACGTAAAGATTTGAAATTGCCAGGACTGGTCCGCATAAGCGCTGTGCCAAAGCACGAACTCACTCGCCGAGCAATGTACGACCTAGTCTGGTCGCAGCCGATGACCAAAGTCGCTGAAGGATTTGGAATATCTGATGTTGCCTTGAAAAAGATCTGCGAAAAGCATCGCGTGCCGACGCCGGCGCGCGCTATTGGGCGAAGAAATCGGCAGACAAACAAGCCAGGCAGATTCCGTTCCACGGCACGGCCGATCCCCAACACGAGCACATCACCATCTTTGGCTCAGAACACAATTTGGCGCCCGAGGTTCGAGAGGTCCTGGAGCGGGAACGCCAGCGCCAAAAGGCCACCCCAAAGATGAAGCTGCCTCTAGACTCCGTTGCGCAGATGCCTCCGATCCAGGATGTTCATCCATCAGTCGCAGCAACCGCAAAGGCTTTGCGGAAAGCCAAACCTGACCGCGAGAATGTCGTAAGCGCCAGTGGGCTTGGCAATTGCGGAATCGAAGTAAGCATAGCAAGTGTTGAGCGTGTGATCACGATTCTTGATGCGCTCGCGCGTGGGCTAGAGGCACGTGGATTGACTATGGAGTTGCCCGGGGGGCACATGCGGGTCGCAGTCGCGCCGGACGACTTGACGTTTTCCCTGATTGAGCGGATCGAAAGGCGCGCTCACGTGCCGACGGTGGAGGAGCTCGCGCTGGAAGAGCGGCAGAAACGGAATCGGGAACGCAACAAACGCGCAAATCTCTGGACACCAAGCGTGCCTATCCCGAATTCGATTTTGTCAGATCCGGCGAACTGAGCCTTCAAATCGAGAACAAGTATGTCGGACTGCGCCGCAACTGGGCCGATGGACGCCGGCAACGACTCGAAAATCTCATCAACTCCATCGTCGGCGGGATCGTGGCCTATTTAGCTGGGATCAAAGCCAGGCGCGAAGAATTTGAACGCCGTGAGCGCCGATGGGAGCGGGAACGACGTCTTGCAGAACTGGCGCGAGCGCGCGAGGAGCGGGAGAAAGAGCGCGGCTCGTTTTTCAAGCGACTCGTTGCGATTTTAGCAGAGGTCAACGAGCTCAGACCGTTTGTCGCGAGGTTGCGCGGCGACTTGAGGAAGCATTCCTCCGGCGAACTGGCCCGAATGTTGGAGTGGGCCGAGGCGCGCTTATTGCGATTGGAGGACAAACTAACGGCTGAGGGGATCGGGGCGGCCCTTCGGGAGCGGGAACTGTTTCCGAGTCCTGATCCGCTGCGGACGCCGGCGGAGGACGAGGATTGACCACGACGTCACAAAACACCTCTTAATCGAAGATGCTGTAGGGGAGCAGAGGACCTTCGCCACCTGTGTGGCTATCGCTGCATTGCCTTTTCGCTAGTCTGCGAGGCCTTATCGATAGTTTCCGGCAAACCCTCGCAGAGTGCAACCTCTTGGAAACTCAGCCTCTCCCTTAAGAAATCCAACCCTTGAGACAATTGCGATAGTTTTTCTCGTAACGTAGAGAGAACTCAAGTTGGCCGACCGCGTCGGAAAGAAGCTTAGTTCTATATATATTAGACCGAAACCGTCACACCCTCGCCGGCATACCGCAAAGCCCTGTAAGTCAGATGCTTAGAGTATGCCGAGGGTTCTGCAAAACCCTCGGCATACTCTCGCATTTTGTCGACGGATTACACTGGAACCACGTCGTCGAGTGGATCAGAAGTCTTCACTTCGGCGCGTGGGCGATCGTCCCTGAGCTTGACGTTGATATAGAAACGCAGCCGCTTGGAGTCATCACGTTCAAAATGCCGTTTCATGTCGCGACCGAACTTCGTCTCGAACACCGGCGATTTTGAATTTGCGCGGCACCACTCCATAAATGCCTCATACATTGCCCGTGCCTGCACCTTGGAACCATCAACCCTTTCGAGGCAGTCCTCTGCAAATTGCATCACGATATCCATTTCCCTGCGATATTCTGCGGTTGCGGCGGCGACGCCCGGAGCGACGTAGAGCCCGTTCTGGAGGAAATCCACTGCTCCTTCGCACAGCCAATTGAGGATGCCGGAGGCATCCTTGAGCATTTCGCCGACCAGCTCCTCCGGATCCCGCATATCCTTTTCAGCGATCTGCACCGGCCATTTCAGCAGCAGCATCCGGCGCCAGATGCCGTTAGATGTATCGGAGATCTTCGGGAGGCCGTTGCCGCTCATGTGCGGCTTCGCTCGCGGCATAAAGTCGATAAAGCCCTTGAACAGCGTTCGAACGGGGATTTCCTCACTGCCGGTCAGCTTTTTGATCAATTCGGATTGCAGCGGTTTGCCTTCGGGCAGTTCCAATACACGTACCATCCGCTTGCCGAAGAGGCGGATGAGGTCCGGTGAGGCGCCGCCGGCGCTACGTTCGCCTTGTCCGATGATTGATTCAGTTGGCAACCCGACGGCAAAACTCTTCCCCAACAACCTCATGAGCATCTCGAGATAAACGCTCTTTCCGTTTGCGCCCTCGCCGTAATGGAACATGAACCGTTGCAACGGCACGCCCAAAATGCTGATGCCGGAGTATTGCTGCAAGGTGCGACGAGCCTCCGGATCCGGCATCATCTTCTCGATCCAGCTCTCAAAGAATGGAGCACGGGCGGACGCGTCGTAATTCACGGGAACAAGCGCCGTGATGTAATCGGACTTCCGGTGTCCTTTTCGGGCAATGATGCGGCAAACCATGCGGCTTGAATGCTCGTCCGGGCATTCAAGGTCATTTTCTTGAACAAACGTCAGCGTATGACTCAGCGTTGCAAGCGAGAGTGCGCTCGCATTAAACTCTTCTGCAGGTTTACGCCATCGCGGCGCACCGCACTCCAACATAGCTTTGAGGCGCGAGGCATTCTTAGAGATGACGCCAAACCTCTTATGAGCTACTTTTCGTGCCGCAAACGAACGTCGGGCGACTTTTCCCGACTTCACAGCTTCGCGCAGAGCCTTGGCTGATGTCTCATCGGGATCCGGCGTGCGGCTGAGTTCGGATGCAGCCTTTGCAGCCTCGTCGATAGCCTTCTGTTCGGCTTCGGAAGGCCTAAGGAAATCAGCCTCCAATTGGATAAAGTCTCCAACTGCTTGGGCCATCATCCACGCGTAAGCCTCCCCGTTATCGATGTCCCAATGTCGTCCCGACCAAGCCAACTTGTCGCCGCCGGCGATGCCAGCGGCTTGCATGATCAACAATTCGTCTGGAAAATAAGCTTCGACACGTTTGGCGTTGTCGGTGTCCGACTGATCAAGCATCGAACAGGCCGCGAGGGTCTCCTGATCGGGCACCTTCCAAATGGGGGGCGCCGGGGGACCCGGAGGCGCAGAGGCGTAGGCGCTGATATTAGTAGAACCGTCGCCCACGTTTGGCGGCACCGACATCAGCCACTCGGGTGGATCTTCAATCGGAGCGTCCTGAAAACATTCTTCGGCGGTCCAATCATTCGACAGATAGAAGTCCCCCTCGGTAGGGAAGGGTGGTTCATGACCAAAGTCGTGAATTGCATCGGATGTGATCCAGTCGGCGATTTGACGGCTCACCTCGTCGAGTTGGTGTTCGCTCATCTGTTTGGTTGAAGTAGACATAGTTCCCCTCGGTATTTTGATCGGTTCCAGCGAGGTTGAGCTCAGCGGGGACGTCGTTTTCACGGCGCGGGTCGCCCACCGTCGCGGCTTGCTGCCCTTGATTTTGATGTAGCAATTCGTCAGGCGGCAGCCGTATCGGAGGTGGACGCCCGGCGCCGGGAGTTCATCCACACATTCAGATCGAGCGCCAAATAGCGGACCGACCGGCCGATTTTAATGGCGGGTGGGCCGTCGCCCGAGACGAACAGTTTCGCCAGAGTGCTTTCGCCGAGTTTCAAATAGGCCGCCGCTTGCTTGCGGGTCAGCCAAGTATCCGGCGCCTTGCTCCAGCGCCGGACTGATCTTTGGATGTCATAATCGCTCCGTTTCAGAGACATCAGGATCCGTCCCGAATATTCGGAGCGTATAGCTGAGGGAAATCGCTGCGGAGGGACACTAAGCTCTAATGTCCCGGGACACTAAGCATTCGCCAATGTCCTAAGTCGGTCGTAGTAGCGCCAAACCTGCTTCTTAACGGCTTCGAACTCGCGAACCTCCGTATCGCCCTCGTCGTGCCATCGTTCTAGGAGCAGTTCGGCGATATCGGCATCCGAGAGTCCGCGCTTGTCTTTAGCTAAGCTCAATCCATTGTGGGTCATTTTGGCGAGCGATGCTTCAACCTTAAGCGTAAGTTTCCGTTTCGCGCGTGTTTTCGGTGCTGTCTTTGATAGCGGCTCGCGGATTGTTTGGATCGTCCAACGCTTTAAAATCTCATCGCGCCGGAACATGACGTCTCTCGCAACCCGGTAGAAGCCAAACGCGCCCTCCGGATACTTAGCGTCTGGGACCTTCGTATTCGATGGCTCACTGTGATCCAGCAATGCTTCAGCGCGGAAGGCATCCTGTGAATGAATCAAAACTACAGGCCATTGTGAGCGGCTCCAGAACGGAACGAAATTCATGCTGCTCCAGAACGATTCATGCATAGGTCCCATCGGCGCAGCATCGACGGAAGCATGTGCAATGATTTCGCCCTCCAAAAGCGCAAGTTCGAGTTCTCGGAGTCCGCCAAAATAGGCGTAATCGTCAAATTCGGGCGGTTCCCAGAAATAGTCCTTTGGCAATGAAGCGCGTTCTGCCGAAGCTACCCAAATGATCGCGTCGTCAATTGACCACCAGGGAGCAGCAAAGTCAGGCATTGGAGAATTCAGGATCATGAGAACGTTGGTCGAGTGAAACTATGTCGGCGACCGTTTGGCTATCTCCCATCGCAGCAACCAACTGGGCACCGATGTGGTTTGACGCTCGCCGTAGTGGGTCGTTGTCTAAATGGGCGTAGCGGGCTGTTGTGGCCGGCTGAGAATGTCCCAGCAATTTCCCGATAATTGGGAGCCCAAAACCAGCGCCGGCACCATAGCTCGCATGGGTGTGACGAAGGTCATGAATTCTCACCCCCGCCAAGCCTGACCGCCTACTCACAAGCTGCCAGGGCTTGTTGAGATCGTGGCGTGGCTGACCGGCGATATCGCTGGCGATCACGTAATCATCAACCCGCGGCAGTTTTTCAAGAATAGCGATGGCCGGAGCGTTGAGGATAATCGCCTTCTGCCCTGTCTTGCTGTCCGGCAACAGGAGCAGCCCGCGTTGAAGGTCGATATACTCCCATTTGAGTTCAAGAATCTCCCGAAGCCGAGCGCCGGTGAGAATCAGAAGCCGCAGGGCGGCGGCGACATGCGGTCCGATTTTCGTACGGCCATTTTTCGGGATGTGCTTCGCGTTGGGTTGGTCTTTGTCCACAGACCAGGGAATGCCCACCGTTTCAGCTTCACGAATGCCATCCCCCAGGCGGCCGAGTTCCGCAGCGCTCAGGAACCGTTCGCGGCGCTGCTCGCGGAAGGCTTGGACGTGACTGGCGGGATTGTGCCCCTTGGCGACGAGGCCGCAGACGGCAGCGTACCGAAAGACGGATCCGACGAACTCGACGACCCGATTCGCGGTCATCGGCGTCTCCTTGCCGATCTTCCGGTGCATCTTCGAAACGTCGGCGCTGTCGAGCGCATCCAGCTTGCGGGTGCCGAGGAGTGGACCGGCGTGCTTACGCAGATAGATGCGGTAGTTGACGACCGTGCGCGGCTTCAGTTTCGTCTCGGCCTCCTCGCTGGTCGCAGCAATTGCGATCTCCACCCACCGCCAATTGAGTGCACCGCATAGCCCGCCGGTGACCGCGCCTCAGGAAGAATCCATCGATCGAACCTTAATGTTTCGCTGCCTTATCAGCTGGATAGCTTTTTTTGAAACGGTGCAACAACATTTCCTGACGTCATGTGCAATGTTGTGTAATCGTTTCTCTTATGTTGAACCTAGAGGAACCCAAGCTCATGACCCGCGAAGCCACAATTGGAAGGCATCTTGCCGCTCTGCGCGAACAGGCCGGCCTCAAACAAAATGAACTTGCGAAACGGCTGGAATGGAGCGCGGCGGTCCTATCCCGCGTGGAGGCGGGAGAGCGACCGCTCACTGACGACGAGCTAAGCATCGTTCTCAATGGCATTGGCACCAAAGAAGCCGAGCAGCTGAAGGAAGTGCTCGATCGACAATGGCATCTTTTGCCAGAGCCGCCGTTGGGTGATCCTGACTCGGATCTCTTGTGGACTGCGGAACAAACCGCGCAACGAATTCATGCTCTCGCCGAACAACCCGACGTAAAGCAAATCTTCGAACGCAGGCTCGTTCGATACGAAGGCGAGATAGCGAGTGCCGCGCAAAACGTCCTGAACAAGCGCTATCGAGCGGCGTTCATCGGTACGATCGCGGTGGGAAAGTCAACGGCCATTTGCCGTGCCGAAGGACTGGAGCTGCCAAGCGCGAAAGGAATGCCGAAAGCGGTGCTCGAAACAGGCGCCGGCGGCATTACGATTTGCGAAGTTTATTTACGCAAGGGCCCCGGCTATGGGCTCATTGTTGAGCCGTCTAGCGAAGAAGAAATTCGCCGGCATGTAGCGGATTTTGCCAACTTCCTTCTGAACCCGGCTCAACCGGGCGACAGCGACGATGATGAAGGTGGCCCTACTCCCGGAATATCGCGGGAAGTCGAGCGCGCCCTTCGCAATATGACCAAGCTGAGGCGCAAGCGCGCGGAGCGCAAGCCGGAGGGAACCGTGATCCCCGGCATCGATTACGCTCGCGAGCTGGCGGCGATGATTCCAGACGTAAAGGCGCTCACCGTCGAATTGCTGGCACGGATGGAAATGCATAAGCGCGATCGGCGCGACATGTGGCATTCGGCCGACTTGGGGAAGGCTCCGCTCGAGTGGCTCCAAGAGCAATTCGAGAATGTGAATAACGGCCGCCATGATGAATTCACTTTGCCGAAGCGAATTGAGCTTGTCGTGCCAACGCCGGTTCTCGGGGATGATTCAATTTCAGTTACGTTGGTCGATACGCAGGGCATCGACGACATCGCCGCACGCGCGGATCTGGAGCAACATTTTGACGACACGCACACGGTCGTAATCCTCTGTTCCGTTTTCAATGAAGCGCCGGCGACGCCGGTGAGGAACTTGCTCGCGCGCGCAAAAGAGGGTGGGGTGCGAACCCTAGAATCTCATGCGGCAATCCTAGTTCTTCCGAGGCCCGGTGAAGCGTTGAACATGAAGGATAACGGCTATCCGGCTCAGAGCGCGGAAGAGGGTTGTGATCTGAAAGCGGAAGAAGTGAGCCTAAAACTGCACCCGCTCGGATTGACCAAACTGCCGCTTGCCTTTTTCAATGCAGCGGACGATGCGCCTGAGGTCCTTCGTTCGTTCATTATGTCTCGCATATCGTCGGTTCGGAATTCTCACCGCGATGCTTTGAAGGAAATTATCGAGGGCGCAAACAATTTGCTTGTCAATTACGAGAAAGAGCAAGCCGAAGAGACGATGCGGGAAGCGGCTCGCAGGTTGACCGTATGGCTCGATAAAAACGCAGCGATATCACGATCCGCCGCGACTGGACGAGTGCATGAGAGCCTCGTGGCGGCAACCGGCACGGCACATTGGAAAACCGTTTACGCCAGTGTCGCGCGCCGTGGCGAATGGCCGAACTTGAATTATGCGCATCAACTTAGTCATGGTGCACGGCGTGTTGCGACCCAACTTATTGGACCGAAATTGCTCGCGTTCAAAACGATTGCCGATAATGTTTTGGAGGACGATGATCTCGGGGATGCTCACGGCCTCGCTCGCCAGACCGTTCGCGTGTTGGAAGATAGTTTTGATGCCATCGTGCGAACGGCTCAGCTAGTTGGCGAGAGCGTTCACACTGATGAGCTAAGCCAGGACTTCGATTTCTGGAAGAGCTGTAGCAACGTTTCCGGAAGAGGCTATCGGAATAAAATCAACCAAGAAAATCGTCGGTGGTTCGAGACTGATCATTCTGGCGAAGCCGAGACGCGCCTCGCCGAAACAGTAGAGCAAAAATGGAACGAGGCGATCGCTTCCGTCCGTGAATTACTTCCGCAATGAACCTAGCTCCTACCGCAAGCGCGGCGCGCTTGCGGCCAGCTTGGAGCGAGGCTGCGCGGCCGGTTCAAATCCTATCCCCGCAACCAAGTTCGGACCTTACCGGTCCCGATCCGAAAATGGCCCGCTTCACGCGGGCCATTTTTGTTTTGGCCGCGCTCCGGTGGAAACGTCGGTCGCACCTTGCGCAAGAGTGGGGGAACGGCTCACTCCGGATAGCTCAGGATCATCTTCAGCAACTTCGGAAACCGCGCGTTGATGTCCTCCTCGCGCAGGACATTGCGGTGCTGGACGCCTTGCTTTGACGTCCGGATCAGACCGGCCTCGCGCAGGATGCGAAAATGGTTCGACAGGGTCGACTTCGCCATGTCAGGGCAGGGCGCCGCCTCGGTGCACGACATGCAATCACTCTGTGCGGCCAGGCTTTTGACGATCCGCAGCCGCATAGGGTCCGCGAGCGCTCCCAGCACCCCAGTCAGTGAAATCTCGCTCCGCGATGGGTGAACGAACTGCACCATGCACAAAATATAGCACCTCCCTTGAACTCATTCAATAGTTCACTAGTATTGAACTATTGAATATCGGCGTCGCGCCGGATGATGGAGAATGTGATGACCAAGAGACTCGAAGGAAAAGTTGCGCTCGTGACCGGCGCATCCAAAGGCATCGGTGCCGAAATCGCCGCGCGGCTCGCAGCCGAGGGTGCGGCGGTCGCCGTCAACTACAGCGCCAGCAAACAGGCCGCCGACAGCGTGGTCGCCGCCATTGTCGCTAAGGGTGGCAAAGCCGTCGCGGTCCACGGCAATCTGGCCGATGCCAAGGACGTGAAAAGTGTAGTCGCGGAAACCGTGAAGGCGCTCGGTGCGATCGACATCCTCGTCAACAACGCGGGCGTTTACGAGTTCGCGCCGCTCGAGGCCATCACGCCGGAGCATTTCCACAAGCAGTTCGATCTCAATGTGCTGGGCCTCCTCCTGGTCTCAGGAGAGGCGGCGCGGCACTTCAACGCCAATGGCGGAAGCATCATCAACATCAGCTCCGCGGCGTCGACTCTCGCGCCGCCGAACGGCGCCGTCTACTCCGCCACCAAAGCATCGGTGGATGCGATCTCCGCCGTGCTGGCCAAGGAACTGGCGCCGCGCAAGATCCGCGTCAACGCCGTCAATCCCGGCATGATCGTCACCGAGGGGGTCGTGTCCGCCGGCCTGCACGAGGGCGACATGCGAAAATGGATCGAATCCACCACTCCGCTTGGCCGAGTCGGCAAGGTCGAGGAGATCGCTGCCGCGGTGGCCTTCTTCGCTTCGGACGACGCATCTTACGTCACGGGCGAGACGCTTCACGTCGCCGGCGGCCTTCGCTGAATTTGTTGGTTTACAGAAGGAAATGGCACGCCTTGCGCGCGCCATTTTTTGTTTTGGGGCGTCCTCGATCATGCATGTCCTGCTTTGGCTGAGCTTGGGTTCGTTCGGACCATGCCGAAGCGCGTCCCGTCGCCGTCGGTGGAGCTGCCAAGCGTAAGCGCGATCGGGCCAGAGCATGCCGTCCGGGAAGGAACCCAGGATGGCGCCGGGCGTCAACACAGACCACCGCCCCGTCCGGTGCTCACTTGTTGGCTTGCCGTCGTTCGGAAGGAGAGGGCCAATGCAGTTCGAGGATTTCGAGGCCGCCGATATTCGGGCGGACGAAGCACGGATCTTCATCCGTCGCGCCGGTTCGGGGCCGGCCGTTCTCCTGTTGCACGGCTTTCCGCAGACGCATCTGATGTGGCGAGACGTTGCGCCGTTGCTTGCGCAAGACTTCACGGTGGTCTGCGCCGATCTTCGCGGCTATGGCCGCAGCGATTGTCCTCCCTCCAGTCCGGACCATGCGCCATATGCAAAACGAGCAATGGCAAACGACATGGTGTCCGTCATGACGAAACTCGGCTTCGACCGTTTCTCGGTCGCGGGCCATGATCGCGGCGGCCGTGTCGCCTATCGGCTCGCGCTTGATCACCGCGAACGCGTGCAGCGGCTTGCCGTCCTGGACGTCGTTCCTATTGCCGACGCCTGGGAGCGCGCCGACAAGAACCTGGCGGTCGGCTATTGGCCGTGGTCGTTGCTTGCGCAGCCTGAACCTCTTCCCGAGCGGTTATTGTCGGCAGCCCCCGACGCCATCATCGACAATGCGCTGCATGGCTGGGGGTCTTCGGCCGGCAGCTTCAGTCCGGCGGTGCGAGCAGCCTATATCGACGCGTTGAGCGATGAGGCGCATGTTCACGCGATCTACGAGGAATATCGTGCGGCCGCGACACTCGATCACTGGCACGATGTGGCGGACCGTCGTTCCGGCCGCCGAATTGACTGCCCTGTGCGCGTGCTCTGGAGCGGTCGCGGCCCCCTCAACGCGTGGTATGCGAGCGAGGGCGGGCCCTTGGGGCTCTGGCGGACCTGGGCCGATAACGTGGACGGAAAGCCGCTTGATGGCGGACACTTCTTTCCGGAGGAGCTTCCGCAGCAGACTGCGTACGAGCTGAACCGGTTTTTCGGAGGCGGTAGCTAGGACCAGCGGCTTGGCCGTACTGCTTCCTTCGACAGCGCGGTCTTGGCGAGCGCTGCCCGTTGGGGCGAGCGGCGATCGAAGCCAACAAATACGTCCGCGCTAGCGCGGACGTATTGCGTTCTTGCGTACTACAGAATGCGTCAGGATCTGTGCGGGCAGACCATCGTCAGATTGAGCAGCGTCGGCTTGTCCGAACCCTTCTTGTACTCCCACTCCAGCCGGATCTCGTGCCGGTGCGCGAAAGCGTCGCTGGCTTCGTGGGTGATGATCTTCGTCTTCATCGGGATCGGCGGTTCGGAGTTGAAGCATTTCCGGACGCAGGCATCGAGCAGATCGCATCGCGTCAGCGGAATGACGCCCGGCTCATCCCTGGACAGGGGGACTGTGTTCGGCTGGGTGCTGAGGTCGACGCGGGCTCGGCCCTTTTCCTTGTGCCAGTACTTGGCGCTGCCCTGCGGCCAGTTCGATGCCGGGTTCAGAATCAAATGGTACTGGCCGTATTCCAAGGTCGGCAGGTCGATGTCCTCGGACTCCTTGAGCTTCGCGACGCTCTTCTTCATGTTCGCCAAAGGATAGTAATTGCTATTCATCAAGTCTCGAAATGCCTTGCCGCTATATACCAGTCCGGCCATCGCCTCTTTCCTTCATATGTCTGTTGGTCAAAATCTCTGGTGCGGTGGCCGAAAATACGCGTCACGCTACGGCCGATCACGCTGTTTGTTGTGCGCACTCAACGCTACCACTCAGGAATGTATTTCGTCCAGAGAGCCTCCATCCCGTAACGTCGCCTATGTCGCAAGCCCAATTGCCATGCACTTTCCTATAGGTATTGTTGGGTCGAACGCCTCGCGGGGGTTGGGGTGAGGCTGCCGAGGCAGTGGTTGAAGGCGCTGGAATGCATTGCTTCGCTTGTCAGTCGGCGATTGGTCCGGGCGACCGCTGGTGCTCCAAATGCGGAGCGGCGGTGCGCCAGCCCGTCGACCCCGACAGCGAACGACGCTTTGTGACGATTCTGCGTGCCGACGTCGTCGATTCCACAGGTCTTGTTGCCGAACTGGAGCCGGAGGCGGCGGTGTCGCGCCTCGAGCCTGCTCTTGCGGCGATGAGAGGCGCGGTGCGCCAGTTCGGCGGCATCGTCAGCAAGGAGTTGGGTGACGGGTTGGCCGCCGTCTTCGGCGCCCCGATCGCCGACGACAACCACGCGCCCTTAGCCTGCCACGCGGCCATCGAGCTGGTCCGGCGTGTTGGCAGTCTGGGCGATCCAGGACTTCAAGTCCGGGTCGGCCTGCACTCGGGTCATGTGGTGGCCTACATGGTCGCGAGCGAATTTTCCAAGGTCTACGAGATCGGCGGCGCAGCCCAGCACCTCGCGGCTCGGCTGGAGACGGCAGCCGAGGCGAACCAGATCTATGTCTCCGAAGCCTGCCAGGAGCTGGCGGACGGACACGTCCGCTTTGAATTCCTTGGCCGCAAGGCGCTCCGTGGTTTCGGCGAGCCCCTGCCTGTCTACCGGGTGATGGGTGCGAGTGATCTGTCGAGCTGGCGGGTCCGACGTGCGCGGAGCGTTTCCAGATTCGTCGACCGCACGACGGAGCGGGCGTTGTTGTGGCGCGCTGCGGATAGGGTTGCTGCCGGCCGGCAGACGGTTCTGCTGATGGGTGACGCCGGCATTGGCAAGTCTCGGCTTGCGCATGAATTCGCGCAGGACCTCCGGGCTGGCGGCTGGCGGCTGATCGATGTCGAGTGCAGCCCAAATCTCCAGGGTGCGCCGTACAGCGCGCTCAAGCGCCTGTTGCTCTCGATCCTCGATACGTCAGCAAGAGATCAGACCAAGACGGATGATCCCAGAGACGAATTGCCGGTGGTGCAACAGCGGGCTCTCGACGCGATCCTGGATTTGCCGGTTTCCGATCCGCAATGGGATGAATTGGAGCCTCACGCGCGCGGTCGTGCGATTTCAGACGCAAGCTGTGCGATCATCGAGAGCGTCGCCCGTCGTCAGCGTACGATCCTTTTGATTGAGGACCTGCACTGGATGGATCGGGCCAGCGATGCGGTCGTCGCGACCCTTTCGGGGCTGCAATGCCCTGATTTGCTTGTGCTGCTGACGACGCGGCCCAATGGAATGCCGGTGTGGATCGCGAGCTGCCGCGCGGAAATCGTGGCGATGCGGCCTCTCGATGACAATTCGGGGCTGGCCATGCTCGCGGACATGCTTGGTCCCGCCACGACCAACGAAGACCTGAAGAATCGGATCATCTCTCATACGGCCAACGTTCCGCTGTTCATTGAGGAGGTCTGCCGCAGTTTGAAGGACAGCGGCATGCTTCTTGGCCAGTGGGGCGACCTTTCCCTTGCGCGTCCTGTGGACGAACTCGGCATCCCCAGCAGCATTCAGGGTGTGATCGCGGCGCGGCTGGATCGTGTGTCACGACAGGAACGATCGCTTCTCCAGATCGCCGCGGCGCTTGGACCCCGGGCCGACCAGGCCACACTGCGAAGAGTAGCGGCCGTGCCGGAAGACGTCCTGCAGGATTGCCTCACCGCGCTCGACCGGGCCGAGTTGCTCGTCAGGATCGACAGTGAGTTGGAGGATTCGCTCGAGTTCCGGCACGAGATGGTCAGGCAGGTGACCTACGATTCGATGGTCGAGAAGGTGCGGGAAAGCATCCATGCCAGCATTCTGGCGGCTCTCGAGACCGACGAGGCGTGGACCGACGGTCCGGATACGCTCTGCTATCACGCGACCCGAGCGAAGGATTGGCGGAAGGCTTTTCAGCATGGCAGGAGCGCGGCTCGAAAATGTCTGGTGCGCTCGGCCTTTGCCGAAGCGGTCGATTATTTCGAGATCGCGATGGGTTCTCTCGACAAGATCCCGGTGACGCACGCGCGCGAAACGGACGCCATCGACCTGCGGATGGAGGCGCGATTGGCCTTTGCCGGGTCGGGGCGTGTCGCCGAAGCCCTGGATTTGGGGAGCGAGGCCGAACGGCGAGCCGATGCGATTGGCGATATTGAACGCAAGGTCGCGGCCATGACCATGAGAGCGGGTGCCCAGAATTTCTATGGAACGCCGGTTGAAGCTGTCACGATCGGGGAAGATGTGGTGCATCTGGCGGAAAGCTCGGGAAATCCCGCTTGGCGTAATCTCGCGCAATACAGTCTCGGGCAGGCCTATTTTCTTTCCGGCCGCTACGATCGCGCCGAGAAGATGCTGGCCACCGCCCGCGTCCACCTTGCGGGTCTGACCGCGAGTGCTCCGATCGGCACGACCCCACGATCTTTGCTCCTGCTTTGCTGCATGATGAACAGCGTCACTCACACGGTGATGGGCCAGATCGATGCCGCCGAGCAGCTCCAGCAGCAAGCCGCAGCGATCGCGGAGGAGACCGGCCGCCCCTACGACCGCGTCGCCGCGGCCTATAGCGGCGGCTGGCTGATGCTCGGCCGCGGCGAGCCGGCGGCGGCCGCGGCCATTCTCGAGAATGGTTTTGTCCTGGCGCAGAAGCACGGCATCCGGCTGTTCGTGCCGGTGCTCGCCTGCCATCTCGGCATGGCCTATCTGGAGCAGGGGCTGTTTGACCGGGCGCGCGGCATGCTGACGGAAGCGCGTGAGGAAGCGAAGGCGGTCGGCTATACCTCGGCGGTGCTTCGCAGCTCGATCTACCTGGCGCTCGCCACCCACCGTCTCGGCGACGTCCAGGCCGCGCAGAACATGCTGCGCGAAGCGCGCAACACCGCGCGGCAACAGGGGTTCTCCGGCCTGGAGGCGGAGGCGCTGTTCGGCGAGGCCGTGGTGACGCCGCCGTCGGATCCGGAGGCCAGGGCGGCGATCCTGAGCGCCCTGCGCGCGACCATCGCGATCGCCGCCGAGAGCGGCGCGCTGCCGCTGCGCCACAAGGCCGAGGCGATGCTCAACGAGATGCAGGCGACGGGTGACGAGCTCAGCTGACGGCAGCGGCGGCCGGGCCGCTATCGGGGCCGAAATCTGCCCGACGCGTCAAATAAATTAAGCAGGCGCCGCAAGGAGTTAGCTACTGTGCATGGGGTTGTTTTCGCCCTTTATCTTGAAGGGCCCTTCATGGTGCAGCGCGGAGGACGGCACGCTTGTGCCGCCCGCTCCGATGACTATGCCCTTGCGCGCGCAGCAAGGTCGGCTACCGTCGGCCCTGGCCACACGGCCAGGCGACTTTTGATTTCAATTTTTTAGCATCCGATTTTGCGGCGCCGCGACGGCGCGACGCCCACCGAACGAGGCGGGGCCATGATCACACGGGACCAGTCAGCGCTGCTCGCGCCGGTCGAGCGGGATTTGCGACTCGATCTCTTCCGCGGCATCGGTCTGTGGATGATCTTCCTCGACCACATTCCGCACGACGTCGTGGCTTGGCTGACCTTGCGCAATTACGGCTTCAGCGACGCCGCCGAATTCTTCGTCTTCATCTCCGGTTATCTGGTCGGCTGGATCTACGGGCCGATCGTCGCTGGCGGCTGGTTTCTCGCCGCGCTGAAGCGGCTGTGGCGGCGCGCGGTCGAGATGTACGTCGCCCACATCATGCTGTTCCTGCTGTTCACGGCGCAGATCGCCCGCACCGCGCGCCGCTTCGACAATCCGATGTACGAGCACGAGTTCAACGTGTTCAATTTCCTGTCGCATCCGGACGAGCTGATCGGGCAGGCGATCCTCCTGAAGTACAAGCCGGTCAATCTCGACGTGCTGCCGCTCTACATCACGCTCGTTTTCGCCTCGCCTTTCATCGTGTGGTGCCTGGTGCGCCGGCCGAACCTGACGCTCGCCGCATCCGTGGTGCTCTACGTGCTGGCGCGCTGGTTCGACTGGAACGTCGCCTCCTATCCGCCCGGCACGCACTGGTACTTCAACCCGTTCTGCTGGCAGCTGATGTTCGTGTTCGCAGCCTGGTGCGGCATCGGCCAGATCGACAAGATCGCGAGATGGGTGTGGTCCAGGGCGGCGATGGCGCTGGCCGCGGCCTGGCTCGCCTTCGCGCTGCTGATCGTGATGACCTGGCACGTCCCCGCGCTCGATGCCCTGACCCCGAAATGGATGATCAAGGCGATCTACCCGATCGACAAGACCGACCTCGACATGCTGCGCTTCACGCATTTCCTGGCGCTGGCGATCTGGGTGACTCACCTCATCTCGCGCAAATGGCGGACCCTGCACGGGGCCTGGCTGCGCCCTGTGATCCTCTGCGGCCAGCATTCGCTGCCGATCTTCTGCCTTGGCGTCTTCCTGTCGTTCTCGGCGCACTGGATCCTGACGCAATACACCAAGGGCGTCTGGGAGCAGCTCGCGGTCTCCGTCGTCGGCATCGTCATCATGATCGCAGCCGCCTGGCTGCTCGACCGGACCGAACGGGTGCCGAACCTGTTCGTGAAGGTGACGGAGATCGAGGAGGCCGACACCGTCCTGGAAAGCGCGCCTGCGGACAGGTCTGCCGTGGCGCCCGCGGGTCGTTGAGTATCGCCGGCCTGCATTTTCGCGGAGAGATCCAACGGAGGGGTTTATGTCCAGACTTGTGTTGACGATCGCCGGCACACTCCTGCTCCTGATCTCGGGTGCATCGGCGCAAGCGCCCTCGCCGGAGGCGATGAGCGCGGCGCGCAAGCTCGTGGTCACCTTGAAGATCGCGGATCAGTATCGCGCGCTGTTGCCGCAGCTCCTGCTCAAGCTGAGGCCCTGGGTCGCGCAGGACAGGCCGGAGATCGAGCGCGATTATGACGCGGTGACGGCACCCGGCTCCGAGATCTACACCCCGGCCCTCACCTCAATGATCGACCAGGTCGCCGCTCTCTATGCGCAGAGCTTCAGCATTGACGAGCTGCGCCAGATCGAGGCTTTCTATGTCCAGCCAGCCGGGAAGAAGCTTCTGGAGAAGTCGGATGCGCTGGCGCAGGCCAGCGCGCAGATCGGTCAGGACGTCGGTCAGAAGACGGCCGACGAGTTGAAGCAGCGCCTCATCGAGGCGCTGCGACAGAAGGGGCACAAGCTCTGAGCCTGTACCGACAGCGCTAGCGAACCTACGCCTTGTCCGTCCTGTTGGCTCACTTCACAAGAGGGCAGCCGCCGTCCTTCAGGGGCCGGAAGGCCTGGTCGGCAGGGACTTCGGCGAGCAGCTTGTAATAGTCCCACGGGCCTTTGGACTCCTCGGGCTTCTTCACCTGGAACAGATACATGCTGTGCACCATGCGGCCGTCTTCGCGTAAGCTGCCGTTGTCGGTGAAGGCATCCTTCACCGGCAGCTCGCGCATCTTGGCCATCACGGTCTTGGTGTCCTTTGTGCCAGCGGCCTGCACCGCCTTCAGGTAGTGCAGCGTCGCGCTGTAGGTCGCCGCCTGGTTCATCGTCGGCATGCGCTTGACGCGCTCCATGAAACGCTTGCCGAAAGCGCGGGTCTTCTCGTTGAGGTCCCAGTAATAGGCCTCGGTGATGATCAGTCCCTGCGCGAGCTTCAGCCCTAAGCTGTGCACGTCGGAGATGAACATCACGATCGCAGCCAGGTTCTGGCCGCCGGCGACGATGCCGAACTCACCGGCCTGCTTGATCGCATTGATGGTGTCGCCACCGCCGTTCGCCAGCCCGATGATCTTGGACTTCGAGGCCTGGGCCTGCAGCAGGAATGAGGAGAAGTCCGCGGTGTTGAGCGGATGCTTGACGCTGCCGAGCACCTTTCCGCCGGCCGCCTTCACCACGTCGGAGGTGTCGCGCTCGACTGAATGACCGAACACGTAGTCCGCCGTGAGGAAGAACCAGCTATCGCCGCCGTTCTTGACGATGGCGCTGCCGACCGTGTGCGCGTTGGCGTAGGTGTCGTAGGTCCAGTGCGCGGTGTAGGGCGAGCAGGACTTTCCGGTAATGTCGGAGCTTGCCGCATCCGTCACGATCATGATCTTCTCATACTGCTTCGACAGCTCCATCACTGCAAGCGCAGTGGCCGAGGTCGGCAGGTCGATGATCATGTCGACGCCCTCGGTCTCCCACCACTTTCGCGCGATGGTGGAGGCGACATCGGGCTTGTTCAGCACGTCGGCGCTGACCATGTCGATCGGCTTGCCGAACATCTGCCCGCCGAAATCCTCGATCGCCATTTTGGTGGCCTCGACATTCCCCTGGCCTCCGATGTCGGAATAGACCGAGGAGAAGTCGGAGAGCACGCCGATCTTGAGCGGCGCCTGCTGGGCGAGAGACGGGCTGATCACAAACGCAGTCAATCCGGCCGCTAGGGCGGCACGCATAATCCGGCACATGGCATTTCCCCAAACTCTATCGTTGGCGCACGAGGCTAGATTTGCCTCCCTCAAGCGTCAACTCTTGCGTAACGGCGCCGCGCTCGCTGGCTGATTTGACGCGGCCGGTTGCCCCGACTACGCTTTTGCAAAGAACAAGACGCGCGTGAATGCAATGGCCTGACCTGTGCTCAGGGCGGCACTCACGCAATGAGAAAATTCAGGGGAACGGAAATGACCGGCGACACCGCAGCGACCATCTCGAAGGCCCGCGAGCATTCCATCGGCGACCTCCTGCGCCGTGCGGCGGGTCGCGATCCGGGCAAGCTCGGGGTGAGCTGCGGCAATGTGAGCTGGACTTTTGCCGAGATGGACGCGATCTGCAATCGGCTCGGCCGTGGCCTGGTTGGCCTCGGCGTGAAAAAGGGGGACCGCCTCGCCGTGCTCTCGCGCAATTCGCATGCCTTTGCGGCGCTCCGGTTCGCGGTGGCCCGGATCGGTGCGGTGCTGGTGCCGATCAACTTCATGCTCAATCCGGACGAGATCAATTTCATCCTGAAGAGCTCCGGCGCAAAGCTGCTCGCGGCCGGCCCTGATTTCGTCGAGCCCGCGCGCGCGGCCAGCGCCAGGGATTGCGCGGTCGAGAAGATGATCTGGCTGCCGGGTGAGGATCCCGCCACCGCGCCCGCTAGCCTCACCACCTTCGACGATCTCCTCAGCTCCGACGGCTCGTATCTCGATGCGTCCGTCGACAGCCGCGATCTCGCGCAGATCGTCTATACCAGCGGCACGGAGTCGCTGCCCAAAGGCGCGATGCTGACCCATGACGCGGTGATGTGGCAGTATGTCAGCTGCATCATCGACGGCGGCATGAGCGTGGACGACAAATTCCTGCACGCGCTTCCGCTCTATCACTGCGCGCAGCTCGACGTGTTCCTGGGGCCGCAAATCTATCTCGGCGCCTCCGGTGTGATCACGGGCAAGCCTGCGGCCGACAATATTCTGACATTGATCCAGGCGCACAGGATCACATCGTTCTTTGCGCCGCCGACGATCTGGATCGCGATGCTGCGCTCGCCCAATTTCGACAAGACGGATTTGTCGACCTTGCAGAAGGGCTATTACGGCGCCTCGATCATGCCGGTGGAGGTGCTGCTCGAGCTCCAGCGCCGCCTGCCCAGCGTGAAGTTCTGGAATTTCTACGGCCAGACCGAGATCGCGCCGCTCGCGACCGTGCTGGGTCCTGCGGACCAACTGCGCAAGGCCGGCTCGGCGGGCAAGCCCGTGCTCAATGTCGAGACCCGCGTGGTCAACACTTCGATGGAGGATGTGAAGGTCGGCGAAGTCGGCGAGATCGTGCACCGCTCGCCGCATCTGCTCTCCGGCTATTACAACGATCCGGTCAAGACGGCGGCGGCGTTCTCCGGCGGCTGGTTTCACTCCGGCGATCTCGCCACCGTCGATGACGAGGGCCACATCACCGTGGTCGATCGCGTCAAGGACATGATCAAGACCGGTGGCGAGAACGTCGCGAGCCGCGAGGTCGAGGAGATGGTCTACCGCATCCCTGCCGTGTCGGAGGTTGCTGTGGTAGGCCTGCCCGATCCGCGCTGGATCGAGGCAGTGACTGCGATCGTCGTGGTCAAGAGCGGGGAGAAGCTCGACGAGGAGTCCGTCATCAAGCATTGCGCCGGCCAGATGGCGCATTTCAAGGTGCCCAAGCGCGTCATCTTCGTCGATGCCCTGCCCAAGAACCCGAGCGGCAAGCTGCTCAAGCGCGAGCTACGCCAGCGCTTCGTCGGCGGCGAGACGCTCGACAAGGCGATCCAGAAGAATTTTGGCACGTGAAGCTCGCGCCTCAATACTTCTTCACGTGGGCGCCGAACGCGAACCACAGCGCCATGGACGCGAGGCCGAAACCGCCGAGCAGCAGGAATGTCGGGCCGTAGCCGATCCATTGCGCGATCCAGCCGCCAAGCGCGGGGCTGAGGCTCGCGCCGACACCCTGCACGGTGATCACGGCACCCTGGCCGAGATTGATGCGGCCGGTGCCGTTGAGCGAGCGCGCGACCATGCCGGGGACGGCAACCGTCTGGAGTCCGGTGCCCAGGCCGTCGAGCACCTGCATCGGTACGACGCCCCACCATCCCGTGACGAAGAAGGCGAGCACGCCGCGGATGGGCAGGAACATGAAGGAGACAAGAATGATGGGCCAGTAGTTGCGCTTGCTCGCCGCCTTCATTGCGATCAGCGACGTGATGACCATGACGCCTTGTGCGATCACCACGATGGTCGCGACGAAGCTCGGGCCGTTGGCCGGGCCCTCGGCGACCGCCGCCAGGCCATAGAGCGGAACGATGGCGGCATTGCCGAGATGAAACAGCGCGAGCGCCAGTGCCAGCACCAGCAGCGCGCGGTGCTTGAGCAGCATCGTAAACGCGTCCGGCGCGCTGTCGGGATCGTCCTCCTTGCTGCCGCGCGCGGCGCGATCGTCGATCGCCTTGGCCGGGATCATCATCACACAGGCGATCGCGATGGCGCCGAACACCGCCGCCAGCACGAACACCGAGACATAGCCGAACTTGTAACCGAGATAGCCCGACAGCGCGGCGCCGACCATGTTGCCGGCGTGGTTGAAGGCCTGGTTGCGGCCGTTGAGCGCGTTGAAGCCCTTCTGCTTGGCGATGCCGAGCGTGATGCCGGTGACCGCCGGCACGATCGCGGCGCTCGCCAGCGATTGTGCGATCTGCGAGAACGTCACCGCCCAGAAATTTTGCGAGATCAGGATGATCGCGGAGGCGAGCACCACGCAGATGCCGGGAATCACCACCCACATGCGCTTGTTGCGGCTGGCGTCGATGAAGCCGCCGATCGGCGTGGTGATCAGCATGCCCGCGACATTGCCGATCGTCATCGCGGTACCGATCAACCCGCTCGCCCAGCCGCGCTCCTGGAGGAAGACGCCGACGAAAGGGCCGATGCCCGACTGCATGTCGGCCATGAAGAAGTTGAGAGCGAACAGGGGCCAGATACGAGACGAGGAGGGGGACCGCGATGTCATCGATACCAAAACGTCGTCTCAGCCGGAATACGGCGGGTGGGACATAATCCTTTCAGCCAATCGTTCTGGCGCGGACGAGGCATTAACGAGTGCTGATCGGGTTGGTTCCAGCCCTTGCCCGGAGGCGGGCCTTGCAGTTACGGCCAGCAATTCCTTATTGACGTTGGATTGTCTCTGTTGGGAGTACGGCATGCCTCTCTGGACCTGCGAAACCTGCGGCGCGCAATTCCCGGATGGCGAAAATCCGCCCGCGGCCTGTCAGATTTGCGAGGACGAGCGGCAATACGTCGGTTGGAAGGGCCAGACTTTCCTCACGCGCGAGGCGCTCTCGGAACGTCACTGCCTGGCCTGGCGCGACGATCTCGGCTTGACCGGCATCGCGCTCGAGCCAAGTTTTGCGATCGGCCAGCGGGCGCTGCTGGTGCCGCTCGCGGACGGCTGGCTGATGTGGGACTGCGTACCGCTGGCGACGCCGGAGGCGATCGCGCATATGCGGTCGCTCGGCGGGTTGAAGGCGATCGCGATCTCGCATCCGCATTACTGTGGCGCGCTCGCCGACTGGAGCGAGGCGTTCGGCGGGGTGCCGGTCTATTTGCACGCCGATGATCGCCAATGGGTGACGCGTCCGCATGCGTCGATCGTGCACTGGACCGGCGAAAACCATCGCATCTCCGACGATGTGCTGCTCCTGCGCACCGGTGGTCACTTCGCCGGCGCCACCATGCTGCACCATGCGAGGGGTGCGGACGGCAGGGGCGCGCTGCTCACCGGCGATATCGCGCAGGTCACGATGGATCGCCGCTTCGTCAGCTTCATGTACTCATATCCGAACTACATGCCACTCAATGCCGCCGCAGTGCGACGGATTGCGGCTGCCGTCGAGCCGCTGGCCTTCGATCGCATCTACGGCGCCTGGTGGGACCGCAACATCGCCGCAGGCGCCAAGGCCGCCTTCGCGGCCTCTGTCGCGCGCTACCTGGCCGCCATCGCCTGAGCCGGCTCGCGACGGGATTTATCTTGCTGATCCACAATAAATGGACTATAAGTACAGTTATTAAGCGTTACGCGACGATGCGTCTGCGGGACCGGCATGATCGATGCATCGCTGTTTCCGCGGCGCGCTCGCCGCGTGAGCGGGAGTTCGGTCCATGACGGCAGGGCGCGACTACGAGATCTTCGAGGCCGGCGACGTCACGCTCCGGTCCGGGGACGTCGTCCCTTCGCTCAAGCTCGCCTACAAGACCTACGGCACGCTCGGTCCGGACAAGGACAATGTCATTCTCTATCCGACCTCGTTCAGCGCGCAGCACACCGACACCGAGTGGCTGATCGGCCCCGACGGCGTGCTCGACCCCACGCGCTACTTCATCGTGATTCCGAACCTGTTCGGCAACGGCCTGTCGTCCTCGCCGTCGAATACCGCCGCGCCGTTCCCGATCGTGAGCTATCACGATGCCATCGCGGTCCAGCATCGGCTGCTCACCGAGCGGTTCGGCATCTCGAAGCTAGCCTTGGTCTATGGCTGGTCGATGGGCGGCATGCAGGCCTATCACTGGGCGGCGCTGCATCCCGATATGGTCGAACGGGCGGCCGTCGTCTGCGGCAGTGCCCGTTGCGCGCCCTATAATTACGTCTTCCTGGAAAGTGTGAAGGCCGCGCTGACCGCCGATCCCGCCTTCCGTGACGGCCGCTTCGCCGAGAAGCCCGTCGCAGGCTATCGCGCCATGGGGCGAGTCTACGCGGGTTGGGCGATGTCGCACGGTTTCTATCGCGACGAGATCTGGCGCGAAGCAGGCTTCACCTCGTTGGACGACTATCTCGTCCGTGCATGGGACGCGGCGTTTGCCCGGCGCGATGCCAACGATCTCCTGGCGCAGATCGAGATCTGGCAGAACGGCGATATCAGTCGCTGCGCCACATTCAACGGCGATTTCGATCGCGCGCTCGGTGCGATCACGGCCCACATGCTGCTGATGCCCGGTGCGACCGACCGCTATTTCGACGTCCGCGACAACGAGGACGAACTCGGCCGGCTGGTCAATGCGCGCTCTGCGGTGCTGCATCCGATCCCGTCGCTGCACGGCCATCGCGCCGGCAACCCCATCAACAATCCGCGCGATCGGGCCTTCATCAAGGCCGAGATCGCGGAGCTTCTCGGCAAGTAGGGCAGGCATCCGATCATGAGCGACGCAAACCTTTCAGACTCCGGCCATCGGCTGAAGCCGTTGGCGCCGGCGATGCTGCGTGAACTGTCGGTGCGGTCCGACCTCAGGGGCGCCGTGCAGAGCCTCGGCCATTACGGCATGGTCGTACTGGTCGGCGCGCTGATCTGGCGGGTCTCGACGAGCTGGGGTATCCTTTGGGCGTTGCCGCTGATGGCGGTGCAGGGCTATCTCGTCGCCTTCCTGTTCATGGCCGTGCACGAGACCGCGCACAAGACCGCGTTCAAAAGTCGCGGTCTCAACCTCGTGGTCGGCTATCTCTCGGGCTTCATCATCGGCTTGCCCTACGAATATTATTGCCTGTTTCACTGGGACCATCACCGCTACACCCAAGACCCCGAGAGGGACCCGGAGCTCGTCGTCGGCGTGAAGCCGAAATCCGACACGCAGCTCGCGCTCGCCTATAGCGGCGTGCTTCAGGTCGCCGGCCGCCTGTGGCTGATGCTCGGCCATGCCGTCACCGGCAAGGTCGTCGTGCCATGGATCCCCGAGAACAGGCGCGCCATCATCGTCACCGAGGCGCGCGCCTATGTCGCGCTCTATGCGCTGCTGCTCGTGCTGTCGTTGTGGTTCTCGTCGGCGCTGCTGCTCTGGGTCTGGATCGTGCCGTTGATCATTGGGCAGTTCTTCCTGCGTCCCTATCTCTACGCCGAGCACACCGGCTGCGAGCGTACCCGCAGCGCATTCCAGAACACCCGCACCACCTACACCGGCGCGATCGTCAAATGGATCGCGTGGAACATGCCCTACCATGTCGAGCATCACGCCTATCCCTCGATCCCGTTCCACGCACTGCCGAAGCTGAACGGGATCGTCGACGGCGAAATCGTCCATCGTGGCCGCGGCTACATCCGGACGACGCGCGAGACCTGGGCCTGGTTTCGGCGACATAGACAGGCCGGTTAGCGGAAGAAAAATCGACGCGCAAAGCCCCGATCGCGGTGCGATCGGGGCTTTGTCGTGAATGCGGGATATCAGTAGATCCCGTATGCGCAGACGTTCACGACGCGGACGCGCAGGCCGTGGCGGGTTTGGACGACGCGCTCCTGATAGCAATTGTTGACGCCGCTCTTGACGTAGACCCCGCCAAAGCCCCAGCCGTGACCCCAGTGATGGTGGAAGCCGTGGGCCGACGCGGCGGTGGGGGCGAGAGCGGCAACGCCGAGCGAGCCGGCGGCGATCAGACCAAGTGCAAGCTTACGAAACATTTTCATTCTCCAGTTTGGCGTAAGGGCCGTTGTTGTGTCCCTGCATCTCGGTCGAGCCGAAACGCGAATGCGTTCATGCAGCGCGGGGAGAATCGTGTTTCAGGAGTGTTTCGTCGGTCGCGGCGCGTCGCGCCGCCGTCCTGTTTTCCGCGCCGCGCGATAGCGCACAGCCATCGCCTCTGTCAGCTCGGCCATCTTCTCGCGCAGGTCGGCCGGCTCCAGCACTTCGGCCTCGGGCCCGAGCCGCAACAATTCGGCGGCGGCATGCCATGACGTCTTTCCGGTCGGCACTCTGGCAATGCGCCAGCCGTCCGAATCCGCGGTCTCTTCGAGCTGCGTACGCGCCCTGACGTAAGGCTGGCTCAGTGCATCGAGCAGTTTCACGCCGAAGGGCGACAGCCGAACGATCGCGACATTGGGATGCATCTCGGCCTCAAGACGCAGCGTTGCATCCCGCCAATAGCCGGCGAGATCGAAACCGGCGGGCCGCTCACACCGATCGTCGAGCGCGGTGCAGTCGAGCACGCGCGCGACGCGATAGGTCCGCACGCTGCCGTCGACCAGACCTGCGAGATACCAGCTGCCCCCTTTCAGCACGAGACCGAGCGGCGCGACGCGACGCTGCTTCTCGGCGCGCCAGCTCTGGTAGCGGATCTTGATCAGTGTCCCGCGCAGGGTCGCGGCGGCGATCGTGCGCAGATGCTTCGGTTCTTCCGCCTCGCCGAACCAGCCTGGCGCGTCGAGGTGAAAGCGCTCCTGCATCCGTCCGGCGTCTTCGCGCAAATTGGCGGGCAGCGCGGCCATCAGCTTGTTCTGTGCGGCGATCATCGCCGCATCCAGCCCGAACGCCGCCGCCGGGCCCGGCAATCCCCCCAGAAACAGCGCTTCCGCCTCGCTCTGCGACAGACCGTTCAGCCGCACGCGATAGCCGTCGAGCAGGCGATAGCCGCCCTCCGCCCCGCGGTCGGCATAGACGGGGACGCCGGACGCCGCGAGCGCGTCGATGTCGCGGTAGATCGTGCGCACCGAGACTTCGCAGGCCTGCGCGAGCTCGGGCGCGGTGACCTGCCCCTTGGCTTGGAGGGTGGTGAGGATCGACAGCATCCGGCTCGCGCGCATGATTCATTAAACCATACCTGACACAGGATGTCAGGTATGGTCCGCTACAACGCCATCGCCAGCCGGCAGATGGAGACCGCCATGACTGATCCGAACCGCATCACGCTGTATTATTCGCCGCAAACCCGGGCCACCGGCACGCGGGTGCTGCTGGAGGAACTGGGAGCGCCTTATGATCTTCGTGTCCTCAACATGAAGGCCGGCGAGCAGCGCCAGCCGGCCTATCTCGCCATCAACCCGCTCGGCAAGGTGCCGGCGATCCACCACCGCAACGCGCTGGTGACCGAGCAGGTCGCGATCACCATCTATCTAGCCGATTTGTTTCCGCAGGCGGGGCTGACACCCGCGCTGAACGATCCGCTGCGCGGCCCGTATCTGCGCTGGATCGCCTATTACGGCGCCTCGTTCGAGCCGGCCCTGATCGACAAGTTCATGCAGCGCGAGCCGGCACCGATCACGCAATCGCCGTATGCCGACTATGACATCATGCTCGGCGCGCTCGAGGCGCAGCTGTCGAAGGGCCCGTATCTGCTCGGCGAGCGCATGACGGGCGCCGACGTGCTGTGGGGCGTCGCGTTCAGCTGGACCATGATGTTCGGCATTGTGCCGAAAAAGGACGTGTTCGTCCGCTATGCCGAACGCATGACCTCGCGGCCCGCGTTCCAGCGCATCAACGCAGCGGACGCTGAGATGGCGGCGCTGCATGCTGCGGCGGCTGGCGGTTGAATGAACCGGGGTTGCAGATGACGAAGCCGGTGCACACGACCAACTGCTTCAACACCTTCATCCAGGTTGCTGAAGATTGTCCTGCGCGTACCGGCGAAGAGCCGCCGCTGCGCGCGGGAAAGCCGACGGTGGCGTGCCTGCAATACGGGATGATCGCCAAGGCGCCTTACAAATACACGTCCGACGACGTGATCTTCGCGACCTCTGCGTCGGGACGCGAACTCGCCGTGAAGGCGACGAAAACGGAGAAGCAGGCGGCCCGCGAAGCGTTCTTCTCCCGAGGGCAGGCGTGCATGAGGGCGTCGAGCCTGGGCAAGCGCTTCGGCTGGGGCGTTCATGCCGATAGCAAGGGCCGGATCGCGATCTATCCCATCGAGAGCAAACACTACAAGGCGCTTGCCCGCGATCCCAGGCTCACGCAGGTGCGCGCGATGCGGTCGAAGCGGGCTTGATCAGAATTTCGGCGGTCGCTTCTCCGCGAACGCCTTGATGCCTTCCTTGATCTCGTCGCCGCGCATGCTGTCGCGGTGGCGCTGATCGGCGGCTTGCGCGTCCAATTCGCCGCGGGCGAATTCGTTGATGGCGCGCTTCATGCCGCGCATCGCCTGCGGCGCGTTGCCGGCGAGGACCGCAGCGAGCCTGTCGACCTCCTCGTCCAGAAACTCCAACGCCACCATGTCGGTGAGATAGCCTATCCGCAGCATCTCCGGCGCGCTGATCTTTTGCGCGGTCAGGAACAGTTTTTTTGCATTGTCGACGCCGAGCCGCGTCACGTAACGCTTGATGCCGCTGCTGTAGTAATGCAGCCCGAGCCGTGCCGCGGGCATGAACATCTCGGCGGTATCGACGCCGATGCGGAAGTCGCAGGCAAGCGCGAGGTCGGTCGCGCCGCCATAGACGCCGCCGTTGAGCCGGCAGATCGTGGGGACGCCGAGATCCTCCAGCCGGTTGACGACCACCTCGAACGCCGATCCCGCGCTCTGCTGCTCGTTCGCACTGACCGCGCGCTCGGCAACGGAATTGAGGTCGTAGCCCGCGGAGAAGGCGCGCCCCGTGCCGGTCAGCACCAGCACGCGGATAGCAGGATCGGCCTCGACCCGGTCGAACAGTTTGACCAGTTCGCCGAGATCCTCGGCCTGGAGCCGGTTGAGATGTTTGGGCCGGTTGAGGCGGATGGTGGCGCGTGCGCCAACGAGTTCGAGCACCGGGCCAGTGGCTGCGTCGGCTGTGTCCGACATTCTTGTCTCCATTTATTTGCTTGTCGCCATTTTATTTGTTTTCGAGCGTGCGCCGCTTCGCCTCGGCATCGATGGTCTCGGCGAGATCGGGATGCCGCGCCATCAGCACGCGGAAGTCGACGAGGTCGAGCACAAGAAGCCGCGACACCTTGGTGGTCGAGACGTTGGCGCCGCGCAAATTGTTGCCGAGCAAGGCCATCTCGCCGAAGAAGGCGCCATCGCCGAGCCGCACCTTCTTGCCGGGCAGGTCGACCTCGACCTCGCCGGCGGCGATGAAATACATGCAGTCGCCCTGCGCACCCTTGCGGATGATCATGGTGCGCGCCGGCAGCTCCATGGTGCGCAGCATGTGGGTGACGTCGGCGATGGCGGCCGGTCCAAGCGCTGCAAAGAACGGCACCTTGCTGACGGATTCCCAGGTCTTGAGGAAATTGTCGCGCCGGGTCTCCGCGGCAAAGCCGGTCGCCAAAATACCGGTCCAGAGGCCGAACACACCGAGGCCGGAGATCATCACCAGCGCCGCCACCATGCGGCCCAGCGGCGTCACCGGCACCACGTCGCCATAGCCCGTCGTCGTCAGGGTTGCGACGGCCCACCACAGCGCGGCCGGCACGCTGCCGAACGTCTGCGGCTGCACGTCCCGCTCCAGGAAATATTCGGCAACCGAGGCCAGGAAGACCACCATCAGGAAGATCACGAGCACGCTGACCAGCGGCCCCGATTCCAGCACCAGCACGCGGCGGAGCTGCCGCAGGCCGGGAATGCCCGGCACCACCTTCAGCACCCAGAGCACGCTGAGCAGCCACGCCGTCCTGGGCTCGATCCCGAGAATCAGCGCGGCCGGCACGGCCAACGCACCGACCGCGTCGACCAGCCCGGCGGAGGAGGACATGTAGAGTGCAAGGCGCCCCTGTCGCGTCATATGGCGCAGCCGGACCACCCATTCGTATACGAAGTACACGAGACAGGTCCAAAGCAGGGCGTCGACCCAGCGATGTGCCGTCTCATAGGCCGGGTTGACCGTCAGGAGCACCATGGCAAGCACGCCGACGGCGACGGCCACATAGGCCGCCCTGGTCATGTTGCGGCCGGCCGTGGCGGCCGCGAACTGGGCCAGAGCGGAGATCAGCGGCTTGGACATGCGGGCAGGCGGCTCAGTTTCGTCTTTGCGGTCCCCGGCTGGAACCTCGCTGCCAAAGTGCCTGCCCGGCTCGAGGCCGTCAACGACGGTCCGCCGGACCACGCGCCGCTACTTGAAATGCGGCGGTTCGTCGTAGCCGCGACGGCTGCTGAAGAACAGCAGCACCATCAAGCCGATGCCGACAAGAACGGAAAAACCGGCCCCCAACGCCAGCGCCACGTAGCCTTCCGTCGGGATCGGCTCGCCCTCGACCGCCATCGCGGAATAAACGAAATAGCCAACCGCGGCCAACATTCCCAGCAGGAAGATGATGAGGAGTGCACGCATGGCGCGGTCTCCGGTTGATCCGAGAACAAACGGTTGTGGACAGGGACGGTTCCCGGCCTAGGCCCCCGGTCGCTCGAAGACGTGCCGGCAAGGCGTCGCCGTAGGTCCTCAAATTGATGGGTCAGGCACTCTGAGCTGTCTTCACCACCACGACATTGCTCTCGTCGTGCTGGGAAGGGGCCACATCCTGAGCGGCCTTCTCGCCCGCGCCCGCATGGCGCTTGAGATAGTCGCGGCGCATGCCGATCTCGTCGCGGACGAATTCGTAGCCGAGCTTGAAGGTGTCGAGCCCGTCGGTACTGATCGTGCCGTCTCTGAGGCCGATGACGGCGCCGCGTAAAATGCCTTCCAGCTCGTCCTGGAGACATTCGAGCTGGTCGAGCGAATGCGCATGTTCGATCCGCTCGCCGATGTCGAGGATGGCGGTGGCCAGCTCGCTTGCCTTCTCCGGCGCGATCCGGGTGATCTTGGCGTAGATCGCGGCGAAGATCGAGCCGATGACGCTGAGCGCGGCAGCGCCGAGATACATCAGGTCGCTGTACTTATCCATGAACGACTTGGTGTCGTCGTTGATGTAGTCGGCCGCCCCTTGATGCGCCATCACGAAGGCGTCCTTCTCGACGGAGGCGGGCTCGATCCTAGTGGCAAAGCCGCTGTCGAGCCCGAGCGCGGACTTGTTCTCGTAGACGGTGCGCGCGAGCTCCCCGGCCGCCGTCGGCGACATCCTGGATTGGGCGACCAGCAACCATTCGAGCCCGATCGTGTCGAGATCGTCGCCGGGAATTTCCGGCGATGCAGACAGCGTGCCCGCCGTCAGCGTCTCGCTGGAAATGCCGGGGATCTTGCGCGCCAGCGCTTTCGCCTCGTCGATCGCGTTCAGCGTGAAGCCGCCGCGCCTGGCGACCTGCTCATACGCCTTGTCCCGCACCGCCCGCGAGGCGTGGACGATGGCGACGACTGCGCCAAAGCCGCTCGCCGGCGCGAACAGCTTGTCGAGCGTAGCGCCCTGTGGCGCCATCCGGATCCTCCCCGCGTCCGCACCCTCCGGAACGTCGAGGATACCGCGGACGAAGACGAGCGCGGAGTCGTTGTCGGCGACGACGGCGACCTTCTTCTTCTTCAGCTCGGCGAGCGACTTGATCTTCTTGTTTCCGGGCCCGAGCAGCAGCACGATATCGTGCTCGAGGATCGCGAGCGTGCGTGCCCGCAGCGGCACCTTGGCGTCGGTGCGCAGCACCGCGAGGTCGGCCTGCTTGCGATCGAACTGGGCGATCGCCTTGGCGTTGTCGGCGTTGTTGACGATCTTGATCCGGAAGCGCGAGGCGTTGTTCTTCAGGACGGCGGCGAGCTTGGCTGCGAACAGCGCCTCGTCGCTGTTGGCGGCGCCGACGGCAAAGGTCAGCGTCTCCGAATTGTGCACCAGCATGCGGCCGCCCCAGACGGTGGCAAGCGACAACAGCAGGGTCAGCACGACGTAGAGGAAGACCTGCTGCTGATTGGTCTTGATCACCTTGGGTCGCCGGGGCGGTGGCTCGATCGGCGATGAGGTCGGGCCCTCAGTACTCATGGCAGCACTCTGGCCTTATGCTTCCGGTGGCGGGCGGCTTGCGGATGTGATCGCTGCGGTCGCCCTGTAATTCGTAAACGTCTGAAAAAAGAACGATATTCTCTACTGACGATGGTAGCGCGCAGGCCGCGGAATGCAAATTCCGAGCCGAAGGTAACCTTACTCAACTCGGCCCCGGCGATTGGTCATCCTATCACCAGTTAGCCACAGTTGGCGATTTTCCGGTTCCCCCCGGCTGCATTCCGCCGCGGGAGGTGTCATAAATCGCAAGTCCCGGCGATTTGACCGGTCCAGGAAGAGATTGCGCTGAACGCTCCAATTCTTCTTGTCACGTCAACGAGGGCGCCTTGTCGTTTCCACCCCTGTCATCGGCGGTTCCGGTCGAAGCCCTCATTGGTTGGATGTTGCTGCTGACGTTCAAGCACATCATCGCCGATTTCGTCCTCCAGACCGCCTGGATGGCGCACGGCAAGGACCAGAAGCACGGCTGGGCCCTGCCGCTCCTGGTGCACTGCCTGGTTCACCTTGCGGTTGCGCTGCCGCTGATCCTGATCGTGGCGCCGAAATTCTGGTTTGTGGCGCTGATCGACTTCGTCATCCACATCACGATCGACCGCGCCAAGGGCCTCGTCTCAGCCAATTTCGGTGTCGATCTTGCGCATCCCTGGTTCTGGACCCTGATCGGTGTCGACCAGGCCCTGCACCATCTGACTGGCTTCGGCCTCTCCATCTTCATGGCGGCGAACTGACCGCTGGCGGCCTCGGCGCGTAGGTGGTCGTCCATCGGCATCCACAAGAGGTCGTCATGCCCGGGCTTGTCCCGGGCATCCACGTTCTTCGCGCCTCTCGGCTTTCCGTGGATGGCCGGGACAAGCCCGGCCATGACGCGTGGAGGCGTTCGCGCCTGACTCATCGGCTCAGATAGCGCGGCTGGATCCCCGCCCAGCCCATTGATTCGCGGCCCACGCGCAAGGACCCCCGGGTGACTACCGGGCAGCGTGGTTAACCTTTCATTAGAGAATTGCACTGCATCTTCCCAGACGAGGGAGAACTGCAATGTTTTCAAGCCGCGATACCTTTGAAGGCGATTCCTGCCCGGTCCGCGACGAACTCCTTGGCGAGATGTACCGCGCCAGCGAGAGTGGCCTGCCGAGGCTGGTTGAAAGTGTTTCCCCTGACGCGCGCGCCAGGCTGGCGCTGTTCTGCTATCGGCGCAGCCATCTGCACTCGCTGGCGGTCGCGATCGCTGGCAGCTGTAACGAGCGCGACCTGATCGAGAACGGCGGCCGTGTCGGTTCGACGCTCTACGCGCTTGCGCGCGAAGGCGCGGCGAAATCCTCGCCGTCGCTGTCGGGTGGCCGCAAGCCGATCACGCTGTCGACCAAGCCGCTCTCGGTGCTCGCGCCGCTGGACGACGAGATCGACGACGAGATCGGCGAAGCCGTCCCGGCCTAAAGCACGATCGATCGCGCTCTAGCTCTCTATTGGCGTATGATCTCGGCGGAAAACCGCTGCACACTTTTCCGGATCATGCGCCGGCGGCCTCTATCACCGGCAGCCCGAATTTCCGTCGCGCCATCGCGCATTCGGCATCGCCCGGCATGCAGGTGCGGCACACGTCCGGCCGCACTGCATAGATGCCGCACGCGGTCGCTTTTCCAATGTTCCCCTGCAACGCCGAACAGCGATCGCCTTCGCAGCGCATGCCGGATTGACGGTCGTTGACGAGCGCTTCGGGAATCGCGGCAAGCTCCTCGTCGCTCTCGATCGAGAAGCGCGGCCAGTTCGCCGAATAGCCGCAGCAGGCGCCGCAACTCTGGCAACAGCTCGACAGGTCGATCGGGGCGTTCTCATCCATCGTCACGTGTCCTTTGGCGGGCCCCAGACCAGGCTCTGGCGCCATTTCGCGCGCAGCACGTCGCGCCTTTCAGGATATCTCTCGTCGGGATAGCTCGCGTCGACCACGCGGTCGGTGCGGAAGCTGCGGAAGTCGCCGCGCAGCTCGCACCAGGCCGCGAGCAGGCGCACGGCTTCGAGATAGCCGATCGAAATCGGCCAGATCATGCGCTCGCTGGCGCGGCCCTGCTCGTCGCGATAGCGCAGCATGATCTTCTTGCCTTCGTGGATCTGGGTGCGCGTGCGAGCCATGTCCAGGCGGTCCGGCTCCCTGTTCCAGCTCGGTCGGGCCCGGCTTGCCGGCTCCAGCACGAACGGACGCAGGCGCTCAGGGACAGTGTCGGCGATCTTGGCCATCAGATCTTCAGCCGCACGCGCCAGCGCGGGATCGGCATGGCCGGCGACCCATTGCGCGCCCAGCACCGCCGCCTCGATTTCGTCGGGTGTCAGCATCAAAGGCGGCAGGTCAAAACCCTTTTCCAGGATATAGCCCATGCCGGCTTCACCACGGATCGGCACGCGCTGGCCGATCAGCGTGGCGATGTCGCGATAGATCGTGCGCTTCGAGGTCTCGAGCTCGGCCGCGATGGCGTCCGCCGTCAGCGGCTTACGCGTGCGCCTCAGCACCTGGATGATTTGAAACAGCCGGTCGGCGCGTCTCATGACGGATCTCTTGTCAGTGGTTTTTCAGAAGGCGGCGCGCGGCTGCTGACAGGATGTTGGCAGCAGGAGAGTTCTATACCGGGACAACACGTCGACTGAAGAGGATTTGTCCATGATCATTCCAACTCATTTCGGCCCGGCCGCTGCGCTGTGGCGGACCCCGCCTTTACAGGTCCAGCCTTTGCGAGTCCCGACTTTGCAAGCCCGAGCTTGGTACGCATGGGCGTTCGGCCGCCTCGTATCCCTTGATCTCATGGTCCTCGACCTCCGCCTTGCGCTCGCGACCATGGTGGCTCGCTTCCTGGTCCAGGCCGCGGACGCGCTGGTCCGTCATGTCATGGCCCGCGCCTGGCGGGGGGCCCGTTTCGCAGAAGATATCACGGCTGCTGCCACCATGGTGGCAGCAGCCCGCGGTTAAGTTCCCTCAACTCTTTCGGTCGTTTCAGGAGAGCCTTCATGATCACGCTTTACGGCTTTGGCGCCGGCTTCGGCCTGCCGGAAATCAGCCCCTTCGTCACCAAGACGGAGGTGCAGCTCAAGATGGCGGGATTGCCCTACCGGAAGGAGCGGGCGATGCCACCCGCATCACCCAAGGGGCAGCTGCCCTTCATCGACGATAGCGGCGAGGCGGTCGCCGATTCCACTTTCATCCGCGCCCATATCGAGCGCCGCTACGGCTTCGATTTCGACGCCGGTCTGTCGCTCGTCGAGCGCGCGCAGGCCTGGGCATTCGAGCGCATGATCGAGCATCACGTTTATTTTGCGCTGGTCGGGGCGCGCTGGGTCGATCCGGTCAACTTCGCCAAGGGGCCTGCGCATTTCTTCGACGGCGCGCCGGAGCACAATCGCGAGAAGTTGCGCGAGGATGCGCAATTCCGTGTCGCCGAGAACTACCTGCTCTCCGGACTCGGCCGCCACGCGCCCGATGACGACGTCGATCTCGCCGTGCGCTCGCTGTTTGCGCTCTCGGTGCAGCTCGGCGACAAGTCCTATCTGATGGGCAACAAGCCCTGCGGCGTCGATGCCACCGCCTTCGGTGCACTCGCCGGGATCCTGACGCCGTTCTTCGAATCCGCACTGCGCCGTCGCGCCGAAGGATTTCCGAACCTCACCGCTTATGTCGACCGGATGATGGACAGTTACTATCCGGAGTTCGCCTGGACCCCGCTGCGGCAGGCGGCTTGAGGCCTGGAATGAGACTCATCTAGCGCCCCGAGAAAGGTGTGTCCCCTTTCCCACAAGGGAGGAGGGAACTCAGAGAGCGGTGCTGTTGTTCAAACGCGATCCGGCATTACGCTCGCTGCAAACAAAAAGAGCCGGCCCATCGGGCCGGCTCTCGTCGTCTCAATCCTGCCGCTGCGTCTATTTCACCAGCGTGTACTTGCCGTTCTTCACCGTGAGCAGGATGCGCGAGCGCTCGTCGAGGCCGTAGCGATCCTTTTCGGTGAAATTGTAGACGCCTTGGCTCGCCGCAAGCTCCTTCTCCGACAGCAGCGCCTGGCGAATCGCCTCGCGGAATTCCGGCGTGCCTGGCTTCGCCGTCTTGAGTGCCGCCGGGATGATGCGCTTGAGAATCTCGAAGGCGTCGTAAGAGTGACCGGCGAACTGGCTGCGGCTGTTCGGGCCGTACTTGGCTTCATAGGCCGAGTTGAGCGCGAGGCCCGGCTTCTTGGTGGCGGCTTCGTCCGGCTGGTCCTCGGGATCCATGACGGGACCAGAGGCCATCAGCACGCCTTCCGCAGCTTTGCCGGCGATGCGGATGAAGTCCATACTGGCGGCGCCATGGGTCTGGTAGATCAGGCCCTGATAGCCACGCTCGCGTAGCTCGGTCTGCGGCAGCGCGGCCGCGGTGCCGGAAGCGCCGACCAGAATGGCATCGGGATTCGCCGCCACGAGCTTCAGCACCTGTCCGGTCACCGACGTGTCGGGGCGAGCGAAGCGCTCCTCGTCGGCGATGGTTATGCCCATCGGCACGGCCTGCGCCTTCAAATCGTTGAACCAGAGGTCGCCATAGGAGTCGGAATAGCCGATATAACCGACGGTCTTCACACCCTTCGACTTCATGTGGTCGTACAGCACCTTGCCCACGATCGGGATCGGCTGCGGCATCGCCACCGACCACTTCATGCGCTCCGGCGTAATCGGGAACGGCGCCAGGCCGAAATGCGGAATGCCGGCTTCGTTGGCGACGTTGGACACCGCGATGGTCGGCGGCGTCAGCGCCGAGCCCATGATGATGTCGGCCTTGGATTCGGTCACGAAGCGGCGGGCGTTGGTGGTCGCGGTGGTCGGATCGCCGCCGTCGTCGAGTACGATCACCTTCAGCGGCACGCCGCCGATCTCCTTCGGCACGAACTCCAGCGCATTGCGCTCGGGAATGCCCAGCGCTGCGCCCGGGCCGGTCGTGGTGGTGGTGATGCCGATGGTGACCTCGGCGGTCTGAGCCAGCGCGGGCACGGCCGGCAGCGCAAGCGCAGCCGCGGTGACGGCGGCGGTCAGGTAAAAGCGTTTCATCTATTCCTCCCTTTATGTGTTTCTTTGAAAGCAGAAATCGGGGGGTAATTCAGCCCCCTCTTTTGGTGATGTGGCGATTTAGCTCCGGGCCTCGCTCCCCGTGAATTTGGCTACCATTTCCGCAGGAAACGGTGCCGATTTCAGTTTGTCGGGGTTAACGGGGTCGCGCCCGACCAGGACACGGGTCTCGAAACCCTCGATCGCCAGCGCCTCGCCCTTGAAGACGCTGTGCTTCACCTCGAAACTCGAGCGCTTGATGCTCTCGATCTTGGTTTCGATGGTGATCCAGTCGCCATAAGTCGAGGGGATGTAGAACTTGGCGCGTGTATCGACCATGGGAATGCCCACCAGGCCGTATTTCTTGACCAGGTCCTGCTTGGAGAAGCCGGCGACTTCGAACAGGGTCGACGTCGAATCGTCGAACATCGCGAAATAACGCGGGTAATAGACGATGTTGGCGGGGTCGCAGTCACCCCACTGGATCTGGACGTCGCGCCGGTTCACGAACATATGCCGCGCCCTATTTCGGCGCCATGCGCAGCGAGCCGTCGAGGCGCACCACTTCGCCGTTGAGGTAGGAATTCTCGACCATGTGCAGGGCGAGCGCCGCGAACTCCTCGGCGTGGCCGAGCCGGCGCGGGAACGGGATTGCGGCGGCGAGTGAGTCCTGGGCTTCCTGCGGCAGGTTGGCGAGCAGCGGCGTGAGGAACAGGCCGGGCGCGATCGTCAGCACGCGGACGCCGAACTGCGCCAGCTCGCGCGCGATCGGCAGCGTCATGCCGACGATGCCGCCTTTTGAGGCCGAATAGGCCGATTGCCCGATCTGGCCGTCATAAGCGGCAACGGACGCCGTGTTGATGATGACGCCGCGCTCGCCGGTTGCCTGCGGCTCGAGCTTGGACATCTCGTTCGCGGCAAGGCGAAGCATGTTGAAGGTGCCGATCAGGTTGACCTTGATCACCTTGTCGAAATCCGCGAGCGCCATCGGGCCGTCACGGCCGACGACGCGCTTGGCAACGCCGATGCCGGCGCAATTGACCAGCACGCGCGCGGGTCCATGGGCCTTGGTTGCCTGAGCGATCGCAGCCTCAGCGGAAGCCGCATCGGAAACATCGCAGGTCACCGCGACGCCCTTGATCTCCGCGGCCACGGTTTCCGCGAGCTTGGCATTGAGGTCGCACACCGCGACCCTGGCGCCCTGCGCCGCCAGCTTACGCGCGGTCGCCGCGCCCAGTCCCGATGCGCCGCCGGTGACGATGACTGCCTGATCCTTCAACAACATGGCGTTCTCCTGGTGCGATGTTTTCTTAGCCGACCGATATCACACGGTCCGATGGATTGGCAGCGTAGAGCTCCTCGATCAGCAGGCTGCGATGCTCGAGCACCGCGCGCTGGTTGATCGAGCCCTTGTCGGTGACTTCGCCCTTGTCGATCGAGAGCGGCGTGTCCATGAGGATCGCGCGCGTGATCCGCGTCGAGGATCCCGTGGCCGCGCTGAGAAAGCGGGTCAGCCGTTCGCGAAATGCCTCGCGCACCAGCCGGTCGCGGGTCGCGACGACGAGATCGTCGGTCGGCAGCGTCGGGTTGATCAGCCGGCAGCCGTCGAGATCGAGCACGACGAGCGCGGAGATCTCGTCTCGGTTGATGCCGGCGATGACGACGTCGCGCACCAGCGGCGCGCAGGCCGCGACGAAGCGCGCGCGCAATGGGCCGACGCTGACCCAAGTGCCGCTGCCGAGCTTGAAATCCTCACCGATGCGGCCGTCGAAATCGAAGCCGGCATTGAGATCATCGGGATCGACGGGCTTAAGGGCATCGCCGAGCTTGTAGAAGCCTTCTTCGTCGAACGAATTTGCGGTGATGTCGGGCTGGCGCCAGTAGCCGGGCATCACGTTCGGCCCCTTGCAACGAACTTCCATCTTGCCGTTGTTCGGCACCAGCTTGGCGTCATTGCCGGATACGGGAAGCCCGACATGGCCGGAGCGGCTGGTGCGCGGGTTGACCGACATGAAGAACGGCGCGGTCTCGGTTGCACCGAGGCCGGTCAGCATCGGTACGCGGTAGCCTTTTTCCTTCACCGCCAGCTCGTCGAGGCTGTTCCAGACGAACGGCGACAGCGCCGCGCCCGAGAAGAACATCGCGTGCAGCCGGTCGAAGAATTTTGCGCGGAGGCCCTGGTCGTCGCGCAGATAAGGCAGCAGCGACTCGTAGCCCTTGGGGACGTTGAAATAGACCGTCGGCGAAATCTCCTGGAGATTGCGCACGGTTTCCTCGATGCCTCCAGGCACCGGCTTGCCGGCATCGAGATACATCGAGCCGCCATTGTAGAGCGTCAGCCCGATATTGTGGTTGCCGCCAAAAGTGTGATTCCAGGGCAGCCAGTCGATGATGACGGGCGGCTCGTCCCTGAGGAAGGCGAGTGTCTCGCGCAGCATCAGCTGGTTGGCGCAGATCATGCGCTGGGTGTTGATGACCGCCTTGGGGTTGCCGGTCGAGCCCGAGGTCAGCAGGAATTTCGCGATGGTGTCGGGGCCGATCTTGCCGTGGACCTCGTCCAGATCGCCGCGGATCGGGGTTGCAATGAGGTCGGCGAGCAAGGTGACGTCGCGGCCCGGCACGTGGCCGTAGGACGCGGCGATCTCGGTGCCGAGCGAGACGTTGGCCGCGAGCGCGTCGGCGAACTTGTCGGCGTCCTCGGCGAAGACAAGGCCGGGCGTCAGCAGCTTCATCAGGTAGGAGAGCTTGCCGTAATCCTTCGATACCAGCGAATAGGCCGGCGACACCGGGCAGAACGGAATGCCGGCATAGAACGCGCCGAACGCGAGCAATGCGTGGTCGATCGAATTGCCGGAGAGGATGACGACCGGCCGCTCCGCCGACAGCCCGCGCGCAATGAGCCCTGAGGCGATGTGCCGGCTCGCGGCGAGCAGCTCGGCGTAGCTGATCTTGCGCCAGCCGCGGCCACCTTCGCGCTCGGCCATGAAGACGCGATCGGGCGTCGCGCTCGCCCAGTGATGCAGGCGGTCGGTGATGCGGGCCGGATAATCGCCGAGCGGCTGTTTGGGCCGCAGATAAATCGTGCCGTCGTCGCGCCGCTCGATATTGACGACGGGATCGCCGAACGAAATGGGCCGCAGCGGGGAAGTGCTCGCGCCGCGCTCCATGCTGGAAGAGGACGGCTGCGCGCTCATGATTTCGGCTTCACCTTTGCGGTCTTGTGTTCGAGGAACTCGCGGATCCTGCGTTTTGCCTCTTTGTCGCTCTGCGCCACCGTCGCCATCAGCGATTCCATCAACAGGCCGGTCTGCGGATTGGCCTCCGCGATCATCGGCAGCGCCTGGAGCACGGCGAAGTTGGTCAGCGGCGCGTTGGAGGCGACCTTGGTCGCAAGCTCCATCGCCTTGCCGAGCCCGTTGCCGGCTTCCGTGACATATTGCGCAAAGCCGTAGGAGGTGCCTTCGGTCGCGGAATAGACGCGGCCGGTCAGCATCATGTCCATCATCCTGGCGACGCCGATCAGGCGCGGCAGGCGCACCGAACCGCCGCCACCGACGAAGATGCCGCGCTGCCCCTCCGGCAGCGCGAAATAGGTCGAGGGTTCGGCGACACGGATATGCGCCGCGCAGGCGAGCTCCAGCCCGCCTCCGATCACGGCGCCCCTGAGCGCGGCGATCACAGGCACGCGGCTGTACTGGATGCGGTCGAACACCCGGTGCCACATCTGGGAATGGAGAAGGCCGCCACTGGCATCATGGTCGGTCAGTTCGGAGAGGTCGAGACCGCTGGAAAAATGGTCGCCGATGCCGTGGATGACGACGGCGCCGATATCCTCGGGCAGGGCCGCAAAACACTCGCCGATCTCCAGGATGATGCCGTCGTTGAGCGCATTGCGCTTGGCCGGCCGATTGAGGCCGACGGTCAAAACCCGGTCCGCCCGCTCGATCTTCAAAAGCCCGGAGGCGCCCGCGTCAGCGGTCTCGGCGTTTCCCTGTGTCATTTGCGTCCTTGTCAGAATAGTTATGTTGTATAACGAATTCAGGGGGAGTCAACAAGGGAAGTCCCGCCGTTGCGCTTCGAAGCCTCCTTCGAAACGGGAAAACGTCAGCCAATTGGGCGCCGCATTCGGCGCAATACGTGAAGCGCCTCAGGCTGCGTCGGTCATCAGCTTCTTCGCGGCCTGAGCAAGCAGGCCCGATCGCGTGTAGCCGTGGGCCTCGGCGTATTTGTCAATTTGCTCCAGGACATCACCCGGCAAGGTGACATTGACGCGCACGACCTTCGGCAGATCGTCCTTCATCGAGACCAGAATGGCGACGCCCGAGCGGTTCTCGGGCTTGGACATGATATCTTCGAGTGAGGAAGGCTCTGGGATCGGTTCGCCGTCCTCCGCCATCCCCTCGAGGTGAAGCGCCAGCGCTTCCTCGGCCATGTCGCGTGCCTCGTCGAGCGTGGTTCCTGCGGTCACGAGGCCGGGCAGATCGGGAAACGACACGCCGAAATCGCTGTCGGCATCCTTATGGATAAGACCAATGTAGTGGCGCATGGCGCTTACCTCAGCTTCAGGCCGGATTGCTTTTCAATACTCTTCAGTGTTCCGAGAGGCACGTCCCGCTTCGGATGAGGGACCGTGACCTGGCCCTGCTTCGCGGGGGTGCTTGAACTGGACGTGGCTGCCCTTCTAGCCACTTGGACCCAGCCATCTCTTTGAAGGACCGAGATAATTTCCCGGTCATTCATGATGTGTATTTATACACATTTGCCCGTGCTCGTCAATGAACTCACATCACCTGATGCACGTCGATCACGACGCGGTCCGCATGCCGGGCTGCTGAACCGACAAAAATGTGCTGCATCAGCCAGCGGTATTTCTCATGCCCGGTCTCGAACTTCGGCACGGTGCGGAAATAGATCAGTTTGGGATCCACCGGCTCGCCGCGCTTGAGCTTTTGCAACAGCTCGACCGGGCCGAAGCGCATGCCCTTGTTCTCGACATAGACGGTGGCGCCGTCATCGGTTTGGAACGCGTACTTCGCTTCGAGATCAATCAGCTCATTCGGGCGGATGGTCTGGAAGTCCGCGCCGAACGGCAGCACCTTGCCGGTGATCGCACCCGTCACCTCGCCGCCGACGATCGGGATGATGCGGCGAATGCCGATACCGGTCTCGCCGGCGGTGACGACGTCGCCGATGCGTGCGGTGACGGTAAAGACGTATCTGGTTTCCAGCGACGGCGTGGTCATCGCTTCACCTCCTCAATGCGCCATCATCCGCGTCGGCAGCCATGTCGCCAGCAGCGGGAAGGCGATCAGGATCACCAGGCGCACCAGGTCTGTCGCCACGAACGGGATCACGCCCTTGAAGATGGTGGAGAAGGAGACGTCCTTCACCACGCTCTTGATGACAAAGACGTTCATGCCCACCGGCGGATGGATCAGGCCGAGTTCGACCGTCATGACGATGATGACGCCGAACCAGATCGGGTCGAAACCGAGATGCATGATCACGGGGAAGATGATCGGCACGGTGAGGATGATCATCGCCATGGCGTCCATCAGGCAGCCGAGCACGAGATACATCACCATGATCAGCGCCAGCACGCCGTAGGGGCCGAGACCGAGGCCGGTGAGGAATTCCGTCACCTTTTGCGGGGTCTGCGTCACCGTGAGGAAATAGCCGAA
Organism: Bradyrhizobium sp. Kon56; assembly: GCF_055807635.1. Lineage (NCBI taxonomy): Bacteria > Pseudomonadati > Pseudomonadota > Alphaproteobacteria > Hyphomicrobiales > Nitrobacteraceae > Bradyrhizobium > Bradyrhizobium sp. Kon56. The sequence goes on along the minus strand of NZ_JBVVOU010000006.1, from coordinate 232,655 downwards.
GATCAAGGCGCCGATCAGCACGGTGAACACGGCGGCGGCCGTGCGCGTCGCCTGGAGCAGCGACGCCAGAATCTTCTCGCGGTCGAGCCGGCCGGTCGCCACGCCGATGATGAAGGCGCCGGCGGCGCCGACGCCGCCCGCTTCGGTCGGCGTGAAGCGCGGCAAATAGGGCAGGCCGTAAAGGCCGCCGATCACGAACACGAACAGCAGCACCGGCGCCCAGATGTCCTTCAGGCCGGCGAAGCGCTCGCGCCACGGCAGCTCCTTGCCCTTGGGCAGGAAGTCGGGCCGGAAATAACCGATCAGGAAGATCGTGATCATGTACATGGTCATCGCCAGGATGCCCGGGATGATGCCGGCGATGAACAGCTTGCCGATGTCCTGCTCGGTGATGATGCCGTAGACGGCGAGCACGGTGGAGGGCGGCAGCATCGCACCCAGCGTGCCGCCGGCCGCGATCACGCCGGTGGCAAACGACTGCGGATAGCCGAAGCGGCGCATCTCGGGGTAAGCGACCGCGGAGAAGGTCGCGGCGGTCGCGACCGAGGAGCCGCAGATCGCGGCAAAGCCGCCGCAGGCGCCGACGGTGGCGATGCCGAGTCCGCCGCGCAAATGGCCGACAAAGCCGTTGGCGGCGCGGAACAGTTCGCGGCTCATGCCGGAATTGCTGACGAAGGAGCCCATCAGCAAAAACATCGGAATGACGCCGAAGGTGTAGTCGGTCACCGTGCGCATCGAGGTCTGGCCGACCAGCTTCAGCGCCGGCGTGGCGCCAACGAGATAGGAGAAGCCGGAGACGCCGACGAGGCCCATGGCCATGCCGACGGGCACGCGCAGCAGCATCAACGCGAACAGGGAAACGAAGCCGATAACGGCGACGGCATCGGTGCTCATGATTACTCCGTCGCCTTCAGCTTGGGGTCGTGCATCTCTTCGGGATGGAAGATCAACCGGTAGGTGCGGATCGCGATCAGCAGCACGGCGGAGACGTCGCCGATCCAGGCGATCGCGAAGAACGGCCAGGTCGGCATGTGCATGTCGAAGGTTTGGACGTTGTCGTTGTAGGTGCCGCGGACCTTGTCGAACAGCGTCCAGGTCTGCACCGTCACGACGAACAGCAGCACCAGGGTCGCGAACACGTCGATCCAGCGCTGGTAGCGCGGCCCGACATTGCCCCAGACGAGGTCGACGGTGATGTGGGTGCCGCGATAGGAGGTCGCGGCGATGCCCCAGAAGATGAGGATGCCGAGCAGCATGCGGCCGATGTCGAAACTATCGGGGATCGAATAGTTCAGCGTGTTGCGCAGCAACACCGACAGGAAGATGTCGAGCGCGACGATGCCGACGAAGGCCGCTGCGATCCATTCGATCGAATCGATAACGCGATCCATCCAGCTGCGCTTCATCGGACCTTCCTAAGAGACGTCATCCTCACGCGGGAGAGAGGGAGAGGACGCGCGCTGCGCTCCTCACGTGTCGACCCGCTGCAGAACAACGGCGGCGAGATGATCCCGCCGCCGCATGTGTTTCGACGAAGAGCTACTCCGCCAGCGCGTTGTACTTCTTCAGCGATGCCTTCAGCTCGCTAAGCGCCGCGTCCGGATCCGCGCCGGTCTTCTTCGCGCCGTCGGACCAGGTCTTCACCAGCGGCTCGGCGGCCTTCTTCCAGGCGGCGGTCTGCTCGGGCGTCAGCTTGTAGACCTCGTGACCGGTTTCCGCCTTGACCTTGTCGATGCCGGCATCCTCGAACTTGCCCCAGTGCTCGCCGACCACGCCCGCCATCTCGACCGTGCAATTCTTGTCGATTGCGGCCTTCTGCTTGTCGGACATCGCATTGTACTTGTCCTTGTTCATGACGAACACGAAGGTCGTGGTGTAGAGCGGCGCCTCCATGTCGTATTTGGTCACCTTGTCGATGCCGAACAGCACCAGCGAGCCCCAGGGGAAGGTGACGCCATCGGCGACGCCGCGCTCGATGATGTCGCGCACTTCGGGCGCGGAGGATTGCACATTGGTGCCGCCGAGCGAGGTAACGAAATTCGCCATGGTGGCGTGGGCGGGGCGGATCTTCAGGCCCTTCACGTCCTCCGGCATCACGATCTTCTTGGTGCGGGAGTGGAAGGAGGAGGGCGAGTGGACGAAGGCGAGGCAGTATTTGACGTCCTTCATCTCCTTCTCGGCGTATTTGCGATACCAGGCGTCGAGCCCCATCGAGCCGCCCTTGGCATCCGAGATCAGGAATGGCAATTCGCCAGCGCCGATGATCGGGAAACGGCCGGGCTGGTAGCCGGGATTGACATAGGTGACGTCGGCGATGCCGTCGCGCGCCATGTCGTAATGGTCGAACGCCTTGCCCATCTGCTGGGCCGGAAACACCTTGCCCTTGATGGTGCCGCCGGAATCCTTCTCGACCGCAGCAGCCCAGTCCTCCAGCGATTTCTGTAGTGGATGCGAGGCCGGCACCCAGTGCGAGATCTTCAAATCGAAGGTCTTGTCCTGCGCGAACGCAGGGCTCACGCTTGCTGCCAGCAGCAACGCCAGACAGGCTTTCCTCATCACGCGTCTCTCCCTCTTTTGACGGCGGGCTTCGATGGCCCGGTCTCGTTAATTAACATGTTATCTAGTTGGCCGGCGCGTTCAAGCCGGAACTGGCGCGACGTGCCGCCGCGCACTCCCTTTTGCCCAACCGTTATATGATATAATTATCGTGCGCGGACGGCCGCGACAAGCGAGCCACGCCGAAAGCCTACAGGATCGGGAGGAGCAAGTATTGCGGACAAAAGTCGCAATCATCGGGGCGGGGCCGGCAGGATTGTTGCTTGGGCAACTGCTGCATCATTATGGCATCGACAATGTCATTCTGGAGCGGCAGAGCCCGGACTATGTGCTCGGCCGCATCCGTGCCGGACTGCTGGAGGAGGGAACAGTTGCGCTGCTCGACCAGATCGGCGCCGGCGCACGGGCGCATGCCGAAGGGCTGGTGCATGAAGGGATCGAACTCACCTTCTCCGGGCGCCGCCACCGCATCGACATGAAGGCTGCGACCGGCAAGACGGTCATGATCTACGGCCAGACCGAGGTCACGCTCGATCTGATGAATGCGCGCACGGCCGCCGGCCTCACCTCGGTCTACGAGGCCAAGGACGTGCAGCCGCAGGATTTCGACGGCGGTCACCCGCGCGTAACCTACGTGAAAGATGGCGTCACCCACACCATCGATTGCGATTTCATCGCCGGTTGCGACGGGTTTCACGGCGTCAGCCGCGCCAGCGTTCCGGCTTCGGCCATCGAGGAGTTCGAGCGCATCTATCCGTTCGGCTGGCTGGGCATCCTCTCCGAGACGCCGCCGGTCAGCCACGAGCTGATCTATTCCAACCACGCCCGTGGCTTTGCGCTCTGCACCATGCGTTCGACCAGGCGCAGCCGTTACTATGTGCAGTGCGCGCTCGACGACCACGTCGACCAATGGCCGGACGACCGTTTCTGGGACGAGCTCAAGCGCCGGCTCGACCAGGACGCCGCCGACAGCCTGGTCACGGGCCCCTCGATCGAGAAGAGCATTGCGCCGCTGCGCAGCTTCGTCGCCGAGCCGATGCGCTTCGGCAGGATGTTCCTGTGCGGTGACGCCGCCCATATCGTGCCGCCGACCGGCGCCAAGGGGCTGAACCTGGCCGCGAGCGACGCGCATTATCTGTCGAGTGCGTTTCGCGAGTTCTACGACGAAAAATCCAGCGCCGGCATTGATGCCTATTCGGCGAAGGCGCTGGCGCGGGTCTGGAAGGCCGTGCGCTTCTCCTGGTGGATGACCTCGATGCTGCACAAATTCCCCGACACCGGCACCATCGGCGCGCGCATCCAGCTCGCCGAGCTCGACTATGTCACGCAGTCGCAGGCCGCGATGACCTCGCTGTCGGAGAATTACGTGGGGCTGCCGTTTTAGGGCGCGCCGTCATGCCCCGCGAAAGCGGGGCATCCAGTACGCCGCGGCCTCTCCGTATCACGTCACCGTCTCTGGAATACTGGATCACCCGCTTTCGCGGGTGATGACAGGGATAGCGGGGCGACGGCGCCACTCCTTTCAAACACCCGCGCAAATTCCGTTTAAAACTTTGTAGGTGGTGCATCTGTCCCGTCTGCCGCGTTCAATGGCGGGAGCCACCAACGCGAGACGGACATGACCAGCACCGACATTCCCGCCGGCTTCGAGCCGCACTTTCGCAAAGCCCCGCTCACCGATCCCTGGGAGCCGCTTTACTCCAGGAAGACCGACAACGGCGTCACCGTGGGATTGCGGCTGGCGAAACCGCACACCAACGCGCGCGGGCTGATCCATGGCGGCCTGATCGCGGCGCTGGCCGATGCCGCCATGGGCTACAGCTGCGCGCAGGCGACGGGCTGGACGACCTCGTTGGTCACGATCTCGCTGTCGGTCGACTATGTCGGCGCCGGCGAGATCGGCCAATGGCTCGCGGTCGAGGGTGAGGCGATCAAGACCGGCAGCACGATCTGTTTCGCGCAGTGCCTCGCGAAGGCCGACGGCGCCGTGATCGCCCGCGCCAGCGGCACCTTTCGCGTCGTGCCGAAGAAGGGGTGAGGGCGTCACCCGAATTTCCACTCCGCGGTCTCCACCACGAGATCGACGAAGGCGCGCACCTTGGCGGAGAGCAGGCGCGAGGTCGGGTAGACGATGTGGATCGGCAACGCCGGCTGCTCGTATTTCGCCAACACGATTCTGAGCCGCCCGCGCCGCAGGCCCTCGGCAGCCTGATAGGCCAGCACCCGGGTCACGCCGCCGCCCGCCTCGGCATATTGCAGGGCGGCGTCGGCGCTGTTGCTGGCGAAGCATGGATTCGGCGCCACCTCGATGTCGCGGCCGTCCTGCACGAAGCGCCAGTTCGCGGATGGACCGAAGGCGATGGTCTGGTGCCCGAGCAATGCCTCCGGCGTCTTCGGCTCGCCATGGCGCTTGAGATAGCCAGGTGTCGCCACCACGATCCGCCGCATCTCGCCGACCTGGCGCGCGACGAGAGAGGAGTCGGCGAGATGGCCGATCCGCACCGCGACGTCGACGGCATCTTCCACGAGATTGACCAGATTGTCCGACAGCCGCAATTCGCAGGCGACCTCGGGATAGCGCTTGAGGTAGGCGATCATGACAGGCCCGACATGGAGCCGGCCGAAGCCGACCGGCGCCGACACCACCAGCCGCCCGCTCGGCCGGTTGCGCTCCTCCCGTGCAGAGCCGTCGGCCTCCTCGACATCGGCCAGGATGCGACGCACGCGCTCCAGATAGCGCGTGCCGACGTCGGTCAGGGTCACTTGACGGGTGGTCCGCTGCAACAGCCGCGCGCCGAGATGCTCCTCCAGCGCCGCGATCAGCCGCGTCACCGCGGAGGGCGACAGCCGCAGTTTTCGCGCCGCCGGCGCGAAGCCGCGCAGGTCGGCGACGGTGACGAAAACATGCATGGCTTCGAGGCGATCCATGGCATTATTGCCTATACCGCAATGATGAAGTGTCAAGCGGGACGATTGTTTTAGCCTGCGAAAAGTCCACTTTAGATCGCGAAGTCGCAGGGATGCGCCGGGATTTCAGGAGACGTTCCGATGACGGCAACTCACACCTACGCCAGCGACGTGGCGTTCACGCCGGCGGTGAAGTCGATCCAGACCCGCAAGGGATCACGCGAAGGCTATGCGCATGCCGAGCAGCGCGGCTGGCGCACCGAGGTCGATGAGAAGCTCGCGGCGTTTCTGGCCGACGCCAACAGCTTTTATCTCGCCACGGCCTCGGCCGACGGCCAGCCCTACATCCAGCATCGTGGCGGCCCGAAGGGCTTCTTGAAGGTGCTGGACAAGCAGACGCTGGCTTTCACGGACTACGCCGGCAATCGGCAATACATCACGCAGGGAAACCTATCCGAAAATCCCAAGGCCTACATCTTCGTGATGGACTACGCCCATCGCCGCCGGGTGAAGATCTGGGGCGAAGCGCGGGTGGTCGAGGACGACGAGGCGCTGACGACATCGCTGATGCCGAAAGGCTATCGGGCTCGGCCCGAGCAGGTGATCCTGTTCAAGATCGAAGCGTGGGACACGAACTGCCCGCAGCACATCCCGCAGAAGTTCGACGCTGGCGATGTGGCAGCGGCGCTGGCGGCAAGGGATGCGAAAATCGCGGAGCTGGAGGCGGAGGTGGCGGCGCTGAAGGGGGAGAAGGGGGCAAGCTAGGCCACGATCTTCGTCTCTCCCTGAATCCTCCGATGTCATGCCCCGCGAAGGCGGGGCATCCAGTACGCCGCGGCGCCTCGGTTCAAGCATAGCGGTCTTTGGAATACTGGATCGTCCGCCCCTGTGCGCAATTGCGCACTAGGCGGACGATGACAGATGAGTTTGAGGAAGCGTCTCGAAACTACAACACACTCGCGCCTTCGTGCTGGAAGCCGAGATAGCTCGCCGCCACGCGCTCGTTCGCCGCGATGTCGCTGGCCTTGCCGCTGAGCACGAACTCGCCGAGCTCCATGACATAGGCCTGATCCGCGATCTTCAATGCCGCCTGCGCGTTCTGCTCGACCAGCAGCACGGAGACGCCGGCGGCGCGCAGTTCGGTGACGATGCGGAAAATGTCGGCGACGATGATCGGGGCGAGGCCGAGGCTCGGCTCGTCCAGCATCAGGAGCTTGGGCTCGCCCATCAGTGCGCGGCCCATCGCGAGCATCTGCTGCTCGCCGCCGGAGAGCGTGCCGGCGAGCTGCTTGCGCCGCTCCTTGAGCCGCGGAAACAGCGTGTAGACCCGCTCCATCGAGGTTTTCGCCTTGCTTCTCTCGATGCGGAAGGCCCCTAACTCGAGATTGTCCTCGACATTCATGGTCACGAACAATTCGCGGTGCTCGGGAACGAGGCCAAGCCCCATGGCGACGCGGTCCTCGATGTCGAGCCGCGACAGATCCTGACCTGCGAATGAAACGCGCCCCTTCAGCGGCAAGATGCCAATGATGGCGGAGAGCAGCGTGGTCTTGCCGGCGCCGTTGGCACCGACGATGGTGACGATCTGGTTCTGGCCGACTTCGAGCGAGACCGAGCGCACGGCCTCGACCTTGCCATAGGCGACATGGGCGTCGGCGACGGACAACAGCGCGCTCATGCCGCCACTCCGAGATAGGCCTTGATCACTTCGGGATTGGTCTTGATCGTGGCCGGCGTTCCTTCCGCGATCTTGGTGCCGAAATCGAGCACCACGATGCGGTCGGCGAGGTTCATGACGAAGCCCATGTCGTGCTCGACCAGCAGCACGCTCATGCCGCCGTCGCGCAGCTCGCGCAGCAGCGCCGCGAGCCGCTCCTTCTCCATGTGGCGCAGGCCGGCGGCCGGCTCGTCGAGCAGCAGCAGCATCGGATCGACGCACAACGCACGGGCGATCTCGACGATCCGTTGCTGTCCCAGTGAGAGCGAGCCTGCGAGCTGATGTATCTGCTCGCCAAGTCCGACGCGCTCGATCTGGCGGGCGGCTTCGGCGAGCAGCTTTGTCTCATCAGTGCGGTCGAGCCGCAGCATCGAGGAGATCGGCCCCGAATGGCCGCGCAGATGGGCACCGATCGCGACGTTTTCCAGCACGGTCATATCAGGCACCAGCTTGACGTGCTGGAAGGTGCGGGAGATGCCGAGCTTGACGATCTCCTGCGGCGGCGCCCTGTCGACCTTGTTGCCGAGCACGGAGATCGAGCCCGAGCTGGCCGACAGCACGCCGGTGATCAGGTTGAAGGTGGTGCTCTTGCCGGCGCCGTTGGGGCCGATCAGCGCGACGATCTCGCGAGCCTGGACGTCGAAGGAGACGTTGTTCACCGCGACCACGCCGCCAAATTGTTTCCGGGCCTTCTCGACCTGGAGCAGGACGCTGGATTGGCCGGGGGAGCGGGTGCGCTGCTCCAATTTCAGCGAGGTGTCCGGCTTTTTGCCACCGGTAGCCTGGGGCAGGAACGACATCAGCCAGGGCCAGACGCCGCCGGGGGCGAGCTGGAGCAACGCCACCAGCATGATGCCGAACACGATGGTTTCAACCTGGCCCGAGCCGGGCAGGATCAACGGCAGGTAGCTCTGCAGCACTTCCTTCAGGACCACGACCAGCGCCGCGCCCAGGACGCCGCCCCAGACATAGCCGGCGCCGCCGACCACGGCGATGAAGAGATACTCGATGCCCGCCTGCGCGCCGAACGGCGTCGGGTTCACCGCGCGCTGAAGATGGGCGTAGAGCCAGCCGGAGAGGCCGGCGAGCACGGCGGCATGGATGAACACCAGCATTTTCGCCCGCGGGGTGTGCACGCCGAACGCCTCGGCCGCGACATGGCCGCGCCGGAGCGCGCGGATGGCGCGGCCGGTGCGGGAGTCCAGCAGGTTCATCGTGAGCAACGCCGAGAGGATCACGGCAACCCAGATCGCGTAGTAGATCGAGCCGGGCGAGAGCATTTTGAACGAGCCGATCGACAGCGGCGGGATCGCCGAGATGCCGTCGTTTCTTCCCAAAAATTCCAGCTTGCTGAAGAGATAGAACAAGCCGAGTCCCCAGGCGAGCGTGCCGAGCGGCAGATAATGGCCGGAGAGACGGACCGTGACGAGGCCGAGCAGCACCGCCAGCAATCCGCTGACCAGCAGCGACAGTGGTAGCGTCAGCCAGGGCGACATGCCGTAGGTTGTCGACAGCACCGCGGTGGTGTAGGCGCCGAAGCCGACGAAGGCCGCTTGTCCAAACGAGGTCAGGCCGCCGACGCCGGTCAGCAGCACGAGGCCCATCGCGACCAGGGCCGCGAGGCCGATATTGTCGAGCAGCACGATCCAGAATGGGGGCATGCCCGGAACAAACGGGATCGCCGCCATGATCAGCGCGAAGATGAGGATGGGGAGCCGGCTCTGCATCTTGGCGTCAGTCCTTCTCTTCCTCGACCGCAGGCGCCGCGAGCGAGCGCAGCAGCAGCACGGGAATCAAGAGCATGAAAACGATCACCTCCTTGTAGTTGGAGGCATAGAAGGACGAGAACGCCTCGACGATGCCGACGACCAGCGCCGCGACGGCGGTGAGGGGGTAGCTGACAAGCCCGCCGATGATCGCGGCGACAAAGCCCTTCAGGCCGATCAGGAAGCCCGAGTCGTAATACAGCGTCGTGATAGGCACGATCATGATGCCCGACAGTGCGCCGATGACGGACGCCAGCAGGAAGGCGATCTGCCCGGACAGCGTGGTGCGGATGCCGACGAGCCGGGCACCGAGCCGGTTCACAGCGGTCGCGCGCAGCGCCTTGCCGTAAAGTGTCAACCCAAAGAACAGCCACAGCCCGACGATGAAGGCGATGGTAATGCCATAGACCGTGATGCTCTGGCCGGTGAAGCGCAGCGCACCGCTGGTGAAGGAGCCGGACAGCACGGCAGGTCCGCGCTGGCCTTCGGCGCCGAAGAACAAAAGGCCCAAACCCTGAAGCGCGAGGTGAACGCCCACCGAGGCGATCAACAGCACCAGCACGGAGGTGTGCGCCAGCGGCTGGAATGCGATGCGGTAGAGAAACAGGCCGATCATCGCCACGATCACCAGCGACAGTGCGATGCAGACCGCAACCGGCGGCTTCTGAGCGGCGTAGTAGACGGTCAGCGCCAGCACGATGGCCGGCAGCACGATATTGGTGATGACGCTGCGCAGGATCAGGCGTCCGTGCAGCGCCTTGCGCGCGGCGAACAGGTCGAACACGAAGGCGCCAATGCCCAGGGCGAGCGCGAGTTTCGCCGTACCCGGCATCTGGCCCGCGGCCAGCGAGGCATAGGTCAGCGCGCCATAGGTGACGAATTCGCCTTGGGGAATGAGGATGACGCGGGTGACGGCGAACACCAGCACCAGCGCCAGGCCGAGCAGCGCATAGATCGCGCCATTGGTGATGCCGTCCTGCAGCAGGAACAGCATGATGGTGGTATTCAAGACCGGACGCTCCCCTCAAAGATTCAGGACCGGTCCCCTGATTGTGGTGGACGGTCCGCTCACAGCCATTGAACAGCGCTGACGATATTTGATATGGTCCATAACAATTATCAAATATAACATCAAGAGTGGCGAACGATCCTCCCGAACTTAACGGGATTGCGAGCATGAGGCGATGACCGTTTCCAAAACCGCTGAAAAGTCCTCTGAAAAACCCGCCGAGACCGCCAAGGGCCGCAAGGACGCGGCCGACGGGCCCGGCGAAGCCCTCCAGCTCGGCGAGCTCTCGGAGCAGCTCGGCTATGTCCTGAAGCGGGCACAGCTCAAGGTGTTCGAGAACTTCCTGCGCTGCATGGCCTCGCTCCAGCTCACGCCGGCGCAGTTCTCCGTGCTGCTGCTGGTCGAGAAAAACCCCGGCCGTAACCAGACCGAGATCGCCTCCACCCTCGGCATCCTGCGCCCGAATTTCGTGGCGATGCTCGACAATCTCGAGAGCCGCGACCTTTGCGCGCGGATCCGCTCCACCAACGACCGCCGCTCGCACATCTTGGTGCTGACCGACAAGGGCAAGGCCGTGCTGGCCCGCGCCAAGAAGCTCGTCGCCACCAAGCACGAGGCCCGGCTGAACGAGCTGCTCGGGCCGTCCAACCGCGAAGCCCTGCTCGGGATGCTCTCGAAGATCGCCAACGAGTTTTGACGGTTGATTGCCCGGCGACCGGGCATCAAACCCGGAAGCGCGGGCGGGCTGGCGGCGGTTATGCCGCAGAGCGAACCGGTCGGGCATGGCAGGTGTTTTCGCGGACAGGAAATGGCGCTCGATTTCCTCGGCGGGCAACGGAGGGCTGAACAAATAGCCCTGCATTTCCGTGCAGCCCTCCGCTGCGATCCGGTCCCGTTGCTCCTGCTCTCCACCCCCTCCGCCGTCGTCGTCATGCCCATCCCGCGCGCCAGTGCCGCCACCGCCCGCACGATGCTGAGGGATGCCGCATTGTTTTCCACGCCGCTGACGAAAGACCGGTCGATCTTGATCTTGTCGAAGGGGAAGCATTGCAGATAGGTCAGTGACGAATAGCCGGTGCCGAAATCGTCCATGGCGACCATGATGCCCAGCGCCCGGAGCTGGTGCAGCGTCGTCAGCGTTCCGTTCCTGTCCTGCAGAAACACGCTTTCCGTGATCTCGATCTCCAGCCGCCGCGGATCGAGGCCGGAGGCCGCCAGCGCGCCGACGATCACCTCCGTCAGGCCCGGCTGGCGGAATTGCACCGCCGAGATGTTGACGGCGACGTGCAGATGGTCCGGCCATCGGCTTGCAGTGGCACAGGCCTGCCGGATCACCCATTCGCCGATCGGCACGATCAGGCCGATCTCTTCCGCAAGCGGGATAAAGCTGTTGGGCGCGACCAGTCCGCGCCGGGGATGTCGCCAGCGGATCAAGGCTTCGAAGCCGCTGATCTCGCCGCCGTCGGTCTTCACGACCGGCTGGTAGTGCAGTTCGAACTGGCCGGCGGCAAGGCCGTTGCGCAGGTCCTGCTCCAGCGCGCGACGGCTTTGCGCCTCTTCGCCCATGGCCGGTTCGAAGAAGCAGTGCATGCCGCGGCCGTCGCTTTTCGCGCGATACAGGGCCAGATCGGCATTGTGCAGGAGTTGCTCGGGCGTCGAGCCGTCGCCAGGCGCAATCGCGATCCCGATGCTCGCGCCCGCAATGGTCTGGTGTCCGTCGAGCCCGAACGGAGCACTCAGCGTCCTGACAACGTCGCGCGCCAGCAGGTCCGCCTCGCTCGAATCGGAAATCGGCGTCTGGAGGATCACGAATTCATCGCCACCCATGCGCGCGACCGTATCGCTGTCGCGCGCGAGCTGCTTGAGGCGGCGGCTGACATCCTGCAGCAGGATGTCGCCGGCCTGGTGGCCCAGGGTGTCGTTGACGGCCTTGAACTTGTCGAGATCGACGTGGTGGATCGCGAACATCCCGCCCTGTTCGAGCGCCTGCTTGAGGCGCTGGCCGAGCAGGGCGCGATTGGCGAGGTCCGTCAGCGCGTCGTGGTGCGCCATATGCGCGATCTGCAATTCCGCTTTGCGCTGCTCGGTGATGTCTTCGTGGGTCGCGACCCACCTGAGATCGGGCATCGGTCGGTGCCTGATCTTGAAGGTTCGCCCGTTCTGCATCTCGACGATGCTGTCCATGGCCTCGGCTGACATGGCGACATCGGTCCGCCATTTGGCGTATTCCTCCCGCGTCATCGCCGGCACGCTGCCGACCTCGTAGCGTAGGTCGAGGATCTCCTGGAGCGGCGTGCCCGGACGAACGCGGTCGGGCGGCAGGCCGTACATCTCGATAAAGTGCGTGTTGCAGACCACCAGCCGATGGTCGGCGCTGAAGAAGCAGAGTCCGTGCGACATGTTGTTGATCGCGATGTCGAACTGGAAGTTGCGCTCCTGCAACCGCCGACTGAGCTCTTCGCGCTCTGTAATGTCCTCGTGCGTCGCCATGCCGCCGCCGTCGGGCAGGGGATGAATGGTGTAGGCGATGATTCGTCCGTCGGCGAATTGCTGGACCGTCTGCTCACTGACGACCGAACCCTCGGTGCGGGCACGGACATAGGCGCCGGCTTCTCCGCCGATGCTCAGGCCCAGTTTGAGCCGATGCTCGATCAGGTCCTTGATCGGCGTGCCCGGGTGCACCTGGTCGGGCGAGAGCGCGTACATCTCGCGGTAGATCAGCCCGACAATTCGCCCAATTTCGGGACATGTTCCTGAAACTGCGGCGAACGCGAGGTTAAGGGCGGCGATGCCGCGCCCTGGAAAAGAGGACACCGACGAGAATTCAGAGATCGTTAACCATGTCGTCCCGCCGAACGCGCGCGGCGCCGGCGGGATGGCGATGCCGCCGTGTCAGTCGACGAGGATTACCCTGATGTCGTTCACATTGGTCAGCGTAGGCCCCGGCAGCAACAGATCGCCCGTCGCCTCGAAGAACGTGGTCGCGTCGTTGTTGTCGAGATAGGCCTGCGGCTGCAGCCCCTGCGCCGCCATCTTCGCGAACGTCGCCGCGTCGATAAGCGCGCCGGCGGGATCAGTGGGATTGCCGGCACCGCCATCGGCGCCGTCGGTGTCGCCGGCGAGCGCGGAGATGTCAGGCGTGTCCTTCAAGAGGCCGGCGAGCGCCAGCGCATATTCCTGGTTCGGCCCGCCGCGGCCATTGCCGCGCACGGTGACCGTGAGCTCGCCGCCGGAGAGGATCGCGACCCGCTTGCCCTGCGCGCGGGCCTGAAGCGCCAGCCTGGCGTGATCGGCGGCAACGTCGCGGGCCTCCCCTTCGAGGTCGGCGCCGAGATCGATCGTCTCGTAACCGGCCTCATGCGCGAGTTTGACCGCAGCGTCGAGCGATTGCTTCGGACGTGCGATCAATTCGAAATGCGCGCGCGCGAAGGCGGCATCACCGGGCTTGCAGCTCTCGTTGGCGGGGTCGTCCAGCGCGCGGCGGACGGCATCGTCGATGTCGAGCTTGTACCTGGCGACAATGGCGCGCGCATCATTGAGCGTCGTCGGATCGGGCACGGTCGGACCCGAGGCGATCGCGGAGGGATCGTCATGCGGCACGTCGGAAATCGCAAGCGTCACGATCTCGGCGGCATTTTTGCCGGCGCGCGCCAGCCGCCCGCCCTTGATCCGCGACAGATGCTTGCGCACGACATTCATCTCGCCGATCGGCGCGCCGGAGCGGAGCAGCGCCTTGTTGACCGCCTGCTTCTGCCCGAAGCTGATGCCGTTGACGGGCGCGATCCAGTTCGCCGAGCCGCCGCCGGTGAGCAGCACCAAGAGCAGATCGTCCGGCCCGGCCTCGGCCGCGAGCGCCAGCGTGTCGGCCGCGCCCTTCAGGCCGGCTTCGTCGGGCACGGGATGACCGGCCTCGACCACGCGGATGCGGCGCGTCGGCACGCCGTAGCCGTGACGCGTGGTGGCGATGCCGACGAGGCGTTCTGGTGCGAGCCCGAGCGTGTCGAGATAATGCCGCTCGGCGGCGGCGGCCATCGCGGCCGCGCCCTTGCCGGCGGCGAGACAGATCACGCGTCCCTTTGGCGCGGGCCGCAGGTGCGGCGCCAGAATTGTGCTCGGATGAGCGGCGGCAACGGCGGCGTCGTAGAGCGCGCGGAGCAGGGGGCGTCGGTCGGTCATGACGAAGGGCCTTGAGCGGACAGGAAAGACTGGCGGCGAACGCGCCGCTCACCTGCCTACCGCATCATGCGCCAAAGCGTAAGCCGGCTTTGCCATCATTCGATTGTGCAATCGCGTGATCATAATCGCCGCGCAAGCAAAAACCCCCTGCGATGGTTCGCAGGGGGTTTCCGTCGTCGCGTCCTTGATGGGGCTAACCGCCGACGTCGGCGCTGATCACGTCTCCGAACAGCTCAAACTTCTCGCCTTTGAACTTCTCGAGTTGAAGCTGGCTGATCGGCGCGAAATCGGTCGGCGAGGTGTTGATCTTTACGCCCGGCAGCAGGGCCTCGGTGCGGAAGTCCTTCAGATTCGCCGCTTGCTTCATGACGTTCTCGCGCGTGAGATCGTCACCGCACTGCTTCAAGACCTGAACCAGGGTCTGGGCCACGGCATAGCCGACGATCGTGCCCTTATCGAGCTTGTCGCCCTCGGGGAAGTATTTGGTCATGAAGGCGAGAAAGTCCTTCATGCCGGCATCATTGGCCCACTGCGGATCCGATACGTCCTTCAGATAATCGGCCGAGATGATGTCCTGGCCGTTCTCGAAGCCGGCAGGCTTCATCACGCTGCCGACGGAGGCAGAGACGTTGTTGAGGAAGTGCAGCGGCTTCCAGCCGATCTCGGCGTTCTTCTTGATCGCCTGGGCTGCGAATTTCGGCGTCGTGATGTTCATGAAGACGTCGGCGCCGGTCGACTTCAGCTTGACGATGTGGTTGTCGATGGTCGGTTCGGAGGTCTCGTAGCTCTCCTCCACGACGATCATCGACGCGGCTTTGGCGCCGAGGCCGTCCTTCAGGCCCTTGAGATAATCCTTGCCGTAATCATCGTTCTGGAACAGCACGGCGATCTTGGCGTCGGGCTTGTTCTTCAGCAGCCACTTCGCGTAGATCTGCGTCTCGCTCTGGTAGTTGGGCTGCCACCCCATGGTCCAGGGGAAGTTCTGCGGATCGTTCCACTTGGTGGCGCCGGTGGCGACGAAGAGCTGCGGCACCTTCTTCGAGTTCATGTATTTGTGGATCGCCGAGTTCGGCGGCGTGCCGAGCGAGTTGAAGATGAACAGCACCTCGTCGCTCTCGACCAGCTTGCGCGCCTGCTCCACCGTTTTCGGCGGCGAGTAGGCGTCGTCGTAGCTGATGAAGTTGATCTTGCGACCGTTGATGCCGCCGTCGTCGTTGATCTTCTTGAAATAGGCGGCTTCGGTCCGTCCGATGATGCCGTAGGCGGAGGCCGGTCCGCTGTAAGGCATGATGTTGCCGACCTTGATCTCGGTATCGGTCGCGCCGGTGTCGTATTTCTTCTGGGCCGATGCAGTGGAGGCCGAGGCCGCAATGAGCGCGAGCGCCAGTGACGCGGCCGCAAGTTTGCCGGTGACAGCGGGCATTCCTATCTCCCTATTTTCTTGGTGTGTGTGCGTCCCTTTTCTTGTGTTGCCTGTTTTTGGTGACGCAGCCGCAATTCAATACGATTTACCTGATGCCTACAACAGAAAGCCCCTGCGGCGGGGTCGCGGGGGCTGCTTCTTTAGTAGTCAGGGGCGGCCGCGGCTCGTGTGCGACTGCGAGAAGCGACATCCGCTTGAGTTGATGAACCGATCAGGAGCGAGTTTGAGTTGCGCGGCTTCAGTGGTCGAGCTCGCTCGAGATCACGTCCCCGAACAGCTCCCACTTCTTGCCCTTGAAGCGCATCATCTGGAGCTGCTCGATCGGGGCGAAATCGTCGGCTGCGGTGTTGATCTTGATGCCTGGCAACAGCGTGTCGGGCTGGAAATCCTTCAAGGAGGCGGCCTGCTTCATGACGTTGTCGCGGGTGAGGTCGTCGCCGCACATTTGCAGCACCTTCACCATGGTCTGCGCGGCGGCATAGCCGAACACCACGCCGGCATCGAGCTTGTTGGCCTTGGGATCGTATTTGGCGAGGAAGTTGTAGAATTTCTTCATGCCGTCATCGGCATTCCATTGCGGGTCGGAGCCGTCCTTGGTGTAGCTCGCCGACAGGATCCCTTGCGAGATCTCGAGCCCCGCCGGCTCGAGCACGCCGCCGACCGAGGCCGAGACGTTGGAGATGATGTGGACCGGATGCCAGCCGATCTCGGCCGCCTTCTTGATCGCCTGCGCTGCAAATTTCGGGGTGGTGATGCTGACGAAAATGTCGGCGCCGGAGGCCTTCAATTTCACAACGTGCTCGTCGATTGCCGGCTCCGACGTGTCGTAACCGTCTTCCAGCACGATCATCGAGGCCTTGGGTCCAAGGCCATCCTTCAGCCCTTTCAGGTAGTCCTTGCCGAAATCGTCGTTCTGATAGAGCACGCCGATCTTGCCGTCCGGCTTCTCCTTCATGATGTATTTGGCGTAGATGCGCGCCTCGCTGGCGTAGCTCGGCTGCCAGCCCATGGTCCAGGGATATTGCTTCGGATCGTTCCACTTCGAAGCGCCGCTCGCCACGAACAATTGCGGCACCTTCTTCTCGTTCATGTATTTGCGGATGGCGCCGTTGGTGGAGGTGCCGAGCGAGCCGAAGATCAGCAGCACCCCGTCGCTCTCGACCAGCTTGCGGGCCTGCTCCACCGTCTTCGGCGGCGAATAGCCGTCGTCGTAGGAGATGAACTTGATCTTGCGGCCGCCGATGCCGCCCTCGGCATTGATCTTGTTGAAATAGGCTTCCTCGGCCTTGCCGATCGCCGCATAGGCGGAGGCCGGGCCGCTATAGGGCATGATGTTGCCGATTTTGATCTCGGTATCGGAAGCGCCGCTGTCGTATTTCTTCTGCGCCAGGACCGGGCCGCTCATCGCAGTGCACAACGCGAATGCGGCCAGAACGCCCGCAACCTGAAATCGAACGGCAGTCATCTTTCTCCACCCGGAACGGATCGCCGCCGCATTGAACAAGATTGATGCGGGACGTCAACAAAAAGCCCCCGCGATTCGTTCGCGGGGGCTTCTCGATGTGTCGGACTATAGCGTCAGAGCGTCACTCCGTGGCGATGTCGCCGCTGATGATCTCGCCGAAGAGTTCCCACTTCTCGCCCTTGAAACGCTGCATCTGGAGCTGGGCGATCGGGGCGAAGTCGGTTGGGCTGGTGTTGATCTTGACGCCGGGCAGCAGGGTATCCGGTGCGAAATCCTTCAACGAGGCCGCCTGCTTCATGATGTTGGCCCGGGTCAGATCGTCGCCGCACATCTCCAGGACCTTGGCCAGCGTCGACGCCGCGCCGTAGCCGTAGACCATGCTGGTGTCGGACTTGTCGGCACCCGGCATGTACTTGTCGACGAACTCGTTCCACTTCTTCATGCCGGGGTCGTTGGCCCACTGCGGGTCCGTGGAGTCCTTGGCATAGGCCGCCGACAGCACGCCCTGCGAGGCCTCGAAGCCGGCCGGCTTCATCACGCTGCCGACCGAGATCGACACGTTGGTGAGGATCTGCAGCGGCTTCCAGCTCAGCTCGGCGGTCTTCTTGATGGTCTGGGCCGCGAACTTCGGCGTCGCGTAGATCAGCAGGACGTCGGGATTGGCCGCCTTGATCTTGACGATGTGACCGTCGATCGAGGGTTCGGACACCTCGTAGCTTTCTTCCATGATGATCATGGACGCGCCCTTGGCGCCCAGGCCGTCCTTGGTGCCCTTGAGGTAGTCTTTGCCGAAATCGTCGTTCTGATAGAGGATCGCGATCTTGGCGTCCGGCTTTTCCTTCAACAGCCATTTCGCGTAGATCTGCGCTTCGCTCTGGTAGGACGGCTGCCAGCCCATGGTCCAGGGGAAGTTCTTCGGGTCATTCCACTTGGTGGCGCCGGTGGCGACGAACAGCTGCGGGATCTTCTTGGCGTTGAGGTATTTCTGGATCGCGCTGTTCGAGGGCGTGCCGAGCGGGTTGAACACGACGATCACCTCGTCGCTCTCGACCAGCTTGCGGACCTGCTCGACGGCCTTCGGCGGCGAATAGCCGTCGTCATAGGTGACGAAGTTGATCTTGCGGCCGTTGATGCCGCCCTTGTCGTTGATCATCTTGAAGTAGGCTTCTTCGGTCTTGCCGATGATGCCATAGGCCGAGGCCGGACCGCTATACGGCATGATGTTGCCGATCTTGATCTCGGTATCGGACGCGCCGGTGTCATATTTTTTCTGGGCGAATGCGGCGCCGGAGGTGAGAGTGATGACCGCCGTTGCCGTCACCAGCGCAGCGGTTCGCAGTGTTCTTTCAAAAAACAATTCGGGTCTCCTTAGCTTAATCAACGGGTTGTCAGTTCTTTCTGAGCCGGCCGACGAGTTGCTGGCCCATGATCGCAATCTGCCTCGCGCCGTGCGGCACGAGGTAGATGACGGCGAACAGGAGTACGCCGAACACCGCGCCGGAGAGGCCCTTGGAGATGCCCTCCGCCATGTTCGGCACGAAGATGATGAAGGCGGCGCCGACGAACGAGCCGGGCAGCCAGCCGACGCCACCGACGACCATGCCGAGGAACAGCGAGATCGCAAGCGTGATCGTGTAGCTGTCGGGCGCGACGAACTGCACGGCGATGGCGCCAAGCGAGCCGGCAACGCCGGTGATGCCGGCGGACACGCCGAAGGCCAGCGTCTTGTACAGTGCGACGTTGACGCCCATCGAGGAGGCCGCGATCTCGTTGTCGCGGATCGCCATGAAGGCGCGGCCCGACCGGGAGCGCAGCAGGTTGACCGAGAAGATGTAGATCGCGAGCACGACGGCGAGCGAGAAGTAGTAGAGCCAGGTGTCCTGCGACATAGGCAGCCCGAACGGCGCGTCGGGCTTGGTGACGACGAGGCCCTGCACGCCGCCGGTCCAGTGCTCGAGGAAGTTCAGCTTCAGCAGCTGCGGCATCGCGGTGGCAAGCGCAAAGGTCGCGAGCGCGAGATAGACGCCCGACAGCCGCAGCGCCGGCTTGCCGAACAGGTAGCCGAATGCGAAGCAGACCGCGGCGGAAATCGGAATTGTCAGCGCATAGTTGACGTTGAAGTACTCCATCAGCACCGCCGACGTATAAGCGCCCACGGCGTAGAAGGCGCTCTGGCCGAGCGAGAACTGGCCGGAGCCGCCCGTCAGGATGTTCAAGGCCAGCACCGCGAGCCCGTAGATCAGGAGCATCGTCATCTGGAAGATGATGAAGTTCTTGACGAACACCGGCACGATCAACAGCACCGCCAGCACCAACAGAGAGGTGCCCGTGCCCAGCGTCATCGCCCGCTTCGGAACCGCCTCGACGGCCGGGGCTTCCGTGACGACGTCTTCTGCAGCGCTCATGATCAAACTCGCTTGACGATTTGCCGGCCGAACAGGCCAGCGGGTTTGACGACCAGGACGGAAATGATCAGCGCGAGCGCGATCGGAAGCTTCAGCTCGTTGCCGACGCCGGGAATGTAGGTGCCGGCGAGGTTCTCGAAGACGCCGACCAGGAAGCCGCCGACCACGGCGCCGAACGGGCTGGTCAGTCCGCCGAGCACCGCCGCGGCGAAGCCGTAGATCAGCACGCCGCCCATCATATTGGGCTCGAGGAACACGACCGGTGCGATCAGCATGCCGGCGATCGCACCGATCGCGGACGCCATGCCCCAGCCGAGCGCGATCATCCAGCTCGTGTTGATGCCGACCAGTCGGGCCGATTCAGGCACGGAGGCGGCCGCGCGCATGGCGAGGCCGATCTTGGTGTACTGGAAGAAGAAGTAGAGGCCGAGCAGCAGCAGCACGGTGACGCCGATCATGCCGGCCTGGTGGGTCGAGATCAGCTGGCTGCCGAGGAAGGGCGAGGAGCCGAACGGGGTCGGATACTGCTTAATGGTGAAGTCCCAGATCAGGCCGGCCGAGGAGTTGATGATCGCGAACAGCGCGATAAAGCCGGCGACGTTGGTCAGCACCGGCGCCTTGGCGAGCGGCTTGAACAGGATGCGCTCGATCGCGATGCCGCCGACAAAGGACAATGCCAGCGTGATCACGAAGGCAGCCCAATATGGGATGCCCCATTGCATCAGCTGCCAGGAGATGAAGGTCGAGAACATCGCCATCTCACCCTGGGCGAAGTTGAGATGGTCGATCGCCTGATAGATCATGACCACGGCGAGCGCCATGCAGGCGTAGATCGCGCCCGTGGCGATGCCGGCCAGCACTTGGTTGGTGAACAGCTCCATCGTGCCGGCTCCTCAGTAACCCAGGTAGGATTTGCGGATTTCTTCGTTGTTCGCGATGTCCTTGGCGTTGCCCGACATCACGATGCGCCCGGTCTCGATCACATAGGCCTGGTCGGCGAGCTCCAGCGCGAGCTGGGCGTTCTGCTCGACCACCAGGATCGACACCTTGTCCTCGCGGTTGATCTTGCCGAGGATGCCGAACAGGTCGCGCACCACCAGCGGCGCCAGGCCGAACGAAGGCTCGTCCAGCAGCATCAGCCGCGGCCGCAGCATCAGGGCGCGGGCGACCGCCAGCATCTGCTGCTCGCCGCCCGAGAGCGTGCCGGCCTGCTGGGTATGCCGCTGCTTGAGCACCGGGAAATGCGCATACATGCGCTCGATGTCGGAGACGATGCCGGCGCTGTCCTTGCGGGTGATCGCGCCGAGCTGGAGGTTTTCCTCCACCGTCATGGTGGTGAAGGTGCCGCGGCCCTGCGGCACATGGGCGATGCCGAACCGCACGATGCTCTCGGTGGAGCGGTTGTTCAGCGGCTTGCCGTCGAACTCGATGCCGCCGGTTGAGCGCACCATGTTGCAGATCGCGCGCAGCGTGGTGGTCTTGCCGGCGCCGTTGGCCCCCAGCAACGTGGTCAGCGATCCCTCGCTGAGCGAGAAGGACAGACCGTGGAGGGCCTGGACCTGGCCGTAATAGGCGCGCAGGTCCTTGACGTTGAGCAGCGTCGTCATTGGTCCTTGCTCCCGAGATAGGCCTTGATGACGTCGGGATCCGCCTGCACCTGGGCGGGTGTGCCTTCCGCGAGCTTCTTGCCGAAATTCAGCGCGACGACGTGGTCGGCGATCGACATCACGAGGCCCATGTGATGCTCGACCAGCAGCACGGTCATGTGGCGTTCGTCGCGGATGCGGCGGATGAGGTCGCCGAGCACGTAGACTTCCTCGTGGTTGAGGCCGCCGGCGGGCTCGTCGAGCAGCAGGATCTTCGGATCGGCAGCGAGCGCGCGCGCCAGCTCGACGCGCTTCTGCGTGCCGAACGGCAGGCCCGACACGACGGTGTGGGCGACGTCCTCGAGGTCGAGATAGGCGAGGATCTCGTGCACCTTCTTGTTGACGTCGCTCTCGCTGCGGCGAACCCAGGCCAGCCGCAGCGAGTCGCTGATGATGTCGCTGGAGGTGCGGGCATGGGTGCCGACGCGGACATTGTCCATCACCGACAAATTCGGAAACAGCGCCACGTTCTGAAAGGTGCGGCCGATGCCGATCTCCGCGATCCGGTGCGGCGGGCGCGTCAGGATGCTCGCGCCCTCCATCAGGATGTCGCCGGACGACGGCTGGTAGAGCCGCGAGAGGCAGTTGAAGAGCGTGGTCTTGCCGGCGCCGTTAGGGCCGATCAAGCCGAGGATCTGGCCCTTGTGCATGTCAAAGGACACACCATTGAGCGCGACGATGCCGCCGAACACGACGCTGACGTCGCGAACCGCGAGCAGGGGCGATGTCCCCTGCGCGAGCTGTGCCTGCGTCATCTCGTCTCGCCCACTGTGTTCAGTGAGCGAAGGGGCGATGTGAACCGCTCCCGATGATGACAAAGGCTATCTGATCCCCTCGGCCACACGCGCAACTTTCCCTCCTGATTTCAGCTTTTTGCTGACGTCTTTTTTGGAATGCGGCATCAGACCCCCGAGTGCCGCTTCGATGTTCCTTACCATCGCAAGCAGACGCGGTCCAATGTCGTTGATCAAACGCTCTTCCGTGAAGCGGAATGCGGGCGCGCCGCAATTGAATGCGTAAGGACCGGTTCCGTCGTTGAGCCTGAGCGCGACGCCGGCGGCGCCGATGTCGTCGTGCCAGTCGCCGACCGAAATCGCAAATCCATATTTCGCGACCGTCTCGCCGGAGCGCTCCAAGCCGTCGCGCATCTTGGGCCAGCGGCTGCCGTAATGTTCGCGCAAGACACGAGACAGTTCCGCCCGATCGTTTTCCTCAAGCGCCCAGAAATAGGCGCGGCCCATCGCGCTGGTTGCAATCGGCACGCGGGAGCCGACGTCAAGTTGAACGCCGACCGTCTCGCTGCCGCGGCTTTGCCCGAAATAGATCATGCTGTGACGGTCGCGGCCGCCGACAGCAACGGCTCCGCCGGTCGCGCGCATCATTTCCTCGCGAAACGGCTCGGACAAATGCCGAACGCCGAGATTGGACAACGCGGCGTAGCCGAGCGCCATCGCGGCCGGCGCAAGCTGATATTTCTCGAAGCGGGGAACCGGCGTCAGATAGCCGAGCTTGGTCAAGGTATAGGTCAGCCGCGAAACGGTCGGCTTGGGCAAATTGGTGCGGGCCGCGATTTCCTGATTGCCAAGAAGTCCGTCGCTGGGCTGGAATGCGCGCAATACGTCAAGTCCGCGGGAAAGCGCGACGACGAAATTCCGATCGGTCGCTGTCTTCTTTCCTGTACGCTTCATCCCTGATCTGCTTCTTGCGCGGAGTCGTTGACAAGCCACGTGCTTCAAAATAACCCTGCCGTCAAGATGCGGAATTAAATTCCGCAATGCGAAATTGAACAAAGTTACCCCACCAAGGAGGGACACCGTGAGCGAAGTGGTCAAGCTTGAGCGTCATGACGAAGTCGGGATCGTCACGGTCGACAGCCCTCCGGTCAACGCGCTGAGCGCCGCCGTTCGTGGCGGAATTCTGGAGTGCATCAAGGCCGCGGTCGCCGATCCCGCCATAAAGGGCATCGTGCTGACCTGTGCCGGCCGCACCTTCATCGCGGGCGCCGACATCACCGAATTCGGCAAGCCGCCGAAGCCGCCCGCCCTTAACGACGTGCTTTCCGAGATCGAGAATTCACCGAAGCCGGTCGTGGCCGCGATCCACGGCACCGCGCTCGGCGGTGGCCTCGAGGTCGCGCTCGCCTGTCATTTCCGCGTCGCGGTGAAGGAAGCCAAGCTCGGCCTCCCCGAGGTGAAGCTCGGCCTGCTGCCGGGCGCCGGCGGCACCCAGCGCCTGCCGCGCGCGGTTGGACCGGAGCTCGCGGTCAAGATGATCGTCGGCGGTGATCCGATCGGAGCGGCGGAAGCGCTGAAGAACGGTCTGATCGAGGAGATCGTCGAGGGTCCGGCCGCCGGTGGCGAAGCCTTCGTACGAAAGCTGCTGGCTGAAAAGCGTCCGCTGCGCCGCCTGCGTGACGACGACTCCAAGATCGCAGCGGCCAAGGCCGACCGCTCGATCTTCACCAATGCGGTCGCCGCCATGACCAAGAAGTCGCGCGGCCTGGAAGCGCCGTTCGCGGCGGCCGACGCCGTCGGCTACGCCATCGACCTGCCGTTCGACGAAGGTCTGAAGAAGGAGCGCGAGGGCTTCCTGAAGCTCGTCGCCAGCGATCAGTCCAAGGCGCAGCGTTATGCCTTCTTCGCGGAGCGCGAGGCCAGCAAGATCGCCGGCGTTCCTGAAGGGACCAAGCCGCGGCCCGTGAACCGCGTCGCCATCCTCGGCGCCGGCACGATGGGCGGTGGCATCGCGATGTCCTTTGCCAATGCCGGCGTTCCCGTCACCCTGATCGAGACAGGCGAGGAGCAGCTCAAGCGCGGCATGGGCATCATGCAGAAGAACTGGGAAGCGACCGCGGCACGGGGCGGCATCCCGGCGGATGCGCCCGCGAAGCGCATGGCGCTGATCAACGGCGTCGTGGGCATCGAGAACGTCGGCGACGCCGACCTCGTCATCGAAGCCGTGTTCGAGACCATGGCAGTGAAAAAGGAAGTGTTCGGCAAGCTCGACCAGTACGTCAAGCCGGGCGCCGTGCTCGCCTCCAACACCTCCTACCTGAACATCGACGAGATCGCGAAGTCGACCAAGCGTCCGCAGGACGTGCTCGGCATGCACTTCTTCTCTCCCGCCAACGTCATGAAATTGTGCGAGATCGTGCGCGCCGACAAGACCGCGCCGGATGCCCTTGTGACGGCGGTCTCGATCGCGCGCAAAATCGCAAAAGTGCCGGCCGTGGTCGGCGTCTGCGACGGCTTTGTCGGCAACCGCATGCTGGCCCAGCGCGGCAAGCAGTCCGAGAAACTGCTGTTCGAAGGCGCGCTTCCGCAGCAGGTCGACGCCGTCGTGACGAAGTTCGGCATGCCGATGGGGCCGTTCGCGATGGGTGACCTCGCCGGCCTCGACATCGGCTGGCGCTCGCGCAAGGACCGCGGCATCAAGTCGGAGATCGCGGATGCGCTCTGCGAAGCCGGACGCTTCGGCCAGAAGACCGGCAAGGGCTATTACAAATACGAAGCCGGCTCCCGTTCGGCGCTGCCCGATCCCGAAGTCGAGAAGCTGATCGACGAGACGCTGCTTCGTTTGGGCCGCAAGAAGCGCGTCGTCAGCGACGATGAGATCCTCGAGCGCATGATGTACCCGATGATCAACGAGGGCGCGAAGATCCTGGAAGAGGGCATTGCCGCGCGCCCGTCCGATATCGACGTGGTCTGGCTCTATGGCTATGGCTGGCCGATCTACCGCGGCGGCCCGATGTTCTGGGCCGACACCGTCGGCCTCAAGCACATCGCCGATCGGCTCTCCTTCTACGCCAAGGAGACCAACGATCCGAGCCTCGAGCCCGCGCCGCTGCTGAAGAAGCTCGCGGCCGAAGGCAAGACCTTCGCCTCGCTCGCGGCGGGCTCGAAAGCGGCGTGATTGGATTGGCGGTGGCTGTGATGTCTCGTCCCGGGCAACGCTCTCTCCGTTCCCTCCCCCCTTGTGGGGGAGGGTCAGGGACGGGGGCAGCCCCGGGCGCCGGCGTTTGTGGCCACCTCCTTCCCCAACCTTTCCCCACAAGGGGGAAGGGAGCCGGTCCGCTTGTGCCCACCTCACACGGCATCGTCGCGGCCGCCTTGCAGAGTAACGACCCCTAATGACCCATCCCGGCGAACAGTTTTATCCCGAGGGCGTGCGCTGGGACGACACCATCGTCCAGGGCACGCTGCCTGATCTGCTGGCAAAAGCCGCCGCCGAGTACGGCCCGCGCACCGCGCTGGAATTCCGCGACCATCCGATTACCTACAGCGAACTCGCCGCGATGGCTGAGCGCGCAGCCGCCGCCTTCCTGCGCGCCGGCTACGGCAAGAACAGTTCGGTCGCGCTGTTCCTCGGCAATACGCCGGACCATCCCGTCAATTTCTTCGGCGCGCTGAAGGCCGGCGCCCGCGTCGCGCATCTCTCACCGCTCGACGGCGAGATCGCGCTGACGCACAAGGTCTCCGATTCCGGTTCGCGCCTGCTCGTCACCTCTAACCTGGCGGCGTTGCTGCCGACCGCGCTGAAATTCCTGGAGAAGGGCCTGATCGACCGCCTGGTGGTCTGCGAGGACGATAATTGGGGTAAGGTCGGCACGCCGCAGGCTGCGATCCCCAGCGATCCCCGCATCGTCACCTTCAAGGCCTTTGTCGAGGGCGCCACCGCGCCGGCAGAGTGGCCGCAAGTGAGCGCCGACGATGTCGCGCTGCTGCAATATACCGGTGGCACCACCGGCTTGCCCAAAGGCGCGATGCTGACCCACGGCAATCTCACCTCGGCCGTGTCGATCTACGACGTCTGGGGCAAGCCGTCGCGCGCGACGCGTGGCGACGTCGTCGAGCGCGTGATCTGCGTGCTGCCGCTGTTCCACATCTATGCGCTCACCGTCGTGCTGCTGTCCTCGCTCAGGCGCGGCAATCTGATCTCGCTGCATCAGCGTTTTGACGTCGAAGCGGTGATGCGCGACATCGAAATCAAGCGCGCAACCTACTTTCCCGGCGTGCCGACGATGTGGATCGCGATCGCAGCCCTTCCCGATCTCGACAAGCGCGATTTCTCCTCGCTGGCGACGATCGGCTCCGGGGGCGCGCCGCTGCCGGTGGAGATCGCGAGTTTCTTCGAGCGCAAAGTCGGCAAGAAGCTCCGCAGCGGCTGGGGCATGACCGAGACCTGCTCGCCCGGCACCGGCCATCCGCCTACAGGTCCCGATAAGCCCGGCTCGATCGGCCTGATGCTGCCCGGCATCGAGCTCGACGTCGTTTCCCTGGACGATCCCTCGAAGGTGCTGCCGCCGGGCGAAGTCGGCGAGATTCGCATCAAGGGCCCGAACGTCACCAAAGGCTACTGGAATAAGCCCGAAGGATCCGCGGAGGCCTTCGTCGACGGCCGCTTCCTCACCGGCGACATCGGCTATGTCGATACCGACGGCTATTTCTTCCTGGTCGACCGCAAGAAGGACATGATCATCTCTGGCGGCTTCAACGTCTATCCGCAGATGATCGAGCAGGCGATCTATACCATACCAGGCGTGCACGAGGTGATCGTGCTCGGTATTCCCGACCAGTACCGCGGCGAGGCCGCCAAAGCCTTCATCAAGCTGAAGACGGATGCAAAGCCGTTCTCGCTCGACGAGCTGCGCGCTCAGCTCGCCGGCAAGCTCGGCAAGCACGAATTGCCGGCGGAGGTCGAATTCGTCCACGATCTGCCGCGCACGCCGGTCGGAAAGCTGTCGCGCCACGAATTGCGCCAGCGGCAGAAACCGTCACAATCCGCCCAACTTGCCACCCGACTTGCATCAGGAGATCGCGCTTGACCGACGCCGTCATCGTTTCCACCGCCCGCACCCCGATCGGGAAGGCCTATCGCGGCGCGCTCAACGCCACCGAGGGCGCAACGCTGCTCGGCCACGCCATCGGCGAGGCCGTCGCGCGCGCCAAGATCGACCCCAAGGAGGTCGAGGACGTCGTGATGGGCGCAGCACTCCAGCAGGGCGCGACCGGCGGCAACATCGCGCGCAAGGCGCTGCTCCGTGCCGGTCTCCCCGTCACCGTCGCCGGCACCACTATCGACCGGCAATGCGCCTCGGGCCTGCAGGCGATCGCGCTCGCCGCGCGTTCGGTGATCTTCGACGGTGTCGAGATCGCGGTCGGCGGTGGCGGCGAGTCCATCTCGCTGGTGCAGAACGACAAGATGAACGGCTTCCACGCGCAGGACCCGGCGCTGCTCGAGATCAAGGGCGAGGTCTACATGCCCATGATCGACACCGCCGAGATCGTCGCCAAGCGCTACGGCATCTCGCGCGAAAAGCAGGACGAATATTCGCTGGAGAGCCAGCGCCGCACCGCCGCGGCGCAGCAGGGCGGAAAGTTCAAGGATGAGCTCGCGCCGATCACCACCAGGATGGCGGTGACCGACAAGGCCACCGGTGCAGTCTCGTTCAAGGACGTCACGCTGTCGCAGGACGAGGGCCCGCGCCCCGAGACCACCGCAGAAGGCCTCGCCGGCCTCAAGGCCGTCCGTGGCGAGGGATTTTCGGTCACCGCCGGCAATGCCAGCCAGCTTTCGGACGGCGCCAGCGCGAGCGTGATCATGAGCGACAAGGAAGCGGCAAAGCGCGGGCTGAACCCGCTCGGCATCTTCCGCGGCTTCGTCTCCGCCGGCTGCGAGCCGGACGAGATGGGCATCGGCCCGGTATTCGCCGTGCCGCGCCTGCTCAAGCGTCATGGCCTGACCGTCGACGACATCGGCCTGTGGGAGCTGAACGAAGCTTTCGCGGTGCAGGTGCTGTATTGCCGCGACAAGCTCGGCATCGACCCCGACAAGATCAATGTCGACGGCGGCGCGATCGCGGTGGGCCATCCCTACGGCATGTCGGGCGCGCGCCTCACCGGCCACGCTCTGATTGAAGGCCGCCGCCGCAAGGCGAAGTACGCGGTCGTCACCATGTGCGTCGGCGGCGGCATGGGCGCGGCGGGGCTTTTCGAGGTGTTGCAGTAGCCGTCGTCCAGTAACCGTCGTCCCGGCGAAAGCCGGGACCCATACTCCGCAGCAGGAGTGTGGCACGCGAACAACAATGGCCTTCGCAAACCAACGAAGGCCGGTGGTTATGGGTCCCGGCCTTCGCCGGGACGACACATTCACAGGAGGATCCGATGGATCTCGCATTCACGAAAGAAGAGCAGGCGTTTCGCGAGGAAGTGCGGTCATTCTTCCGCGACAACGTGCCGCCGGATACGCGGCGCAAGCTGGTCGAGGGCCGCCACCTCTCGAAGGACGAGATGGTGACGTGGTGGCGCATCCTCAACAAGAAGGGCTGGGGCGTCAGCCACTGGCCCAAGCAATATGGCGGCACCGGCTGGACCTCCGTGCAGCACTATATCTTCAACGAGGAGCTGCAGTCCTATCCGGCGCCGCAGCCGCTCGCCTTCGGCGTCAGCATGGTGGGTCCCGTCATCTACACCTTCGGCAATGAAGAGCAGAAGAAGCAGTATCTGCCGCGCATCGCCAATGTCGACGACTGGTGGTGCCAGGGCTTCTCCGAGCCCGGCTCCGGCTCCGACCTCGCCTCGCTGAAGACGAAGGCCGAGCGCAAGGGCGACAAGTGGATCATCAACGGCCAGAAGACCTGGACCACGCTCGCCCAGCACGCCGACATGATCTTCTGCCTCTGCCGCACCGACCCGTCCGCCAAGAAGCAGATGGGCATCTCCTTCATCGTGTTCTCGATGAAGTCCAAGGGCGTCACGGTGCGCCCGATCCAGACCATCGACGGCGGCGCCGAGGTCAACGAGGTATTCTTCGACGACGTCGAAGTGCCCATCGAGAACCTGATCGGCGAGGAGAACAAGGGCTGGGATTACGCGAAATTCCTGCTCGGCAATGAGCGCACCGGCATCGCCCGGGTCGGCGTCTCCAAGGAGCGGCTCCGCCGCATCCGCGATCTCGCCGGTAAGGTCGAATCCGGCGGCAAGCCGATCATTCAGGACGCAGCCTTCCGCGACAAGCTCGCGGCCTGCGAGATCGAGCTCAAGGCGCTCGAACTCACCCAGCTCCGCGTCGTCGCCGACGAAGGCAAGCACGGCAAGGGCAAGCCCAATCCGGCTTCCTCCGTGCTGAAGATCAAGGGCTCCGAGATCCAGCAGACCACCACCGAGCTGCTGATGGAGGTGATCGGCCCGTTCGCAGCACCCTATGACGTGCACGGCGACGACGGCTCGAACGAAGCCATGGACTGGACCGCCCAGATCGCGCCGAGCTATTTCAACAACCGCAAGGTCTCGATCTACGGCGGCTCCAACGAGATCCAGCGCAACATCATCGCCAAGGCGGTGCTGGGGCTTTGATCGTACACCATCAACACGCACTCACCGTCATGGCCGGGCCTGACCCGGCCATCCACGCCTAGCGCCACGAAAGAACGTGGATGCCCGGCATAAGGCCGGGCATGACGAAATCGATACCGGAGAGCAAACAACATGGATTTTGATCTGAACGAGGAGCAGCGGCTTCTCAAGGAAAGCATCGACGGCCTCTTGACCGATTCCTACGATTTCGAGAGCCGCAAGAAGTACATGAAGGAGAAGGGCGGCTGGAGCAAAGCGGTCTGGGGCAAGCTCGCCGAGCAGGGCCTGCTCGGTCTGCCCTTCGCGGAGGCCGATGGCGGCTTCGGCGGCGGCGGCGTCGAGACCATGATCGTGATGGAGGCGCTCGGCAAGGCACTGGTGCTCGAGCCTTACCTCGCAACCGTCGTGATCGGCGGCGGCTTCCTGCGCCATGCGGGCAGCGATGCGCAGAAGGCCGCGCATGTGCCCGGCATCGTAGACGGCAGCAAGACGCTCGCCTTTGCCCAGCTCGAGAAGAACTCGCGCTACGATCTCTTCGACGTCACCACGACGGCGAAGAAGAAGGGCGACGGTTGGGTCATCGACGGCGAGAAGTTCGTCGTGCTCAACGGCGAGAACGCAGATACCCTCATCGTCACCGCGCGCACCAGGGGCGAGCGCCGCGACAAGAGCGGCATCGGCGTGTTCCTGGTGCCGGCCGACGCCAAGGGCGTCGCCAAGAAGTCGTACCCGACCCAGGACGGCCTGCACGCCGCCGACATCACCTTCACCGGCGTCGAAATCGGTGCCGATGCGGCGCTCGGCAATCCCGACGACTCGCTCGCGCTGATCGAGCGTGTGGTCGACGAAGCTCGCATCGCGCTCTGCGCCGAAGCGGTCGGCCTGATGGACGAATCGCTCAAGACCACGGTCGAGTACATCAAGACGCGCAAGCAGTTCGGGGTGCCGATCGGCTCGTTCCAGTCGCTGCAGCACCGCGCCTCCGACATGTTCGTCGCCACCGAGCAGGCGCGATCGATGTCGATGTTCGCGACCATGGCTGCTGATTTCGAGGACGCCAAGGAGCGCAGCAATGCCGTTGCCGCGGCCAAGGTGCAGATCGGCAAGTCGCTGAAGTTCGTGGGACAGCAGGCGATCCAGCTCCACGGCGGCATCGGCATGACCATGGAGGCGAAGATCGGCCATTACTTCAAGCGCCTGACCATGATCGAGAACTCGTTCGGCGACACCGACTACCACCAGCGCCGCGTGGCGGACGGTGGCGGGTTGATCTAAGGACGGTAGCTGTCATCCCCCGCGAAAGCGGGGATCCAGTACGCCGCGGCCCCTTGGTTCGAGTCTCGCCGTCTCTGGAATACTGGATCGCCCGGTCAAGCCGGGCGATGTCGTCTGAACAAGTGGCCTCAACGGAGCCCAACAACAATGAAAAACACCCCGTTCGATCTCACCGGCAAGGTCGCCGTGGTCACCGGCTCCAGCCGTGGCATCGGCCGCTCCTCCGCCGAGCTGCTCGCAAAGCTCGGCGCCAAAGTCGTGGTCTCCTCGCGCAAGGCCGATGCCTGCAAGGCAGTCGCCGACGGCATCAAGGCGGCCGGCGGCGAGGCCACCGTCATCCCCTGCAACATCGCGCGCAAGCAGGAGGTCGAGGCGCTGATCGCGGGCACGATCAAGCATTACGGCAAGATCGACATCCTCGTCTGCAACGCCGCGGTCAACCCGTATTACGGCCCGCTGCTCGACATCACCGACGAGGCCTTCGACAAGATCATGGGCTCGAACGTCAAGAGCAACATCTGGCTCTCCGCGCTTGCGATCCCGCAGATGGCCGACCGCGGCAACGGCTCAGTCGTCATCATCTCCTCGATCGGCGGCTTGCGCGGTTCGACCGTGATCGGCGCCTACGGCATTTCAAAGGCCGCTGACTTCGCGCTATGCCGTTCGCTCGCCGGCGAATGGGGCCCGAAAGGCGTCCGCGTCAACTGCATCGCGCCCGGCCTCGTCAAGACCGACTTCGCTCGCGCGCTGTGGGAAGATGAAGCGAATCTGAAGCGCCGCACCGCCACCACCCCGCTTCGCCGCATCGGCGAACCCGACGAAATCGCAGGCGCAGTGGCCTACCTCGCTTCCGACGCGTCGAGCTTCATGACGGGACAAACGATCGTCATCGACGGCGGCGTGACCACCGCGGCGCCGTAACTCCTGCTCTACTTGCAATGGTACGCCGGGCGCGCTTCACTTATCCTCCGCTAGAGGGGGAGGGTCGCTTCGTGTTGCCCAGAGCGCAACGCGAGGCGGGGTGGGGTGAAGCCGCAAAGGCGGTATCGCTTGCGTCGACGAGACGGCTGCTGCTCACCAAGTTCGCGGATAGTCTGTCACCCCGCTCCGGTTCGCGTTCCGCTTCGCTGCATGCGAGCCCACCCTGCCCTCCAGGGGAGGGTGGGAGGACAGCCGTCTTGACCTTCCCGCCCTAATCCGCTCCCTTTGGCGAAACACAATAGCCCCTCACCGGACAACGCCGGGAAAACGCCAAAGACAACATCAAGGTTTGATTCCATGTCTTTCGTCCTCGCCATCGACCAGGGCACCACCTCCTCGCGCGCGATCGTGTTTCGCGGCGACATTTCCATTGCGGCGAAGGCGCAGGCCGAGTTTCCGCAGCATTTCCCCGCCTCGGGTTGGGTCGAGCACGAGCCCGAGGACATCTGGACCTCGACCGTGACGGTCTGCCGCGACGCGATCGCGCAGTCCGGTATCGGCGCAAAGGACATCGCCGCGATCGGCATCACCAACCAGCGCGAGACCACCGTGGTGTGGGACCGCGCCACCGGGCAGGCCGTGCATCGCGCCATCGTCTGGCAGGACCGCCGCACCGCCGACATCTGCGCGAAACTGAAAGCCGACGGCCGCGAGCCCGTGATCTCGCAGAAGACCGGCCTGATCATCGATCCCTATTTCTCCGGCACCAAGGCCGCCTGGATTCTCGACCACGTCCCCGGCGCACGGGCGCGCGCTGCCCGCGGCGAGCTGATGTTCGGCACCGTCGATTGCTATCTGCTGTGGCGTCTCACCGGCGGCAAGGTCCACGCCACCGACGCCACCAACGCCTCGCGCACGCTGCTGTTCAACATCCACACCGGCCAGTGGGACGACGAACTGCTCGAGATCATCGGCGTGCCGCGCTCGATGCTGCCCGAGGTGAAGGATTCCTCCGCCCGTTTCGGCGAGAGCACGCCGGATTTGTTCGGCGGCGCCATTGCGATCTGCGGCATCGCCGGCGACCAGCAGGCCGCGACCATCGGCCAGGCCTGCTTCCGTCCGGGGATGATGAAATCGACTTACGGCACCGGCTGCTTCGCCCTGCTCAACACCGGCACCACGCCCGTGGCCTCGAAGAACAAGCTGCTCACCACCATCGCCTACCAGCTCGGGGGCAAGCGCACCTATGCGCTCGAAGGCTCGATCTTCGTCGCAGGTTCGGCAGTGCAGTGGCTGCGCGACGGCCTCGGCATCATCAAGCATGCCGCCGAGACCGGACCTCTTGCTGATCAGTCGGACTCCATGCAGAGCGTCTATCTCGTCCCGGCCTTCGTCGGCATGGGCGCGCCGTACTGGAATCCGCGCGTGCGCGGCGCCCTGTTCGGCCTCACCCGCAACACCGGCCCGGCCGAGCTTGCCCACGCCGCCCTGGAAAGCGTCTGCTACCAGACCTTTGATCTCTGGGCCGCAATGCGCGCCGACTGGCCGAGCTCGGAGGTGGCAAGCGTCGTGCTCCGCGTCGATGGCGGCATGACCGCATCCGACTGGACCATGCAGCGCCTCGCCGACCTGCTCGATGCGCCGGTCGATCGCCCCGTGATCCAGGAGACGACGGCACTTGGCGCCGCCTATCTTGCCGGCCTCGAGGCCGGCGTCTATCCCGAGCCGACCAAATTCGCCGACAACTGGCGCCTGGAGCACCGCTTCAAGCCGAACATGAGCCAGGCGACGCGCGAGCGGAAGCTGGCGGGATGGGCGAGGGCGGTCAAGGGCGTGCTCGCGAGCGACGAGGGCGACGGCTAGGAGGATCTCGTAGCCTGGATGGAGCGCAGCGAAATCCGGGGTTCTCCATGGCACGATTCCCGAATTACGCTGCGCTCCATCCAGGCTACAAGAAACAGCAACAAAGGGAGCACCAACAATGAACACGGATTTCAACCGGGTCATCCAGAAGCTTTTTGGCGCCGCGATCTGCGCCGCGCTGCTCACCTCGACCTCCCTCGCGCGTGAGAAGCCGGACCCGCTCGGAAGCGCGCGTCAGGTCAAGACCGACGTCGCCGGTCTCAATGCTCCCGCGCAGATTCTGGTCGATGTCTGGGGCATCCCCCACATCTATGCAGACAATGAGCACGACCTGTTTTTCCTGCAGGGCTTCAACGCCGCGCGCGACCGGCTCTGGCAGATCGATCTCTGGCGCAAGCGCGGACTTGGTCTGCTGGCTAAGGATTTCGGCCCGGCCTATGCCGAACAGGACAAGGCGCTGCGGCTCTTTCTCTATCGCGGCGATATGAATGCGGAATGGGCGGCTTACGGCCCCAAGGGGAGGACCTATGCGGAGGCATTCGTCGCCGGGGTCAACGCCTATGTCGCCCATGTGCGCGCGGGCAAGCGCCCGCTGCCGATCGAATTCAGGATCGCCGGTACCAGGCCGGATCCGTGGACGGCGGACGACATCGTCCGCATCCGCAGCCACGGCCTGACGCGCAATGTCGCCTCCGAGGTCAAGCGCTCGTTGGTCGCCTGTGCGGCCGGCCTCGATGCCGATCGGTTTCGCGTCAAGCTCGAGCCGGCCTGGACGACGAAGATTCCCGATGGTCTCGATCCCTGCAGCGTGCCGAAGGCGGTGCTGGCGCCTTACGATCTGGCAACGCGTCCGGTCGCCTTTGCCGCGCCGAAAGATCGCCAGGCCGCACTCGCGCACGATCCCGACAAGTACCTCACCGAGGCCGACCAGCAACGCGACACCATCGGCTCCAACAATTGGGTGATCGCGGCGTCGCGGACCGCGACGGGACGGCCGATCCTCGCCAACGATCCGCATCGCGAGCACAGCGTGCCGTCGCTGCGCTACATCGTCGGCCTCAATGCGCCCGGCCTCTCCGTGATCGGTGCGGGCGAGCCGGCGCTGCCCGGCATCTCAATCGGCCACAACGGCACCATCGCCTTCGGTCTCACCATCTTCAACGTCGACCAGGAAGACCTCTACGTCTACGAGCTCAATCCGGAGAATCCCAACCAGTACCGCTATGGCACTGGCTGGGAGGACATGCGCATCGTCCACGAGAAAGAGCAGGTGAAAGGCGAGAGCGATCGCGATCTCGAGCTGAAATTCACCCGGCATGGTCCGGTGATCTATGTCGATGACGCCAACAAGCGCGCCTTCGCCGTGCGCTCGATCTGGTTCGAGCCCGGCACCTCGGCCTATTTCGGCTCCTCCGACTACATGACCGCGAAGGACTGGAACGGATTCCTCGGCGCAATGCGGCGCTGGGGCGCGCCGTCGGAGAATCAGGTCTATGCGGACACCAAGGGCAATATCGGCTGGGTCGCCGCCGGCAAGACGCCGCGGCGCGCCAACTATGATGGCCTGATGCCGGTGCCCGGCGACGGCCGCTACGAATGGCAGGGTTTTCTCTCGCTCGACGAACTGCCCAAGGCCTATCAGCCCAAGCAGGGCTTTCTCGCCACCGCCAACCAGATGAACCTGCCGGCGGATTATCCCGTCAGCGAGCGCAAGGTCGGCTTCGAATGGGCGGACAGTGCGCGCTGGCAGCGTATCACCGAGGTCCTGAAGGCCAACAGCAAGGTGACGCTGGCCGATGCCATGGATCTGCAGAACGACGACACCACGATGCTGGGCCGGCGGCTGGTCAAGCTGTTGCAGCCGCTCACTTCGGACGATGCCAACGTGAAGAAGGGCCTCGAACTGCTCAAGCCGTGGAATGCCCGTGATGCCGCCGACAGTGCCGCTGCTGCGGTGTTCGAGGTCTGGATCGCCAATCATCTTGGACCGGTACTGTTGAAGACCACGGCGCCCAAGGCCGCCGACCTGATCGCGCCCGAGGCGTCGAGCATTTCGGCGCTTGTTGCCTTCTTGGAATCTCCAGACGCGTCGTTTGGCTCCGATCCCGCCGCCGCGCGCGACCAGATCCTGCGCGACAGCCTCGGCGCCGCGGTGGCCGATGTGACGGCCAAGCTCGGGGCCGATTCCTCAACCTGGCGCTGGGGCCGCCTGCACGTCGCAAAATTCGACCATGCTCTGATGCCGCTTGCCGACAAGGCGACGGCCGCTCAGCTCTCGGTCGGTCCGCTGGCCTACGGCGGCGCGGCCAATGTGCCGCGCGCGGCCACCTACCGCCGCACCGATTATCAGCTGTTCGCCGGCGCCTCGTTCCGCATGGTGCTCGACGTCGGCAATTGGGATGCGAGCCGCACCATCAACACGCCGGGCCAGTCGGGCGATCCCTTCAGCGGCCACTATCGCGACCTCGCGCCGCTGTGGGCGACCGGCCAGTATGTGCCGCTGCTCTACAGCCGCGCTGCGGTCGAAGCGGCGGCGGCGGAGGCGATCACGCTGACGCCGCGGTGAATGAGGCGTATCCACAAACTCCGCCGTCGTCCTGGCGAAAGCCAGGACGACCCGGAATGTGTGGCCGGCGCTCAGCTTCAAAGGGACGCATCCCATGATCCTCCCCGACGGCTATTCCGACATCCCCGCCGGCAAGATCGCCGCCGTCGTTACCCATCTCGAGATGACCGCGCGCCCCGCGCGCCGCGCCGATCCGCCCGGCGCTCCATCAGGTCTTTGGACCCTGCGCAAGGTCGATACCCCCGCGCTTCATTGGTATCGCGACCTCCATCGCCGCGTCGGCGAGGAGTGGTTGTGGTTTTCGCGGGCGCGCATGAACGATGCCGAGCTCGCTGCCGTCATCCATGCGCCGGGCGTCGAGGTCTATACGCTTGTCGTGGACGGCCGCGATGAAGGCCTGCTGGAGCTGGACTTTCGCGAGGCCGGCCAGTGCGAGCTGGTGTATTTCGGCGTCACCGCAAAACTGATCGGCAGTGGTGCCGCCCGCTTCATGATGAACCATGCACTTGAAATCGCATGGTCACGCGATTTGTCCCGCGTCTGGGTGCACACCTGCACCTTCGATCATCCGTCGGCCGTTGCGTTCTATCAGCGCTTCGGCTTCCGCCCGTTCCGCCGCCAGATTGAGATCGCCGACGATCCGCGGCTCGATGGCACGGTGCCGCGGACGGCGGCGAGGCATATGCCGATCATCGGATAGTGCAGAGCTGCCTCCTACCCGTCATTGCAAGGAGCCCTTGCGACGAAGCAATCCAGTCTGTTTCCGCCGAGAGATACCGGATTGCTTCTCTGCGCTCGCAATGACGGAGCGTGGCACCGTCGTCCCTTTTCATTCGGGCTACGCGCTCCAGATCATGCGAAGCTCGCTAGCTGTTGAAATTCACCGCATTGGTGTTGGCGCCACAAACCAGTACCGCGACCCGCTCGCCGGGTGAGGGGCGATAGCGACCGGAGAGCAAGGCGGCAAATGCGGCGGCGCCGCCGGGCTCGGCCACCAGGCGCAGGCTCGACCACAAGGCCGACTGCGCCTGCTTGA
Source organism: Bradyrhizobium sp. Kon56 (assembly GCF_055807635.1). NCBI lineage: Bacteria > Pseudomonadati > Pseudomonadota > Alphaproteobacteria > Hyphomicrobiales > Nitrobacteraceae > Bradyrhizobium > Bradyrhizobium sp. Kon56. The sequence goes on along the minus strand of NZ_JBVVOU010000006.1, from coordinate 195,570 downwards.
TCGCGTCGTCGGCGACCAGGACGACCCGCTCGACATGGGCCCGCGCAATCGGAAACATCAATTGTCCGACACGTCGCGGGGCGAGACTATCGGCGGCGATGCCGCCCGCCGGCGCATCGATCGGCGCGCCTGCCGCGAAGGCGGCGTGAAGCGTTGGCGACTGCTCCGGCTCGACCGCGACGATGCGCGTCCTGCCGGCACTCCAGGCCGCCATGCCACCGATCAGGCCGCCGCCGCCGACTGCAACCAGCACCGTGTCAATGCCCGGTGCATCCTGCTCCAGCTCCATTCCGACACTGCCCTGACCGAGCAAGGTCTCGACCTGGTCGTAGGCATGCACCGCCATGGCGCCGGTCTGCGCGACATGGGTTTCGCTTGCGGCGAGCGCGTCGGCATAGCGGCTGCCCGCAATCACGAGTTTCGCGCCATAGCCTCTGATACGCTCGGCTTTGGCCGGCGAGGTGATCTCGGGCACGAAAATCGTGGCCGGGATGCCGAGCCGCTGCGCCGCATACGCCACCGCCGCGCCGTGATTGCCGCCCGATGCGGCGACGACACCGGCTTCCGGCAGCCGGCGCAACAGCAGGTTGGCGAAGGCACCCCGCGCCTTGAACGATCCGGAATGCTGCAGCATCTCGAGCTTGAACGTGACGGGAGAAGCCGGCAGGCCAAAATCGGCGAGATCGGCCTCAACGAGCGGCGTGCGCCGTATGTGCGGACGGATGACGGCCTCGGTCGCCGCGATCCGCTCCCGATTGATGTCCATTGTTGCTGTCATGATGCCGTCCTTGATAACGCATCCGGCAGCCGCTGTCGCGGCGCCGTTGCATGCAGCGCAATGCTCCACTTCCATGATTTTGCTTGCGCCACTGCGGCCTTGCCGTGGAAACTGATCGGCCCTGCCTCGTCCAAAAGCCAGAGAAGAGCGCAAAACCATGTTCCTGATCGGCCAATATGATTCCCCCTTCGTCCGCCGCGTCGCGATTGCGCTGCGGCTTTACGGCCTCGCCTTCGAGCACAGGCCGTGGTCGACCTTCGGCGACGCCGACAAGATCGCGCCCTATAATCCGCTGCGCCGCGTGCCGACGCTGGTGCTCGACGACGGCGAGGCGCTGATCGAGAGCACGTTCATCCTCGATTATCTCGACGAGCTCGCCGGGCCGGAGAAGGCGATGCTGCCGCGCTCCGGCGCCGAGCGCCGGCATCACTTGCGCATCTGCGCGCTCGCGTCCGGCCTCGGCGACAAGGCCGTGAGCCTGCTCTACGAACGCGTGCTGCGGAAGGAGCAGCTTACGCTATGGGTCGAGCGCTGCCAGGCGCAGATCGCGGACGTGCTGAAAGCGCTGGAGGCCGAGCGCGCCAAGGTGACCACGCCGTACTGTCTGGGTGACCGCATCGGCCACGCCGATATTGTGGTCGCCTGCGTCGTCCGCTTCACCCGCGAGGCCCATCCGCAGTTGTTCGAGCCATCGCGCTATCCGGCGCTGTCGGCGCATGCCGACGCGTGCGAGGCGCTGGCGCCGTTCAAGGAGATCGTGCAGCCACTGTCACCGCCGAAGGGGTGATCGCCGCTACGCGAACCCGACCTTGATCAGGATCGTCAGGAACAGGCCGCCGACGACCGCGCAGACCGCGGCACCGATCAGCGGCCCCAGCGCGCCTCCCCGGCTTGCAGGCTCCAGCACGGCTTGTCCGGGCTGGTCCGGATCGTAATAGACTTGGACGCTCTTCCCAGGCCGATATTTCGCCGCGGCCTCTTCGGCGACCTCGCGCAGGCCGGAGATCATGGTGCCGTTCCAATCGACTTCGGTGCCGATGAAGTCGCGCTTGCCGACTCTGTAGGCGTAGCGCAGGTCGACCTGATAGCGGTGGACGAGCTTTGAAGTCGTCGGTCGATTGTCGTGCTCGGTCTTCTCTTCGATGATTTCCTCGATCACGTCGCAATGGGTGACCCTGCCCGACGCGGTCGGCCAGCGCAGGCTGGCGCTCGCCCGCCGGCGCGTCCGGACATAATCGGCGGCGAGGAACACCCCGCCCACGAGCACGATGATCGGCACCGCGAACGCGAACAGCGGGACGCCCTTGTCGGCGTAGAGCACGTGGCCCGCGAACGAATGCGCGGTCAGGGTGGCGGCGATGACGCCGAACACCATTGTGAACGCCACCAGGGCCGCGACGTTCTGCGCGGCGGCAGGCTCCAGCAGCGCCTCTGTCGGTTGCTTCGGATCGACATGGACCTCGACATGGGCGCCGACCGGATAGCGTCCGGTCAGTTTTGCGGCCAGGACCCTCGTCGTGATGACGGTGCCGCCGACAAAGATCTTGTCGCCTTCCAGCTCCTGGCCGCCGGCCTGATAGCGATAGCGGATGATGGGCTTGGCGTCGTTCCGATCGTCCGAGGAATGCGCCGTCGGCTGGTCGACTTGGGAGACCGTGATGATGCCCTCAACCTTGTCCCAGCTCCGCGCCGCCACCATCCGGCCCCGCATGCGGATCAGATTGAACAGCGTCAATCCAAACAGCAGCACGGCGATGCCGGCGGCAATCTGTGTCCACATCAATTGTTGGGCGTTCAGCATCCGATTCCCCTGCGCTTCGGCGGCGACCGCCATTGGTCGTGGCGAACGCGCTTTGCGTTCGATGCTGTGCGTTGCCCCAGCACATGCCAGGCATAGCTTCACCAATGTCGTCCTGGCGAAAGCCAGGACCCATTGCCCCAGCGGGTCATTTGGCGAAGATTGGTCGTTCGGTATTGCCTGCGATGGCCACCAATGGATCACCCGGTATGGATGGCTTTCGCCAGGACGACAGCGAACGTGTGGCACGCGCCGTGATGGCGACTGGCGAGGGAGTATCAAACGGGCACGGTCGGCGATGATGGAATGTTACAGGTGTTTTGCCCGACGCCGCAAGCAATTTCGGTAATATCGAAAAATTATTCGGTGACACCGCAAAAATTATCGAGCTTTTTCAACCCCATGCCTACTGTGCATGGGGTTGATTTCTCGTTTTCTGTTTGGAGGGCGCCTAACCCGCGCCCGCGCGCTTCTTCTGCCAGACCAGGTGCACCGCGCAGGTGCAGCCCGGCGGATGCGACGCAAGCTCCTTCGACGTCTCGTCGTTCGCCGGCGTTGCCGTGAACGCCGCCTTGTCGCTCGCACCCTCTCGCGTCGGGATGTAGTTCAGAATCGGCGCGAGCCAGCGCTCGGTCTCGGCGACGCTCATGCCCTTGCGCGCAGCATAATCCTCGACCTGATCGCGCTCGATCTTGCCGACTCCGAAATAATAGCTCTCTGGATTGGCGAGATAGAGCCCCGACACGGAGGAGCCCGGCCACATCGCATAGCTCTCGGTCAGCTTCACGCCGGCAGTGTTCTCGGCATCGAGCAGCTCGAACAGCGTGGCCTTCTCGGTGTGATCGGGTTGCGCGGGATAGCCGGGGGCGGGACGGATGCCCTGATACTTTTCGAGGATCAACTCGTCGGTCGAGAGCGCCTCGTCCGGCGCATAGGCCCAGAACTCGCGGCGGACGCGGGCATGCATGCGCTCGGCGAACGCTTCGGCGAGGCGGTCGGCCAGCGCCTTGCACAGGATCGAGGAATAGTCGTCATTGGCCATCTTGAAACGGTCGGCGACCACATCCTCGCCGATGCCGGCGGTGACGACGAAGCCGCCGACGTAGTCGGGCACGCCGGTGGTGGCGGGCGCGACGAAGTCGGACAGCGCGGCGTTGAAACGGCCCTCGCGCTTCTCGAGCTGCTGGCGCAGCGTGTGCAGCGTCGCGATCGTCCTGGTCCGGCTCTCGTCGGCATAGAGCACGATGTCGTCGCCCTGCGCATTGGCCGGCCAGAAGCCGACGGTGGCGCGCGCGCGGAACCATTTCTCCTTGACGATCAGGTCGAGCATCTTGCGCGCGTCGTCGTAGAGCGAGCGCGCAACTTCGCCGACCTTGGCGTCGTCGAGGATGGCAGGGAAGCGCCCGGCGAGCTCCCAGGTCTGGAAGAACGGCGTCCAGTCGATATAGGGCACCAGCTCGGCGAGATCGTAGTCGTCAAAGCTTCGGGTGCCGAGGAAGGTCGGCTTCACCGGCTTGTTCGCGGTGAAGTCGACCGGCACGCGGTTGGCGCGGGCGGTCGCCAGCTTCAGCCGCTTCTTGTCGGCCTGGGCGCGCATATGGGCGTCCGAGATCTTTGCGTATTCGGCGCGGACTTCGGCGGCATAGGCCTCGCGCCTCTCGGGCGACAGCAGCGCCGACGCAACACCGACGGCGCGGCTGGCGTCGTTGACATGCACCACGGGGCCTGCGCGATAGCTCGGGTCGATCTTGACCGCGGTATGCACGCGGCTCGTGGTGGCGCCGCCGATCAAGAGCGGCAGCTTGAGGCCTTCGCGCTGCAATTCTGCGGCGAAGAACGCCATCTCGTCGAGCGAGGGTGTGATCAGGCCGGACAGCCCGACGATGTCGGCCTTCTCCGCCTTCACCGTCTCGACGATCTTGGCCGCGGGCACCATCACGCCGAGGTCGATGACCTCGTAATTGTTGCACTGGAGCACGATGCCGACGATGTTCTTGCCGATGTCGTGGACGTCGCCCTTGACGGTCGCGAGCACGATCTTGCCGGCGGACGAGGAGCCTTCCGTGCCGATGCCGTTGGCGTGATTGCGCGCCTTCTCCTCCTCCATGAACGGCATCAGCCAGGCGACAGCCTGCTTCATCACGCGGGCCGACTTCACCACCTGCGGCAGGAACATCTTGCCGTCGCCGAAGAGATCGCCGACCACGTTCATGCCGGCCATCAGCGGTCCCTCGATCACGTCGAGTGGCCGCGTCGAGGCCTTGCGGGCCTCTTCGGTATCCTGCTCGATGAATTCGGTGATGCCGTGCACCAGCGAATGTGACAGCCGCTTCGCCACCGGCCATTCGCGCCAGGCGAGATCGGCTTCCTTGGTCTGAGTCTTGTTGCCGCGGAATCTTTCCGCAAGCGCCAGCAGACGCTCGGACGCACCGGGGTCGCGGTTGAGGATGACGTCCTCGCACACCTGGCGCAATTCGGGATCGATATCGTCATAGACGATCATCTGCCCGGCATTGACGATGCCCATGTCCATGCCGGCCTTGATGGCGTGATACAGGAACACCGAGTGCATGGCCTCGCGCACCGGCTCGTTGCCGCGGAACGAGAACGACAAATTGGACACACCACCAGAAATGTGCGCGCCCGGCAGATTCTTGCGGATCCAGCGCGTCGCCTCGATGAAGTCGACGCCGTAATTGTTGTGCTCCTCGATGCCGGTTGCGATCGCGAAAATATTGGGATCGAAGATGATGTCTTCCGGCGGGAAGCCGACGCGGTTCACCAGGATGTCGTAGGCGCGCTTGCAGATCTCGGTCTTGCGGGCGAACGTGTCGGCCTGGCCGACCTCGTCGAACGCCATCACCACGACGGCCGCGCCGTGACGGCGGGCGATCTTGGCCTCGTGAATGAATTTGTCCTCGCCTTCCTTCATCGAGATCGAGTTGACGACCGGCTTGCCCTGCACGCATTTCAGGCCGGCCTCGATCACGGAGAATTTCGAGCTGTCGACCATTACGGGGACGCGGGCAATGTCGGGCTCGGCGGCGACAAGGTTGAGGAAGGTCACCATCGCGGCTTCCGAGTCCAGAAGACCCTCGTCCATGTTGACGTCGATGATCTGCGCGCCGTTCTCGACCTGGTCGCGCGCGACCTGCAGCGCGGCGGTGTAGTCGCCGGCGGTGACCAGCTTGCGGAAGCGGGCGGAGCCGGTGACGTTGGTGCGCTCGCCGACGTTCACGAAGGGAATGGCGTCGGTCAGGATGAACGGCTCGAGGCCGGAGAGCCGCAAGCGAGGTTCGATCTCCGGCACGATGCGCGGCTTGTGCGGCGCGACCGCAGCCGCAATCGCCGCGATATGGTCCGGCGTGGTGCCGCAGCAACCGCCGACGATGTTGACGAGGCCATCGCGCGCGAACTCGCCGACCAGGCGGGCCATGTATTCCGGGGTCTCGTCATACTGGCCGAACTCGTTGGGCAGGCCGGCATTGGGATAGGCGCAAACAAGCGTGTCGGCGACGCGGCCGATATCGGCGATATGCGCGCGCAGATCTTCCGCGCCGAGCGCGCAGTTGAAGCCGATGGTGACGGGCTTGGCGTGCTGGACCGAATGCCAGAACGCTTCCGGCAACTGGCCGGACAGCAGGCGGCCGGACTTGTCGGTGATGGTGCCCGACACCATCACGGGCATGTCGATGCCACGTTCTTCCGTGATCTCGGCGATCGCGTACAGCGCCGCCTTGGCGTTCAGCGTGTCGAAGATGGTCTCGACCAGCAGCAGATCGACGCCGCCGTCGAGCATGCCGTTGATCTGCTCGCCATAGGATTTGCGCAGGTCGTCGAACGTGACGGCGCGGTAGCCGGGATTGGACACGTCAGGCGAGATCGAGGCGGTGCGGTTGGTCGGTCCGATGGCCCCGGCGACGAAGCGCGGCTTGCCGTCCTCGGCCTCGACGCGGCGTGCGGCGTTGCCGGCGAGGCGGGCGCCTTCTCGCGCCATCTCGTAGACGATGTCGGCGAGATCGTAATCGGCCTGGGCAATCGAGGTCGTGGAGAAGGTGTTGGTCGCGACGATGTCGGCGCCGGCGCGCAAGTAAGCGGCGTGGATGTCCTCGATCGCCTGCGGTTGGGTCAGGATCAAGAGGTCGTTGTTGCCGCGCAAATCGCGATGGAAGTTCTTGAATCGCTCGCCGCGGAAGGCGGCCTCGTCGAACTGGAGATTCTGGATCATCGTGCCCATGGCGCCGTCGAGCACGAGAATGCGCTCGCGCGCGGCGTTGAGCAGGGTGGTTCGCTTGGGAGAGGTGGATACGGTCATGCTGTCTTAAGCCGCCTTCTGCGCGCTCTTGGCGCGGATGCCGAGCAAATGGCTGATCGCGAACACGAGATCGGCGCGGTTCATGGTGTAGAAATGGAAGGTGTCGACGCCGTGCTTCGCCAGCTTCTGCACCTGGCCGGCCGCGACGGTCGCCGCCACCAGCTTGCGGGTCTCGGCGTCTTCGTCGAGCCCCTCGAATTTCGCGGCGAACCAGTCCGGCACGGAGGTGCCGGCGCGGGTGACGAAATTGCGAGCATGCTTGAAATTATGCATGGGCATGATGCCCGGCACGATCGGGATGTTGATCCCGCGCGCGCGCACGCGGTCGAGATAGCGGAAATAGAGGTCGTTATCGAAGAACACCTGCGTGATCGCGCGGGTCGCACCTGCATCGACCTTGGCCTGCAGCGTGTCGATGTCATCGTCGAAGTCGCGCGCCTCGGGATGCTTCTCAGGGTACGCCGAGACCGACACCTCGATATCGCCGTGCCGCTTCTTGATGCCGGCGACGAGGTCGGCGGAGCTCTGGTAGCCATCGGGATGGCTGGAATAGGCCGTGCCAATGCCGCCCGGGGGATCGCCGCGCAGGCCGACGATGTGGCGGACGCCGACCTCGTGATAGCGGTCGACGATCTCGTCGATCTCCCCGCGGGAGGCGCCGACGCAGGTCAGATGCGCGGCCGGCAGCAGCGCGGTTTCTTTCAGGATGCGCGAGATGGTCGCGTGGGTCCGCTCACGGGTCGAGCCGCCGGCGCCATAGGTCACCGAGACGAATTTCGGGTCGAGCGGGGCCAGCCGGTTGATGGTGTCCCAGAGATTGCGCTCCATATCTTCGGTCTTGGGCGGAAAGAACTCGAAGGAAATCGCAGGCCGCTTCAGGTACCCGTCTTGCCCGCCGGTGTGGGCAGGCATTGTCGCGTCAGTCATGGGCACCACTCACTCTCCAAGGGCGCGCCGGGTCGTTGGCGGCCGGCGGTCAGGTCTAGATTGCGAAAGGCCAAGATAAGCCAAAGCGGCCGCATCCGACAGCCCATCGGTAATGGGAAGTGGCCCACTTTGGCGGTGTTGGCATAAAATATTCGGTGATTTAGAATCGAAGTGGGAAGCTCGGTTTGGTATAAAAAGATAAATATACCAGCCAAGTAGAGAGAACTTGCGGATTAACTGGCGCAATATATTGAGTGGGCAATATGAAAGTCATGTTGCCAGATTGATCATTGTCCCAACGCCGCGGCGCGGGTCCGGAGCGCGCGGGCCCTGGCCTGCACGTCAGATCTGCGCGCCCTCCCATTGCCGCCGCGCTGCCCTCCACTACGTTAGCGCGCCATGATCCCGCTCTCAGTCCTCGACCTCTCCGTCGTCACCACCGGCACAAAGCCCGCCGCGGCGCTGCGCAACAGCATCGACCTGGCGCGCCATGTCGATGGGCTCGGCTATGTCCGCTATTGGCTCGCCGAGCATCACAACCTCGCCTCCGTCGCGAGCCCGGCGCCCGACGTGATGATCGGGCAGATCGCGGCGGTGACCAAGCACATCCGCGTCGGCTCCGGTGGCGTGATGCTGCCCAATCACGCGCCGCTGGTCGTGGCCGAGCGCTTCAAGATGCTGGAGGCGCTGTTTCCGGGCCGCATCGATCTCGGCCTCGGCCGCGCCCCTGGCACCGACGGCGCCACGGCCTATGCGCTGCGCAGCCGGCTCGACCGTCGCGAAGGCGACGATTTCCTCGAGCGGCTGCACGAATTGATCCTGTGGCAGACCCGGGAATTCCCCTCGGGCCATCCCTATCACAACGTCGTTGCGATGCCCGACGATACGCCGTTGCCGCCGATCTGGCTGCTCGGCTCCAGCGATTATTCGTCGGAGCTCGCCGCGCAAATCGGCATGGGGTTCGCATTCGCCCATCATTTTGCGTCCCACGATGCGATCGATGCGATGGTGCATTATCGCAATCGTTTTCAGCCCTCGGCCTGGAGTGCGAGCCCGCGCGCGATCCTCGCGGTCGCCGTCATTGCGGCCGACACGGATGACGAAGCCGAAAAGCTCGCCGCGTCTTTCGACCTCAACCGCCTGCGCCGGGACCGCGGCCAGTATCTTCCGTTGCCGAGCGTCGAAGAGGCGCTGGCCTATCCCTATACCGACTCGGAGCGCGCCTCGATGCGGCGCAACCGTTCCCGTCTGTTCGTCGGCAGCCGGGCAACCGTGCAGAAGACGCTGCAGCCGTTGATCGATGCGAGCAAGCCGGACGAGTTGATGGTGATTACCGCCGTGTACGATCACGAGGCACGAAAGAAATCATATTCGCTGCTGGCTGAGGCGTTCGGGCTTAAGGCGGTCGGATAAGGCTCTGGTGCTCCGGCTCGCGCTTCGCGCGTCCGGGACACGAATCTATTCCATCGTCGCGCGGAACGGGTGCCCCGGATACACGCCAACGATGCGGAATTCGCGTGAGAAGAATTTCAGCTCCTCGATCGCGAAAGCGAGGCCCTTGTCCTCGGGGTGGCCGTCGACGTCGGCATAAAACTGCGTGGCGAAGAAATTGCCGTCGACCATATAGCTCTCGAGCTTGGTCATGTTGACGCCGTTGGTGGCAAAGCCACCGAGCGCCTTGTAGAGCGCGGCGGGCAAATTGCGCACCCGGAACACAAAAGTCGTGACCAACGGACCGGAGCCCTGTGCGGCCCATTTCGGTTCGCGCGCGAGCACCACGAAGCGCGTGGTGTTGTGGGCCTCGTCCTCGATGTCCTCCGCGAGGATGTCGAGGCCGTAGATCTGCGCGGCGAGGCGCGAGGCGATCGCGGCGACGGACTTGTCGTTACGCTCGGAAATGTCGCGGGCGCTGCCGGCGGTGTCGGCGTGCACGATTGGCTTGATGCCAAGCTTGCGAATGATGCGCCGGCATTGGCCGAGCGCGTGCACGTGGCTCTCGACGCTCTTGATGTCCTCGAGCCTGGTCCCCTTCACCGCCATCAGCTGATGCCGGACCGGCAGAAACCATTCGCCGATGATGAAGAGGCCGGAGGCCGGCAGCAAATGATGGATGTCGGCGACGCGGCCTGCGACCGAATTCTCGATCGGAATCATGCCGAGATCGGCTTCGCCCGACGAGATCGCCGACAAGGCGTCCTCGAAGGTGGCGCAGGGCATCGGCTCGGCGTCGGGATAGGCCTCGACGATGGCGATGTGCGAATTGGCCCCAGGCTCGCCCTGGAATGCGATTTTCAGCTTGCTCATGCTCGGCCTTGTAACAGCGGCTCAGGATTTGGAAAGGATGCTGCGGGCGGTTTCCAGGTCCGCCGGCGTGTCGACCCCGCGGGGCACGGTATCGACAATGGTGAAGTCGATGCGCATTCCGGCCTCGAGCGCCCGGAGCTGCTCGAGCTTCTCCTGCAATTCCAGCGGCGACGGCGGAAGCCGGACGTAGCGCTCCAGCGCGGCACGGCGATAGGCATAGAGACCGATATGGTGGTAGCGCGGTCCGTCGCCGGTCGGCGCGGTTGCGCGGGTGAAATAAAGTGCGCGCATGCGTCTGCCGCCGAGCGAGGTTCCGATCGCCTTCACGACGCTCGGCGCGAGGTCCTCCTCCTCGGTGTGGATCTGCGACGCCAGCGTTGCGATATCCACGGCGGGGTCTTGCAGCGGCGGCAACACCTCGCGGATGTTGTCGATCGTGATGGTCGGGAAATCGCCCTGCAGATTGACCACAATCTCGGCTTTGCCGTCCGGATCGAGCTTCTGCATGGCCTCGTGGATGCGGTCGGAGCCGGACGGATGCTCCGGGCGGGTCATCACGGCCTCGCCACCATGGGCGGTCACGACGGATGCGATCTCCGCGGTGTCGGTTGCGACCGCGACCCGGCCTATCCCGGCCGCTTCGGCACGGCGCATCACGTGCACGATCATCGGCTGCCCCGCGATATCGGCTAGCGGCTTGCCGGGCAGGCGGGTGGCGGCCATGCGGGCCGGAATCAGCACCAGGATGCGGGGATCGATCATCGGTTCAAGGGCCTGGAAACGGGGCGTTTTCCGCGCCGGGAAATGGGGTGGGGACGGGGGTGAAGCCCGCTCGCTTATACGGGTTGCCAGACCCCGGGCAAACCGATATCTCAATGGCAAAACTCGGGGAAACAGTAAGGAACGTTGATTCCCCGAGGCTCGTCCTGGCGGCCGCACTGGGCCGCTCGATCCTTCTTGCGGTGTGGGGCCTGGCCGGAAATGGACTCTTTCGAACTGAACAAGATTCTCGGTGCCGTGCTCGGCACCTGTCTCCTTCTGCTGGTGACGAGCTTCACCGCCAGTGCGCTGTTCTCGCCCAAGATGCCGGAGAAGCCGGGCTTCGAGATCGCCGTGAAGGAAGACGCCGGCCATGGCAAGGAAGGCGGCGCTGCCGCCGCGGCTGCCGAGCCGATCGAAAAGCTGCTCCAGACCGCCTCGGTCGAGAAGGGCGCCGCCGCTGCCAAGAAGTGCGGCGCTTGCCACACCTTCGAGAAGGGCGGCCCGAACCGTGTCGGTCCGAACCTCTATGGCGTCGTCGGCGACCATGTTGGCGAGGGCCGCGGCGGCTTCAACTTCTCGGCCGCGATGAAGGCCAAGGGCGGCACCTGGGACTTCGATGCGCTCAACAAGTTCATCGCGAATCCCAAGGCAGCTGTCCCGGGCACCGCGATGGGCTTTGCTGGCATCCCGAAGGATAGCGAGCGTGCCGACGTGATCGCTTACCTGAACAGTCTCTCCGACAGCCCGAAGCCGCTGCCGACCGCGGCGAAGTAAGGCCTATCGACTTCGATCTTAGTACGCGGCCAGGCTGAAAAGCCTGGCCGTTTGCTTATCCGGGCCTCGCGGCGTTGTTATCGGGGCGTTTGGCCGCAACGATCGGCCAGCTGGCCCTCCAAGATGAGGAAAAAGCAACATATTCCGTCGAAACCTCGCCTATATTGGGAACTTAAAGGAGTAGCCTCCTTCAAGACAGGAATGTTGATTTGGCCCTTACCCGACGCGATCTCCTGCTCACCGGCACTGCTGCCGCAACGCTCCCCGCCCTTGGTTCCGTAGGGGGCCTTTCCGGCGTCGGCGTGGCACACGCGCAATCCGCCAACGAGCCCACCTGGCGGCACGCGCTGTCGCTGTTCGGACAGATCAAATACCCGGCGGATTTCAAGCGCTTCGACTACGTCAATCCGGAAGCGCCCAAGGGCGGCGTCGCGCGCCAGATCGCCGTCGGCACATTCGACAATTTCAACATCGTCGTCTCCGGTGTGAAGGGGCAAGTCGCCGGTGCCGTGGCGTTCATCTACGAATCCCTCACGACGGCCTCGCTTGACGAAGTCTCGACCGAGTACGGCGCGCTGGCCGAGGCCGTCAGCCATCCGGATGATTTCTCCTTCGTGACTTACCGCTTGCGGCCGCAAGCCAAATGGCACGACGGCAAGCCGGTAACCGCGGATGACGTGATCTTCTCGCTCGATTCCTTCAAGAAGCACCACCCGCAGTACTCGGCCTATTACAGCCATGTGACGAAAGCCGAGAAGGTCGGCGAGCGCGAGGTAAAATTCGTGTTCGACGCGCCGGGCAACCGCGAACTGCCGCAGATCGTCGGGCAGCTCACGGTCCTGCCGAAGCATTGGTGGGAGGGCACGGATGCGCAGGGCCGCAAGCGCGATGTCTCCGCCACCACGCTTGAAGTGCCTCTAGGTTCCGGCCCCTATCGGGTCAAGGAATTCGTTGCCGGGCGGTCGATCGCGCTGGAGCGCGTCAAGGATTACTGGGGGCGCGACCTCGCCGCCAATGTGGGCCGCAATAATTTCGACGAGCTGCGCTATGAGTATTTCCGCGACGCCACCGTGGCGATTGAGGCATTCAAGGCCGATCAGGTCGATTGGCGCACCGAGAACAGCGCGAAGAACTGGGCGACAGCCTACGATTTCCCGGCCGTCACCGAAAAACGCGTGATCCTCGAGGAGTTCGCCAATCGCAGCTCGGGCGTCATGCAGGCCTTCGTGCCGAACCTGCGCCGCGCCAAGTTTAAGGATCCGCGCGTGCGACGCGCGCTCAATTACGCGTTCGACTTTGAGGAGATGAACAAGCAGATCTTCTACGGCCAGTACAAGCGCATCAGCAGTTATTTCGACGGCATCGATGAGCTGATGGCGACCGGGTTGCCGCAGGGCAAGGAGCTCGAGATCCTCGAGACAGTCCGCGCCGAGGTCCCGCCCGAAGTCTTCACCACGGCCTACACGAACCCGGTCGGCGGCAGTCCGGAAGCCGTTCGCGACAATCTGCGCGAGGCGCTGCGCCTGTTCAAGGAAGCTGGCTACGAGGTGCGCGAGCGCAAGCTGATCGACGTCAAGACCGGCGCCCAGTTCTCCCTTGAATTGCTGAACTCGGATCCAAGCTTCGAGCGGATCACGCTGTTCTACAAGCCGTCGCTGGAACGGCTCGGCATTGCTGTCAGCGTGCGGACGGTGGATCCCACTCAGTACGAGAACAGGACGCGCGAGTGGGATTTCGACATCGTCACTAACTCCTGGGGCGAGTCGCAGTCGCCGGGTAACGAGCAGCGCGAATTCTGGTCCTCGAAGACGGCTGACATCGCCGGTTCACGCAACATCACCGGCATCAAGAATCCGGCGGTCGACAAGCTGATCGAGCGGGTGATCTACGCCAAGGGTCGCGACGATCTCGTCGCGGCAACCAAGGCACTCGACCGCGTGCTGCTGTGGAATCACTACGTCGTACCGCAGTGGACTTATACGAAGGTGCGCACCGCGCGCTGGGATCGGTTCGGCCGGCCGGCGGAATTACCCAAATACGGTCAGTCCGGCTTCCCGTTCATTTGGTGGTACGACGCGGACAAGGCGGCGCGGATCGCAAAGAAGTCGTGAAGGGCATTTCTCGCATGGCGCAGCTTTCACGCCGGCATGTGCTGGCCTTGGGTGCCGGTGGCGCGTTCAGCGCCGCCTGGCTCCGGGGCGCGACAGCGTCCGAGATGCCTGCAGAGGCCCACGGCATGTCGGCCTTCGGCGACCTCAAATATCCCGCCGACTTCCATCACTTCGACTACGTCAATGTCGACGCGCCGAAGGGCGGCACCTTCTCGCTTATCCCGTCGGTGCGCGCGTACAACCAGTCCTACCAGACCTTCAACTCGCTCAATGCCTTCATCCTCAAAGGCGATGGCGCGCAGGGCATGGACATGACTTTTGCGCCGCTGATGGTGCGAGCCAATGACGAACCGGACGGGATGTACGGGCTTGCCGCCAGGTCTGTAAATATATCGGCAGACAGGCTGGTCTATCGCTTCACCATGCGGCCAGAGGCGAAATTCCATGACGGCACCAAGCTTACCGCTCACGACGCGGCGTTTTCGCTGACGTCGCTGAAGGCCAAGGGGCATCCGCTGATCATCGTGCAGATGCGCGACATGGTCAGCGCGGAAGCCGTTGACGATGCGACGCTGGTCGTCACCTTTGCCAAGGGACGCGCGCGTGACGTGCCGCTCTATGTGGCGAGTCTGCCGATCTTCTCGAAAGCATATTATGCCTCTCGCGCTTTCGACGAAACATCGCTCGATATCCCGTTGGGCTCGGGCCCGTACAAGGTCGGCAAGTTCGAGGTCAACCGCTACATCGAATACGAACGCGTCAAGGATTGGTGGGCTGCCGACCTGCCCCCCTGTCGTGGCAGCTACAATTTCGACGTCGTGCGCTACGAATTCTACCGCGACCGCGATGTCGCTTTTGAAGGTTTCACCGGCAAGAACTATCTCTACCGCGAAGAGTTCACCGCTCGTATCTGGGCGACCCGCTATGACTTCCCCGCGGTCAAGGAGGGTCGCGTCAAGATGGAGGTCGTGCCCGACGACACGCCGTCCGGCGCGCAAGGATGGTTCATCAACACGCGGCGCGAAAAATTCAGGGATCCTCGCGTGCGTGAGGCACTGATCGACGCCTTCGACTTCGAGTGGACCAACAAGACCATCATGTACGGTGCTTATGCCCGCACGGTATCGCCATTTCAGAACTCGGACCTCATGGCGAGCGATGGGCCTCCGCCGCCGGAAGAGCTGAAGCTGCTGGAGCCGTTTCGCGGCCAGGTTCCGGACGAGGTGTTCGCCGCACCGTTCACGCCGCCCGTCTCCGACGGCTCCGGGCAGGATCGCAGCCTGTTGCGCAGGGCGCAGCGATTGCTGAGCGAGGCCGGCCTGCCGATCAAGGACGGCAAGAGGATGCTGCCGAACGGCGAGATCTTCAGGATCGAATTTCTGTTGGACGAGCCTTCGTTCCAGCCGCACCATGGGCCCTACATCAAGAATCTCGCGACGCTTGGCATCGAAGCGAGCGTGCGCCTCGTCGACGCCGTGCAATACAAGGTACGCCAGGAAGATTTCGACTTCGATATGACGACCCAGCGCTTCAGCATGTCGGCAACGCCGGGCGACGCCATGCGCTCGTTCTTCTCGTCGCAGGTCGCGGCAACGAAGGGCTCGTACAATCTTGCGGGCGTCGCCAATCCGGCCATCGATGCCATGATCGAGAAGATCATGGCGGCCGACAGCCGCGAGGAATTGACCGTCGCCTGCCGCGCCTTCGATCGCCTGTTCCGCGCCGGCCGTTATTGGGTGCCGCACTGGTTCAACAAGACGCACCGGCTTGCTTATTGGGACCAATTCGGTCATCCGCAGAAGCCGCCGCGTTATGCCAACGGCGTCGGCGCTCCCGACATCTGGTGGTACGATGGCGGCAAGGCCGCCAGGCTCGAGCAGGCGAAGCAGCCATGAGCGCCTACATCGCCCGCCGCATCCTGCTGATGATCCCGACCTTGCTCGGGATCCTCTTCGTCTCCTTCATCGTCGTGCAGTTCGCGCCGGGCGGCCCGGTCGAGCGCGTGATCGCGCAGCTCTCGGGCGCGGACACCGGCGGGACCTCGCGCATTTCGGGCGGCGGCGACTTTGCGCAGCGCGCCCCGGGGCAGTTGGGGGCCGGCGGCGACGCCATCAACTCGAAGTATCGCGGCGCGCAAGGCCTCGATCCCGATTTCATCAAGAAGCTGGAAGTGCAGTTCGGCTTCGACAAGCCGGCGCCGGAGCGCTTCGCGCTGATGGTCTGGAATTTCGCCCGCTTCGATTTCGGCAAGAGCTATTTTCGCGACGTCAGCGTCCTGCAGCTCGTCAAGGAGAAGTTGCCGGTCTCGATCTCGCTCGGCATCTGGCTGACGCTGCTGACCTACCTGATCTCGATTCCGCTCGGCATCCGTAAGGCGGTCAGGGACGGGACGCGCTTCGACACCTGGACGTCGAGCGTGCTCGTACTTGGCTACGCGATTCCCGGCTTTCTATTCGCGATCCTCCTGATCATCCTGTTTGCCGGCGGTTCGTTCTTCAACTGGTTCCCGCTGCGCGGACTGACGTCAGACGGCTGGTCGCAGTTTCCGTGGTATTGGAAGATCATCGATTACTTCTGGCATTTGACGCTGCCGCTGATCGCTATGGGGCTCGGTGCGTTCACCACCATGACGTTCCTGACCAAGAACTCGTTTCTGGACGAGATCCGCAAACAATACGTGATGACCGCGCGCGCGAAGGGCTGCAGCGAGAATCGGGTGCTTTACGGTCACGTCTTTCGCAACGCGATGCTGATCGTCATCGCCGGCTTTCCCTCGACCTTCATTCACGCCTTCTTCTCGGGCTCGCTTCTGATCGAGACCATCTTCTCGCTGGACGGACTGGGACTGCTCAGTTTCGAGAGCGTTCTCAACCGCGATTACCCCGTGGTGTTCGGCACGCTCTTCATCTTTTCGCTCGTCGGCCTCGTGATCAACCTGATCTCTGACCTGACCTATATGTGGATCGATCCGCGAATCGATTTCGAGGCGCGGGAGGTCTGATGACGCTGGCCGCCCCCACCACGCCGATCGAAACCACTGCGAAGTCACCGCTCGGCAGTGCCGTGCCGATCACGCGCAAACCGTTCGTGCCGTCGCCGCTCAACAGGCGCCGCTGGCAGAATTTCAAGGCGAACCGGCGCGGCTATTGGTCGTTCTGGATCTTCCTGATCCTATTTGTGGTGTCGCTGTTCGCCGAGCTGATCGCCAATGATCGGCCGTTCCTGATCAAATATGACGGCCACCTTTATTGGCCGTCCGTCGTCACCTATTCGGAAACCACTTTCGGCGGCGACTTCGAAACCGCGGCCGACTATCGCGATCCCTATTTGCAGAAGCTGATCAGGGACAAGGGCGGCAGCATCGTCTGGCCGCTGATCCGCTATTCCTACGACACCCACAATCTCGATCTGCCGACGCCGGCGCCGTCGCGGCCGACCTGGATGTTGACGGAAGCGCAGTGCAAGCCCGTCGTCGAGAAGAAAGGCCTCAAGAGCTGCCGCGATCTCGAATACAACTGGCTCGGCACCGACGATCAGGGCCGCGACGTGGTGGCGCGGCTGATCTACGGCTTCCGCATCTCAGTGCTGTTCGGCCTCTGCCTGACCATCGTCTCCTCCATCGTCGGCATCGCGGCCGGCGCGGTGCAGGGCTATTTCGGCGGCTGGATCGACCTGTTGTTCCAGCGTTTCATCGAGATATGGACTGCGATCCCTTCGCTCTATCTGCTGCTGATCTTGTCGTCGGTGCTGGTGCCCGGCTTCTTCGTGCTTCTCGGCATCCTGTTGTTATTTTCCTGGGTGTCGCTGGTCGGACTCGTGCGCGCGGAATTCCTGCGCGGGCGCAATTTCGAGTATATCCAGGCGGCGCGGGCGCTCGGCGTGTCGAACAAGGTCATCATGTTCCGGCATCTGTTGCCGAACGCGATGGTCGCGACGATGACGTTCCTGCCGTTCATCGTGTCGAGTTCGGTGATGACGCTGACGGCGCTCGATTTCCTGGGGTTCGGACTGCCGCCCGGCTCGCCGTCGCTCGGCGAGTTGCTGTCGCAGGGCAAGTCCAACGTGCAGGCGCCGTGGCTCGGTTTTTCCGGCTTCTTCTCGGTCGCGATCATGCTGTCGCTTTTGATCTTCATCGGCGAGGCCGTGCGCGACGCATTCGATCCGCGCAAGACGTTCAGGTAAGCCAATGGACGCGATCAACCAGCCTTTGCTCAGCGTGCGCGACCTCTCGGTGGCCTTCCACCAGGGGGGCGCCACCACGCTCGCGGTCGACAAGGTCTCGTTCCAGATCAAGCGCGGCGAGTGCCTGGCGCTGGTCGGCGAGTCCGGCTCCGGCAAGTCGGTCAGCGCGCTCTCGATTCTCAAGCTCTTGCCCTATCCAAATGCCTCGCATCCCTCGGGCAGCATCCACTTCAAGGGCCAGGAACTGATCGACCGGTCGGAGCAGGAGATGCGGGAGATTCGCGGCAGCGACATCTCGATCATCTTCCAGGAGCCGATGACCTCGCTCAACCCGCTGCATACGATCGAGGCGCAGATCGGCGAGATCATTCAGCTGCACAATCCGACCAGCAATGCCGAGGCGCGCAGGCGGACGCTGGAATTGCTCACGCAGGTCGGCATTCCCGAGCCTGAAACGCGGCTGAAGAGCTATCCGCACCAGCTCTCCGGCGGCCAGCGCCAGCGCGTGATGATCGCGATGGCGCTCGCCAACGAGCCGGACCTCCTGATCGCGGACGAGCCGACCACGGCGCTCGACGTTACCGTGCAGGCGCAGATCCTGACGCTGCTCGCAGAGATCCGCGGCCGGCTCGGCATGAGCTTGCTCTTCATCACCCACGATCTCGGCATCGTGCGCCGCATCGCCGACCAGGTCTGCGTCATGAAGGGGGGCGAGATCGTCGAGCAGGGGCCGGTCGAGCAGGTCTTCAAGACCCCGAAGCATCCCTATACGCGCGACCTGCTCGCCGCGGAGCCGAAGCCGGATCCGGCGCCGCCGCAGCCGGATGCCCCGGTGGTGATGTCAGCCGACGACCTGAAGGTCTGGTTCCCGATCAAGCGGGGGCTGATGCGCAAGACGGTCGGCCACATCAAGGCGGTCGACGGCGTCAGCATCGCCGTGCGCAAGGGCGAGACGCTCGGCGTTGTCGGCGAGTCCGGCTCGGGCAAGACCACGCTGGGGCTCGCATTGCTGCGGCTGATCTCCTCGAACGGACGCATTGTGTTCCTGGGAAAAGATATCCAGGGCCTGCGCTTCAAGGAGATGCGGCCGTTCCGGCGCGACATGCAGATCGTGTTCCAGGATCCGTTCGGCTCGCTCAGCCCGCGCATGTCGGTCGCCGACATCGTCGCCGAAGGCCTCACCGTGCATCAGCCGCAGCTCTCGCGAGGCGAGCGGGAGGAGCGTGTCGTCAAGGCGCTCGAGGACGTCGGACTGAAACCGGATACTCGCCACCGTTATCCGCATGAATTCTCCGGCGGCCAGCGCCAGCGCATCAGCATCGCGCGGGCGGTGGTGCTGGAGCCGGATTTCGTCGTCCTGGACGAGCCGACCAGTGCGCTCGACATGCTGATTCAGGCGCAGATGGTCGATCTGCTGCGTGAATTGCAGCGCCGGCGCGATCTCACTTACATGTTCATCTCGCACGATCTGCGCGTCGTCGCCTCGCTCGCCAGCCATCTGATCGTGATGCGTGGCGGCAAGGTGGTCGAGGAAGGCCAGGCCGCCGAGCTCTTCAAGAACCCGAAGACGGATTACACGCGCGCGCTGTTTGCGGCGGCGTTCCGGCTGGAGACGGCGGAGAACGGGTCCGCGGCGACGTAGCCTCCGTCAGAGCCGCTTGATCGCGGCGACCTCGCTGCCGGCTTGCTTGATCCTTGCGATTGCCGGCTCGATCGGCTCGATCACCGTTGCCATGTGATGCGCATTGGCGTGAACCATGGTGCTGCCATCGCGGACGATGGCGACATGACCTTTCCAGAAAATGAGATCGCCGCGCAGCAAGCTGCTTTGCTCATGGGGCTCCAGCGCGCGGCCGAGGCCGGCCTGCTGCATGTCGCTGTCGCGCGGGCAGCCGATGCCCGCCGATGTCAGCGACATCTGGACCAGGCCGGAGCAATCGACGCCAAGGCTGCTCTTGCCACCCCAGAGATAGGGCGTGCCGACGAAACCCTCGGCGATTGCGACGAAATCCGGCTCGCAATGACCAAGCGGGGCGAGATGGGCCTTCGGCAGATAGTGTCCGTCGCGTGTCACGGCGAAGCTGCCGTCCTCGCGTGCAACCGCGATCTTCGATCCCATCACCAGCGTGTCTGCTGGCGGCAGCTTGATCGAGGGACCGGGGAAGGCAAAGGTTCGTAAAGCACTGACCATATGGGTCGGCGCGGCCGCGGGCTTCATGAGCGCTGCGTCCGGCAGCCAGCCCACATAGCCGTCACCTGAAAGTTGACCCCATGCCCAGCCTTCGCCGTTGCGGTCGTAAACCGTGACGCCCTCGCCGCGCAACGCTTGTGTCATTAGCATCGCGTTCGACGACGGCTGCTCGCGCACGGGCGCGATCGCCTCGATGATCTCGAATTCCTCGCCCGTGACGAAACGATCCGCCTGCACCTTGCTTTCGAGGTATTTCGCGGCGATGTCGCCGCGCGACGGTGTCAGCCTTGGATCGTATCTTGGATCGTGACTTGGATCGTGGCTTAGATCGTGTTCTGGATCACGCATAGCGCTCGCTCAGCAATGTGTAGATCGCGCGCGCGGCCTGGCACTCGCCGCCCTCGGGGCGTGCGGGCTTCGCCGACGGCGTCCAGCCGTAAATGTCGACATGCAGCCAGCTCCTGGCATGCTCGACGAAGCGTTGCAGGAACAGCGCGCAAATGATCGAGCCGGCAAAGCCGCCTGATGGTGCGTTGGTGATAGTGGCGGTCTTGGAGTCCAGCCACGCATCGTAAGGCGGCCACAGTGGCATGCGCCACAACGGATCGTTCTCCCTCGCCGCGCATCGCGCGACGTCAGCGGCAAGCGTCTCATCATTGGTGTAAAAGGGCGGTAAATCCGGCCCCAGCGCGACGCGTGCCGCTCCCGTCAACGTGCCGAGATCGATCAGCAGGTCCGGCTTTTCCTCGTCCGCAAGCGCCAGCGCGTCGGCGAGCACCAGCCGCCCCTCTGCGTCCGTATTGCCGATCTCGACCGTGATGCCCTTGCGCGAGGTGAAGATGTCGAGCGGGCGGAAGGCATTGCCCGCAACCGCGTTCTCCACGGCCGGAATCAGCACGCGCAGTCGCACCTTCAGCTTCGCATCCATCACCATGCGCGCCAGCGCCAGCACGTTGGCGGCGCCGCCCATGTCCTTCTTCATGATCAGCATGCCGCTCGAAGGCTTCAAGTCGAGCCCGCCGGTGTCGAAGCAGACGCCCTTGCCGACCAGCGTCACCTTGGGATGAGCCGGGTCGCCCCAGCCGATGTCGATCAGCCGCGGCGCGCGGCTAGATGCCATGCCGACGGCGTGGATCAGCGGAAAATTCGTCTTCAAGTCGTCACCGATGGTGCAGGCAAAGCTCGCGCCGAATTCGGCGGCGAGATCCTGCGCGGCTGCGGCCAGCTCCTCCGGCCCCATGTCGTTGGCCGGCGTGTTGATGAGGTCGCGCGCCAGCATTGCGGCGTCCGCCATGCGGTTGATGTCGGTCGCGTCGACGCCGTAGGGGGGAACGAGGCTGACCTCGGGGCGATCGGCCTTGCGGTACCGGGCGAAGCGGTAGCTGCCGAGCGCGAAGGCGAGTGCGGCGAGCCGTGCATCGTGCGGTGCATTGGCGAAGCGATAAATGCCCGGCGGCAGCAGGCCGGGCAGGGCGCCCGGTCGGAACAGGTCGCGCGATCTTGCACTTTCGTCCTCGATCCCGAACAGCACTTGCGCGATCGCGCCATCGGGCGCGGGCAGCGCGAGATAGCCGCCCGGCTTTGCGGTAAAGGCGCTCGCGGTGGCGAACTGGCGTTGCGCCGCCGGTAGCCGCTCGGCGACCTGATCCCAGCTCGACTTGGTGACGAAGGTGATCGGGATGGCGGTAGGCGACGTCTCGAAGACAGAAGGCATTGGCGGGTCCGGATCGTCAGATCGAGCGGGTCATACGAACGGACGAGATTTCGCAGAGTTTTGCCGCCGCCGCAATCAGCTTTGCTGCCACCGTTCGGCGATCCGCTACTCGCAGCAAAGGGGCCATGCTAGGTTCCGGCAACGGCCGTCAGGTGTGCAGATCTCCGGCGGCCGACGACAAAGCCGGCCGGGAGGAAATGCAATGGAATTTGTGTGGAGCGCGGTCACATTCATCGGCCAGGCGGTCGAGGCGATTTTTGGCTATGTCGAGCATCATCATTGGATATTCGCGTTCCTTGCCGGCGGTTACGTCTTCTATCTCCACGACCGCTCCGTTCACGCGCGGTTCGATGCCTTGGACAAGCGCATTGATGAAATTCGCAAGAGGCTCGCCATCGAATATTGATCGGGTGAGCGAAACCATCATCGGGCGAGCCCCGTATCTCATGCCGAGGACCGCGATTCACGCGAGCGGCCGCAGGGCTTTACTAGCGCTGCGGTTGTGGCATTATTGGCAGATATTTTAGATTGTGTCGTACGGTTCTGCACGGAGTGCAACAACGGGGCTGCGGTCAATTCTTACCCCGGCTCATCATGGCCCGGGCTGATTGATACCGGACTGAACCGGATCGTCGAAGGCATTTCTCTCATCGTTTGCGCGGCGCGGCATTCGCAAATAAGCGACGCAAAATGGATAGATCGTTCGTCATCGTACAGATTTCCGACCTGCATCTGGACGGGTCTGGTCGACTGCTTGCGACCATCGAGACGCTCAATGCCGCAATTCGCGAGAGGATGGCGGACTTCGCGGATGTTCCCGATCGCATCCTGCTGATCACCGGCGATATCGTGGACGACCCGGCGCCGCCTGCGCTCGACGAAGCGCTCGCCGTCATTGCGTCCTTCCGGCAGACCGGGCTGTTCACCGACATCCAGGCAATTGCCGGCAATCACGACGTTAAGCGCCCGAGCCAGCGTGCGGGCCGCCACGACGTCTATGATTACCTGCATTTGCCGCGGACCTCGAAGAGCGTCTACTACCGTCAGGCCGGCCTTGATCTGGTGCTGCTGGATTCCAACCGCGCGAGCCTCACGACGCTCGTGAGCGGCAACGTCGACCAGAGCGCCTATAGCGCCATGGTTTCGGATTCCGCGCGGCTGAGCGTCAAGCTCGCGGGCAGCCTCGGGTCGGGCGGCCGCGCCGATTATGCCGAGCCGGTGGAAAACCTCGTGCGCGTGCTGGCGCTGCACCATCATCCACTGCCGCAGGCGACCGGAGAAGGAAAGCGGTTTCTCGGCGTGCCCGACGAGCCGCTGATGTATCTCGCCGCGCCCGCGACCTTCCTCGAAGCGGCGACATCGCTCAATGTCGATCTGGTTCTTCACGGACACCGGCATGTCGACGGGCTGACGCGTTATTCGCTTCCCGATCCGCGCGCCACGTCGAGCGAGAGCGCTGAAGCATTCTGGCGCACGATCTACGTCCTGTCCTGTCCGTCATCGACCGGGCAGGCCGGTGACGATGCCGGCTTCAACGTCATCCATTTCGGCCCGATGTCCCATAGCGGCCGCACCGAGTATCGCTTCGCGATCGCCCGCTACTCACGTCCGCGCAAGGATGGTGTCTTCAGGCCGCTCGATTCCAACCTGCCGCACGGCGTCGTCAGACTGCCGGCCGGACGGGATTTTTCCCGAGATCCGGCCGTCCAATCGGGCATCGAGATCGCTGAAACGGGATCAGGTCGCAGCATTCGCGCGCCGGCTCCTGCTGCGCCGCGCCTTCTATGCCGACGACGAGGTGGATTGGGCCAATTTGCTCCACGTCTATCTCGTGACCTCTCATGTCTGGGCCGATCTGGAAAGCAAGTTCTCGAGATCCGCACGCAAGCATGATGTCGAGGCCGCGGTGACGTCACTACTGCGCCGACTGATCGAGCAATCTGCAAATGTGCTCGGCATCGACGACGTTCAGCTCGACGAGCTCCGCGCGAGGCGTCTGGTCAATCGTGACGATCTTCGACGCGAATTGCCGAGGGTCGTGCGTCCGGGCATCGATGTCGAGATCGAGACGCGGCAACGACTGCAATTGCTGCGGGACCTGAACGAGCAGGCGAAGGCGCTCGGCCTCGATGCGGGTCTCGGCGGCGAGGTGCCGCCGCAGGCGCCGCAGTGACGGGCCCGGGCCGGGAGCATTAACCGGCCGTTAGGGTTAACACTCTATTGCTGGCGCGTTCGGCTCGATCAATCGGCTCGAGAGTCAAAGCGTCATGCGTCAACGGTTCAGTCGTGAACGGTTAAGTCTTGCCCGGCTTCTTGCGTCCACCTCGCTGGTCGCAGCGGTGGCCATGGGCCTCGGCGGCTGCACGGCGATGTCGAAACTCTCCGACGTCACGGGCTCGGTCGGGCCGCGGGCAGAAGCCGCTCCCACCGATCCCGCGCGCGCTGCTGAAGTCTATGGCGAGCGCTATCGTGCCAATCCCAAGGACGCCGACGCGGCGCTCGCCTACGGCCAGGCCCTGCGCGCCAACGGCCAGCGCGCCCAGGCTGCCGCCGTGCTCGAGCAGGCGACCATCGCCAATCCCGGCAACAAGGCGCTGATGGCGCAATACGGCCGCGCGCTCTCCGACAACGGCAATTTCCAGCAAGCCTTCGACGTGCTGTCGAAGGCGCATTCGCCCGATAACCCGGATTGGCGCCTGCTCTCGGTGCAGGGTACCGCGCTCGATCAGATGGGGCGTCACGAGGAAGCGCGCTCCTACTATGCGAGTGCGCTCAAGATCGCGCCTGGCGATCCCGGCGTGCTCTCCAATCTCGGCCTGTCCTACATGTTGTCGAGAGACCTGCCGAAGGCCGAAGACGCGCTGCGCCAAGCCTATGCCTCGCCGCACGCAAGCGCGCGGGTGCGGCAGAATCTCGGTCTTGTCGTCGGTCTCCAGGGCCGCTTCGCCGAAGCCGAGACTATTGTGAAGGCGGACCTGCCGCCGGACCAGGCTACGGCTAATGTCGCCTATCTCAAGGAAATGTTGACCC
Organism: Bradyrhizobium sp. Kon56; assembly: GCF_055807635.1. Lineage (NCBI taxonomy): Bacteria > Pseudomonadati > Pseudomonadota > Alphaproteobacteria > Hyphomicrobiales > Nitrobacteraceae > Bradyrhizobium > Bradyrhizobium sp. Kon56. The sequence continues at coordinate 170,684 of NZ_JBVVOU010000006.1, read as the reverse complement.
GCAGCGACGTCCGGCGTGGTGCGCCGAAGCGGACGCCGGTCGCCTCGCTCGGCCTGCCCGACTGATCAGACGTGATCTTCCGATCTTGATCTTCCAATCTTGAACGCATCCTCGGACCGTACGCGGTCCACGTCTAAGGTCATTGCATCTCGGTGACCTTGATGCCAGTCGGTCCAAGGATGACGACGAACAGCACCGGCAGGAAGAACAGGATCATCGGTACCGTCAGCTTCGGCGGCAGTGCCGCGGCCTTTTTCTCGGCTTCGTTCATGCGCATGTCGCGGTTTTCCTGCGCCATCACCCGTAAGGATTGGCCGAGCGGGGTGCCGTAACGCTCCGCCTGCTGGAGCGCGAGACATACCGACTTGACGCCCTCGAGCCCGGTGCGCCGCGCGAGGTTCTCGTAGGCGACCTTGCGATCCTGCAAATACGACAGCTCGGCCGTGGTCAGGGTGAACTCCTCCGATAGCGCGATCGACTGGCCCACGATTTCGACTGCGACCTTCCGGAACGCCATCTCAACCGACATGCCGGATTCGATGCAGATCAGGAGCAGGTCGAGCGCATCGGGAAAGGCGCGCTTGATCGAGAGTTGGCGCTTGGAGATCGCGTTCCTGAGAAACAGCATCGGCGCCTGAAGTCCGAGATAGGCCGCACCGACGCAGATGCCGATCTTGATCGGCATGGACTGCTGCATATGCGCGATCAGGAACACGTAGACGACCGAACCGACGAACAGCACGATCGGGGCAACCAGGCGGGCAAACAGGAAGGTGATGTAGGGCGCCTGGCCTCGATAGCCGGCCATGATGAGCTTGTCCCGCGCAGCTTCCTGCGCGAGCCATTTGGTCAGGTTGAAGTCATCGACGACCTTCGAGACGAGCTGCTTCGGCGTCTGGCGCAGCGAGACTTTTTCACTCCTGTGGAGGCGCTCGCGCTCGCGCTGCCGGATGCGCTCACGTTCGTTCGCCACCGCCTTCATGCGCTTGGAAAGGCCCTCGCCGGCGAACAGCGGCATCACCAGCGTATACACGGTGGCGCTGGCGGCAATGGCCGCCAGCAGCATCGTCATGAAGTGGACGTCGTGAAGTTTCGCAACGAGGAACTCTACCATAAGACACCATCAGAAGTCGAAATTGATCATCTTCTTCATCACCATGATGCCGATCGACATCCAGACGACGCAGCCGACCAGCATGAGCTGGCCGGTGGGATGAGTCCAAAGCATCGAGATGTATCCTGGCGTTGTGAGGTAAACGAGGAACATCACGATCGGCGGCAGCGAGCCGATGATGCCGGCCGAGGCCTTGGCTTCCATCGACATCGCCTGGATCTTCTCTTTCATCTTCTTGCGGTCGCGCAGCACCTTGGAGAGGTTGCCGAGCGCTTCGGAGAGGTTGCCGCCCGATTTCTGCTGGATCGAGATGACGATGCCGAAGAAATTGGCCTCGGGCAGCGGCATGCGATCGTAGAGTCGTGTGCAGGCCTCGCCGAGCGGCATGCCGATCGCCTGCGTCTCGATGATGGACAGAAACTCGGAGCGCAGCGGCTCTGGCGCGTCGGCGGCGACCACCTTGATCGATTCGAACAGCGGCAGGCCCGCCTTGATGCCGCGGACGATGACGTCGACGGCATCGGGCAAGGCGGCCAGGAACTTGTTTTCACGGCGCTTCTTCAGGAAGCCGAGCGCCCAGCGGGGCAGACCGAGGCCGCCGGCAAACGCGAAGCCGGCGGCACCGAGCAGGCCGCCGCCGATGAACAAGGCGACTGCGAACAGCACGCCCGCCACGACGGCGGACACGATCCAGAATTTCTGCGGCGCCCAATCGAGGCCGGCCTGCGACAGGCGGACACTGAGCGGTACGCTCTTCTCCTGCTGGCGCCGCGCCTCGAGATCCTTGAGCGAGGTTTCGACCTGCTCGCGGCGCGAGCGCTGCGTCTTCTCGGCGGCGCGGGCCGTGGGCGCCTCGGCCCGCGAGATCGAGGCGCGGCGGCTCTCGGCCTTCCGTTCCCCGGACAGCATTGGATAAAGGAAGACCCAGGCGAGGCCGCCGACGGTGGCGGTGGCAAGGAAGGCGAGGGCAAGGACTTGCATGTTCATGGCTGCGTTGACCTGCTCACGTCGTGGGCGCCACTTCCGCCGCGTCGAGCGCCGCGGCAAGGCGCTTCTCTTCGCCGTAATAGCGGGCGCGTTCCCAGAATTTCGGGCGGCCGATTCCGGTCGACCGGTGCCGGCCGATGATCTTGCCGTTGGCGTCCTCGCCGACCATGTCGTAGAGGAACACGTCCTGGGTGATGATGGTGTCGCCTTCCATGCCCATCACTTCGGTGATGTGGGTGATGCGGCGTGAACCGTCGCGCAGGCGCGCGGCCTGGACGATGACGTCGATCGAGGCGCAGATCATCTCGCGGATGGTGCGTGAAGGCAGGGAGAAGCCGCCCATCGTGATCATGGATTCGCAGCGCGATAGCGCCTCGCGCGGATTGTTGGCGTGCAGCGTGCCCATCGAGCCGTCATGGCCGGTGTTCATGGCCTGGAGCAGGTCGAACGCCTCGGGTCCGCGGACTTCGCCGACGATGATGCGCTCGGGACGCATACGCAGGCAGTTGCGCACCAGCTCGCGCATGGTGACCTGGCCCTCGCCCTCGATGTTGGGCGGGCGGGTTTCCAGTCGCACCACGTGCGGCTGCTGGAGCTGGAGTTCGGCGGCGTCCTCGCAGGTGATGACGCGCTCGTCGTGCTCGATGTAGTTGGTCAGGCAGTTGAGCAACGTGGTCTTGCCCGAGCCGGTACCGCCTGAGATCAGCACGTTGCAGCGGACGCGGCCGATGATCTGGAGGATTTCCGCGCCTTCCGGCGAGATTGCGCCGAACTTGACGAGCTGATCGAGCGTCAGCTTGTCCTTCTTGAACTTGCGGATCGTGAGCGTGGGGCCGTCGATTGACAGCGGGGGCACGATGGCGTTGACGCGGGAGCCGTCGGCCAGGCGGGCGTCGCAGATCGGCGAGGATTCGTCGACGCGCCGGCCGACCTGGCTGACGATACGCTGGCAGATGTTGAGGAGCTGCTGATTGTCGCGGAAGCGGATACCGGTGCGTTGGATCTTGCCGGCGACCTCGATGTAGACGGTGTCGGCGCCGTTGACCATAATGTCGGCGATGTCGTCGCGCGACAACAGCGGCTCCAGCGGACCGTAGCCGAGGACGTCGTTGCAGATGTCGTCGAGCAGCTCTTCCTGCTCGGCGATCGACATCACGATGTTCTTGATCGCGATGATCTCGTTGACGATGTCCCGGATTTCCTCGCGCGCGGACTCCGAATCGAGCTTGGCAAGCTGGGCGAGGTCGATGGCCTCGATCAGCGCGCCGAAGATGGTCGCCTTGACCTCGTAATAATTGTCCGAGCGGCGGGCTTCCATGGTCGGCGCAGGCTTCGCCGGGGCGAGCGGCGGCGAGGAGATTGCCGGCGGCGGCGGCACGCGCGACATGGCGGGCGCCGAAGCCTGGGCAGGCTCTGGCGACACGGCACCGGGCTTCGGGGCCCGGGCGTCGGCGTCTGTTCCGCTACGCTTACCGAACACTTAAAAACTCCATGCGGCGACCTATTTTCCCCGCAACTTGTCAATCAGGGGTGAAAGCAGGGACGACTTTTGCTTCTTCGTTTCGCTGCGGCCGGTCAGGCGCTGGGCGATCTGAAGGAACATCTCGATCGACTTATGGTTGGCCGAGATCTCCGCGATCATCTGGCCGTTATTGGCCGCCGAGCCGAAGATCTGCGGCTCGAACGGAATCGAGACGACCGGCTGGCTCTCGATCGCCTTGGCGAACTCCGCCGCGGCGATTTCGGGCCGTTTCGGCACGCCGACCTGGTTCAGGCAGTAGAGCGGCGGCCGGTCGTTGGGGCGCGCGGCCTTCAGGAGATCGAACAGGTTCTTGGTGTTGCGCAAATTGGCGAGGTCGGGCGCCGCCACGATCAGGATGTCGTCCGCTCCGATCAGGGCGCGTTTCGTCCAGCCCGACCATTGGTGCGGAACGTCGAGGACGATGCAGGGCATCGTGGAGCGCAACGTGTCGAACACGGAATCGAAGGCGTCGGCGCCGAAATCGTAGACCCGGTCGAGCGTCGCCGGCGCCGCCAGCAGACTGAGGTGGTCGGTGCATTTCGACAGAAGGCGGTCGATGAAGGCGGTGTCGACGCGATCGGGTGAGAATACGGCGTCGGCAATGCCCTGCGGTGGATCCTGGTTGTAGTCGAGTCCGGCCGTGCCGAAGGCGAGGTCGAGGTCGGCGACGACCGCGTCCATCGCGAGATCGCGGGCGATCGCCCAGGCGACATTGTGGGAGATGGTTGATGCGCCGACGCCGCCCTTGGCCCCGACCACGGCGATAATGCGGCCGACGGCCTTGGCTTCCGGCGCCGAGAACAGGTTGCAGATCGAGCGCACGACGTCGATCGCGCCGACCGGCGCGAGCACGTAGTCGCTGACGCCGCGGCGGACCAGCTCGCGGTAGAGCGTGACGTCGTTGATGCGGCCGATCACGACCACGCGGGTGCCGGCATCGCAGACGGTCGCGAGATGGTCGAGCCCGCCCAGGAGGTCGTTGCGGCCGTCGCTTTCGAGCACGATCACGTTCGGCGTGGGGGCCGAGCGGTAGGCTTCCACCGCAGCCGCCATTCCGCCCATCTGGATCTTCAGATGGGCCTTGCCGAGACGGCGATCTTCGCCGGCTGACTGCACGGCGGCGGCCGTTTCCACGGTCTCGCAGAAAGCCTGGACGGAAACGCGGGGCGCCGGCGCAATATGCTCCTCGACCGGTGGGAGCGATGCCTCGGACTGATCTTCTTGGGGCTGGCGAGCGTAGCTGATCATCTGCCGGTGTCGCTGAGTTTGGCCTTGTCGGCCTCAGGATAGGCGACCGCCGTCGGCATTCCCTTGCGATACTTCTCGAACGCGGCGGTCCGCCGCGGCGTGTAGGACGGCGTTTCGGGCCGCGGCTGCTCGAGATCCGACGGATTGTCGACCATCGCTGCGAGGTTGCGCTGATAGGCGCAGCCGTAATTGTAGTAGTCCTTGTTCTCGAACCAGCTCTTGTTCTTCATCGAAGGGCCGATATCTTCCGGCCACAGGCCGCAGGGACCCGCTACTGCGGCGATCTTGGAATAGGTGAGCCGGATCGGCGGCAGGAATCGCTTGTCGTCCGGCGTGTAAGAGCGGGCGTTGATGCCGCGCGGCGGAACGCCCGCCGCCGACAGCATTGCCTGGATTTCGCGCATGGTGTCCGCGACCGGACGCGCGTTGGGCGTGCCGGACGGTACGTCGATCCGGATCGCGCCGGTGCCTTCGTGCATCCAGGCCGACGCGACGCCCATCACGTCGGCGCGCTGGGCGGCGGTCAAGCCGCCGCGGGCATGGCCGACGAAGACGACGATGGAACGATTCTGCTCCTCGATCGCGATCGGATGGCGCTGCTTGTAGTCGTCGGGAATGGAGGCCGTGACCGCTTCGTCATGCTGGCAGCCGCCTAGGGCGAGCGCCATGCCGACGAGCGCGCCGCCGAGGTGGATGGCGCGCCTGCGAATCTGGGGTGGTCTAGTGATCTTCATGAAGTCCCCGTTCCGCCTCAGTCGGTGATGAAGCCGTAGGTGCCGCGGTAGTTCTTGGCCGGTTCGGTCCGGCCGGGCACGCCGTAGATGCGGTTGATGTTGCCGAGCAGTTCGGCCTGCGGATCAGCCGGTGCGGAGAAGCCATCATCCGGCCGCGACAGGTCCTTTTGCGCAACTGCGCGAACGATGTAGGGCGTCACGATCACGACCAGCTCGGTCGCGTTGTTGACGAAGTCGCGGCTACGGAACAGCGTGCCGAGGACCGGGAGCTGCATCAGACCTGGCAGTCCGCTGACCGCTTGCTTGGTCTGCTGCTGGATCAGGCCAGCCATCGCCATCGCGCCGCCTGAGGGAATTTCCAGCGAGGTTTCTGCGCGGCGGGTCTTGATCGAGGGCACCGTGAGCGAGTTGACCGAGGTCGAGGTCACGGCCTGGGACAGCGTGATCGCGTTTTCGTTCGAGAGCTCGGACACCTCGGTCATTACCCGCAGGCTGATCTTGCCCTCCGTGAGAACGACGGGGGTGAAGTTGAGCGAGATGCCGAACTTCTTGAAGCTGATCTGGGTGGTACAGACGTGCGTGGTGGGGTCGCACGCATAGCCCGCAGGCACCGGAAATTCACCGCCGGCAATGAACGTTGCCGATTCACCGGAGATCGCGGTCAGGTTCGGTTCGGCCAGCGTCCGGATCACGCCCGCGGTCTCCATCGCACGCAGCGTGGCCTGCACGGACGGGGCCGCGCCGAACTTCGTGGTCAGGTTATTGCCGTCGACGAGGTTGTGGCCAAGAGCCGTGAACGGATTGGAGTTGCTGAAGCTGACGACCGAGGTGCCGTAGCTGAGGTTGGCGGTGAGGTCGATTCCGAGCTGCTTGACGATGCTGCGCTGCACTTCCGCGACCGTCACCTTGAGCATGACCTGATCGCGGCCGCGGACCACGATCGAGTTCACGACCTTCTCGGGGCCGCCGGCGAGGCGCACGGCGAGGTCGTTGGCCTGCTGGGCTTCGGCCGGATTCGCGGCCGAGCCGGTCAAGATGATGCCGTCGCCTAGCCCGTCGATCTGGATGTCTGAGTTCGGCAGGACCTGCTTCAGCGCGGCCCGCACGCCGTTGAGGTCGCGCTTGACCGCGATGTCATAGGCCGCGATCTGCAGGCCGGCGGAATCGAAGAACACGATGTTGGTCTGCCCGATCGAGGCGCCAATGATGTAGGCACGCTGCGCCGAGCGGACGACCGCGTTGGCGATCTTCGGATCGGCGACAAGCACGTCCTTGATGTCGCGCGGAAGGTCGATCACGATCGACTTGCCGATGCCGAGCGAGAGGAATCGCGCGTTCATCTGACCGTCGGCCGCAGGCTGCGCCACAGGGCGATAGTCGGCGGCGACCACAGGGGCGAGCACCGGGTTGAGCGCGAGCGCGACGGCGGCCGAAAACGACAGGGCGCGGACCACCGGGGTTCGCATCGTCGCCAAATTCGCCCTGCATTTCATGTCGACAGTCCTCATCGTGCCTTCGCGGTCGAGCTTGGGATACCGTACCGAATGATCGAAATGCCCTCGCGCTTCTGTGCGGAGTCATCGAGCGTGATCTCGCTCAGCTTGACATCGACGATGCTGCGCAGCGCCAGCGACAGCGTGCCGCTCTGGCGTGCGGAGGAGAGCGTCGCAGTCTGCGCAGGATTGAGTTCGAGAGTGACGGTCTTGCCGACCACCGCGTTCTGGCCGTCCTTCTCCTTGGGAGCCTGGTCGATGGCCAGGACGCGGATATTGGCCAGGATGATCTCGGACGTGACGACATCGGGAGCGCCGCTGCTCTGGTCCGGGTTCTTGAGACGGCGCGTCAAAAGCACGTCGACGCGGTCGTTGGGCAGGATGAAGCCGCCTGCGCCGGTTTCCGGCGAGATCTCGGTCGAGATCGCCCGCATGCCGGTGGGCAGGATTGCCGCCATGAAGCCGGAGCCTTCGGCCTTGACCAGCTTCTGGTCCCGGATCGGCTCGCCCTGGATGAAGGGAGATCGTGCGATCGAGCCGGTGACCTGGGTTACCCCCTCGGGGCGCTCGTTGCGGCGGATGAAGGTGGCGCTGGCGGTCGCGGACGGCCAGGTCTGCCATTGCACGTCTTCCGGCTTGACGGTCTGGCCGAGGCCGATGTCGTTTTTCGCGACCAGGACGTCGACGGTGGGAAGCTGCGCGACCGGAGCCGGAGGCGGTGCAGAATTGTCCGAGCCGCTCGCCAGATACGCGGCGACACCGCCGGCGCAGATGGCGACCGTCAGGACGACAATGCGTGCCCTATTCATACGCTTCACTTTCCAACAAACGCCGCGACGCTGACGCCGCCGTAATCGGCAGTTGACCAGCTATTCGTCAAAGCATGGTTAATGAGGCGTATCTAAATCGCCTTAACGCCGGGTTTACCCGATGCGTTCAGCGCAATGCGAGGTGAGCGAGGTCGATCGCCTTCACCCATTCGGTCTCCGGGTAGACCATCAGCGCGCTCAGTGCGAGCGCGATGCCGTAGGGAATGCCGCTGTCCTTGGCGTGCAGCCGCGCGAGCCAGGTCTGGCCAGCGAGCCCGTAAGGCAGCGGCCACTGCCGGAACTGGAGCAGGAGCAGCGTCAGCGCCCCGCCGAACAGCGAGGCGTAGAGCAGGAAGTTCATCAGCTGTGCGAACCCGAACCAAAGCGCGACGGAGGCCGCCACCTTGGCATCGCCGCCACCGACCCAGCCCATCGCAAAACAGGTGAAGGCCACGACCAGGACGAGCGCGCCGGCGCCGACATGGCCCAGCATCTCGTAAGGTGCCATGCCACCGGCGAGAGCGAGCGCGAAAAAGCCGGCGACCAGCGCCAGCGATACGCGGTTGGAGATCGTCATCGTGAAGAGATCGCTTGCGGCGGCAAACGCCATCAGGGCCGGGAAGAGCAGAAGGCGCGCAAGGTCGAGGATCATGGGCTGCGTCTTGAGGCCTGGGTGTGCCGCGGAGCTGGCGTCGCCGGATTCTAGCCGGCAGTGCTAAACAAACCGAAAACGGCGGCGGCGGTCTTGAGGGGTAGAACCAGCCGAAGGCGTGCTCACCAGAGGGAGGCGATGCGTGCGGCGAGCGCGACGGTCGCAAGCAGCAGGGCCAGGCAGACCCAGTAAGCCGGCGAGCCGGTCTGCGCCGCCTCGGCCGCGTTCGCCGCGACCACGGCATCGGTTCTGTACTTGCTCAACGCCACTGGAACTCGCCGTCTGAAAAACAAAGGCCCCGGAAATCCGGGGCTTTTGCAGTCGTTGGTCGATCGCCTACTTCAGCGAGCTGCTGATCGAGGTGAACTTGGCGTTCAGCGTGGTGCCGAGATTGTTGACGACGGTGATGATGGCCAGCGCGATGCCGGCGGCAATCAGACCGTATTCGATGGCGGTGGCGCCGGATTCATCTTTCGCGAAACGCGCAATCAGGTTCTTCATGAACAAAACTCCATCTGGGGTGGGATCGCCTCGTTCGGCGGTGTGCTTGACGCAACGACCATGAGATCCGAGCTCTTTCGGGAGAGTTAATTCGATCGGGCAAACGCGCTTGCCGCTGGCCAGAGTGAATTTCGCCTTAAGGCAGCCAGCTGCAATTCGTTCCGGTTCCGGATGTGCAGCAAGCGCAGCACCGGCTTCACCCTCCCTTAAATTTGGGGGAGTACGCGTAGGCGGGACCAGCAATTCGCAAGAGAGGCGACAATGTCGAGCCTGCCCATGGAAATCGCCCTGATGCTTGGCGAGACCATCGCGAAGGTGATCCCCGCGACCTTCGCGCTCGCGGTGGTCTTCACCGTGCTCGAGCATGTCTGGGCCTGCAATCCCGGCGTGCCGTGGTGGCGCAAGCGGGAGATCGTCACGGACATCTGCTACTGGTTTATCGTTCCGGTGTTCGCACGTGTCATGCGGATCGGCCTTCTGATCGTCGGTGCGAGCTTCGTCTTCAACATCCATGATGCCGACGGGCTCATCGCCTTCTACGACAATGGCCACGGCCCGCTGGCGCTATTGCCGCTCTGGGTCCAGGCCATGCTGTTCCTGGTGCTGTCCGATTTCATGCTGTACTGGCTGCACCGGTTGTTCCACGGCGGTGGGTTCTGGAAGTACCACGCGATCCACCACTCCTCGGAGGAGATCAGCTGGATTTCTGCGGCCCGCTTCCATCCCGTCAATCTCGTGCTCGGTACCATCGCGGTCGACGTCGTGCTGCTGATGGCCGGCATTTCGCCGAACGCCATGGTCTGGCTCGCCCCGTTCACGACCTTCCATTCGGCCTTCGTGCACGCCAACCTGAACTGGACCTTCGGGCCGTTCAAATATGTGTTGGCGACGCCGGTGTTCCACCGTTGGCACCACACCGCGCTAGCAGAGGGCGGCGACACCAATTTTGCCGGCACGTTCCCGATCTGGGACTTGCTGTTCGGCACTTTCCGCATGCCCGAGGGGCAACTGCCGCAGGATTACGGCAAGGATGAAGCCACCATGCCGAAGGAAATCGGAGGGCAGCTTGCCTATCCGTTCCGCCGCTAGGTTCTCGAGAGCCGCGAACGCCAGTCCGTTCAAACAATAGTCCGCGAGTTTGCGGAACGTTCACGAATTGAGGGCAGGTTAGCCGGGTCGGGCACCGGCTCGGCTGTTATCTGATCGCTTCTGCCGGTTTGTGACGTCCCGGGGGTAAGAGTATGCGTAAACAACTGCTGCGCCGTCATGCGCGCGTCTGTCTTCTGGTTGCGACAGCGGTGCTGGCATCGCCGGCTGCCGTCATTGCCGAGTCCGCCGATACCATCGCCGTCAATGTCGACCAGGCCAAGCTGGTGCGGCTGCCTGGCAAGGTGGCAACCATCGTGGTCGGCAATCCCCTGATCGCCGACGTCACGCTCCAGCCCGGCGGCATGATCATCGTCACCGGAAAGGGCTATGGCGCCACCAATTTCATCGCGCTCGACCGCGGCGGCGAGATCCTGGTCGACCGCCAGGTCCAGGTCGAAGGTCCGAGCGACCGGCTCGTTACCGTCTATCGCGGGATCGAACGCGAGTCCTACAGCTGCGCGCCGCTTTGCCAGCGCCGCGTGACGCTCGGCGACAGCGACACCTACTTCAACAGCACGATGAGCCAGGCCGGTTCGTTGAGCAGCTCGGCGAGCGGCAGTGCCGGTGCGGGCGCCAAGACGAACTGACTAAGGCGAACTGAGCAAGACGAACCAAGTAAGACCAACCAGCAAGTTTGATTGGCGGATTTGGGGGCAAGGATCGTCCCCGCCCGCCGCACGCGCGCGAGTTTCTCTTTCCGTGTCCTCGTCTCCCTGGTCCGGGTCGTTCGCGGTTAACGCGCTCTTAACGGCCCGGGCCGCCGGGTGCGGATCGCCTGAAACACTTAAACAATCAGTTTCCGCTATTGAACATGGCAGATGATTGCTGCTGCTGGGGAATTTGATGCCTTCGCCTGCACCTACGAGATTCACGCTCCTCGCCACGTTGCGCCGGTTTCGTGGCAGCCGCCGCGGCTCCGCAGCCGTCGAGTTCGCGCTCGTTGCGCCGATGTTCTTTGCGTTGCTGTTCGCCATCATCGAGTCGGCGCTGATGTTCCTGGCGAGCCAGGTGCTCGAGAGTGCCTCGCAAAACTCTGCGCGCGTGTTGCTGACCGGGCAGGCGCAATCCGGCACGCTCACGGCCTGCGCGGTCTCCGGCGTCAGCACACCCTGCTCGCAAACGACGTTCAAGGCTTACGTCTGCAGCCAGATCCCGGCGCTGTTTGATTGCACCAAGCTCTACGTCGACGTCGTGAGTACAAACTCGTTCGGAGCGCTGAGCCTCACCAATTATGGTGATTCCTGCAGCTTCAATCCAACCGGCGTGCAGTACAGTGCCGGGGCCGCCAACCAGGTCGTCGTGGTGCGGCTGTTCTATCAGTGGCCGCTCTTCGTCACTGGCCTTGGCTTCAACATGGGCTGCAACAACAAGCGGCTGCTGATTGCGACCGCGGCCTTCAAGAATGAACCCTTCTGAGACAGATGGATCCGAGCGGACAGATGCAGGCGATTGCGAATATCTGGAGGAATGCCCGTAGCTCCGTGCGCGACTTCGTCGCCGACACGCGTGCGATCGCGGCGACCGAGTTCGCGGTCATCGTGCCGCTGATGCTGGTGATGTTCTTCGGGACCGTCGAATTTTCATCGGCCGTGGCGATCAATCGCAAAGTCACAATGATTGCACGGACTCTGTCCGATTTGACGTCGCAGTCGACATCGGTCGACGATGGCGACATGCAGGACACGTTCACGGCAAGCATATCGATGATCATGCCGTACGACGCTACGCTCGTGAACGGCACGGTCCTTCAGATCTATATCGACTCAAGCAAGGTCGCCAAGATTCAATGGAGCAAGTCCGCCACCATTGCCAACGGTGCGACGCAGGCCACGCTGACGGCTCCGCCCCCGACTCTGGTAGCTGGCACCACGGTCACCTCGATGATTCCGCCATCGCTCTTGATCGCGTCGACCTACCTTATCTTCAGTCAGGCGAGTTACGTCTACACGCCTTCTGTCAAATTCGTCCTGAAGACGGGCATCACGCTGAGCGATGTCTCCTACACGCGGCCGCGCCAGGTCACCTGCGTTCCTTACACGGGTGTAAAGTCGCCGTGCTGAAATACGAGAGCAGATCCTGGAATAAAAAAAGGCCGGGCATCGCGCCCGGCCTTTTCATTGATTGGTTCGCTCGAGCCGATCGGGGCCCGTAAGCGGTAGGCTCAGCCGGCGGAGCGGAGGTTGTCGGCTGCCGACTTGCCGGAACGGCGGTCGGCGACGATCTCGTAGGAGATCTTCTGACCTTCGCGCAGCGTGCCGAGGCCTGCACGCTCCACAGCGCTGATGTGAACGAACACGTCCTGGCCGCCATCGTCGGGCTGGATGAAGCCGAAGCCTTTGGTCGCGTTAAACCACTTCACGGTTCCCATGCTCATGGGGGTAGTCCCTTCTCAGATAACACAATGTCAGAGCCCGCTTGCGCGGACAGGTTAGATCGAATTTTTGGAAGGGTCGTCAGCGTGTCTGAACCGGCTGTACCGGTGGATGCTAATGTCGTCCGGCCGAAAATCGATTAAGTCATTTTATTGGAAACAGACACCCAAAACAATGCTGACGTGCACGATTTTTTGATCCGCCGTGATGGTCACGGCGGATCAGCATACGCATCGGAATTACAGGTCCGCGCTCGCGCGCTGGGCCCCCGCTAGCGGCGGCGGAACTGGCCGCCGCGCTGTCCGGGACGCGGAGGTCCGCCCATCCCGCTCGGACGTTCGTCCTTGTGGCGGAAAATCAGCCGGCCCTTTTCGAGGTCATAGGGCGACATCTCTACCGTCACGCGGTCGCCCGCCAGAGTCTTGATGCGGTTCTTCTTCATCTTGCCGGCGGTGTAGGCGACGATCTCGTGTCCGGCGTCGAGCTGCACGCGGTAGCGCGCGTCGGGGAGGATTTCGGTGACCAGTCCTTCGAACTGGATCAGCTCTTCCTTAGCCATGAATTTCTCCAGGTCGTGGACGGCTAGTGCGAATGGGGTTTGCGGTTCGGTTGGCCGTTCGGCCGACTCTCGCGGCGCAAAAAGGCAACGCCTTGTATCCCATCAGACGCCCCGGCGCTATGCGCGGAACGCTGTTCCGGACGGGCGTTTGGCGAAGAATGCGCCTTGCCTCCGGAGCGGCTGCGAGGAGCTGCCTTCGCGCCACTGCCCGGCCTTCCGTCGCCCTGCTTGGCGGCACTGTGGTGGCGCCCGTCCGCATGCCTTTCGTCAGCACGGCGACCGTCAGCGTGGCGTCCCTCACCATGCCTTGCGCCTTGCGGACGCTGGCCCGGGCGGCCCGGCCGACCCTGTCGTTGCTGCTGCGGGGGAGGGCCCGCATCGCGGCGGCCGGCGTCGGTGCGGCGATCCTCACGCGGCAGCGCCACTTTGATCAGCCGCTCGATGTCGCGGAGATAGGCGAGTTCCTCGCCGCCTGCGACCAGCGAGATCGCGGTGCCCTCGGCACCCGCGCGCGCGGTGCGGCCGATGCGGTGCACATAGGTCTCCGGCACGTTGGGCAGATCGAAATTGATGACGTGGGTGATGCCGTCGACATCGATGCCGCGGGCGGCGATATCGGTGGCGACCAGGGTACGGATCTCGCCGGTGCGGAACAGAGCGAGTGTCCGTTCGCGGTGGTTCTGCGACTTGTTGCCGTGGATGGCGCTGGCGGGGATGCCGGCCTTCTCGAGCGTCTTCACCACCTTGTCCGCGCCGTGTTTGGTGCGGGTGAAAACCAGCGCGCGGTTGACCTGCTCCTGCTTCAACAGCTGGGCGAGGAACGCCGGCTTGGCGGAGAAGTCGACCTGGATGATGCGCTGCTGGATGCGCTCCACGGTCGAGGAGACCGGGGTCACCGCGACGCGGGCGGGGTCGCGCAGCATGGCGTCGGCCAGCTCGGCGATGTCCTTCGGCATGGTGGCCGAGAAGAACAGCGTCTGCCGCTTGATCGGCAGCTTGGCGACGATTTTGCGGATGTCGTTGATGAAGCCCATGTCGAGCATGCGGTCGGCCTCGTCGAGCACGAGGAATTCGACGCTGCCAAGCTTCAGTCCGTTGCTCTGCACGAGGTCGAGCAAACGGCCGGGGGTGGCGACCAGCACCTCGACGCCCTGCATCAGCGAGCGGACCTGACGGCCCATCGGCACGCCGCCGATGGCGAGCGTCGAGGACAGGCGGATGTGACGGCCATAGGCGTTGAAACTGTCGAGGATCTGGCCGGACAGTTCGCGGGTCGGCGACAGCACCAGGACGCGGGTCGTCTTCGGCTGCGGCTTGATGCGATTCTCGAGCAGGCGGTGCAGGATCGGCAGCGCGAAGGACGCGGTCTTGCCGGTTCCGGTTTGGGCGATGCCGACGACGTCGCGGCCGGTCAGCGCGGTCGGAATTGTCTGGGCTTGGATGGGGGTGGGGGTGACGTAGTTCTCTTCGGTGAGAGCACGGGCGATGGGCTCGGCGAGGCCGAAATCCTGAAACGAAGTCAAAAGATGGGTTCTTTCCATGTCAAAAGCGGGCGCCCGGCGCATTCGGCGCGGCGCGCGCAAAAGGGTGTCGAGTGGGACACCTGCGTGTTTGGGGTGTCGGATGGCTTGATGGATGGGGCAAGCCAGACGCCCGTAAGGGCTTAAGAACACGCGGCTCGCAACGGTCTCCTGATTCGCAAGAGACCTCGACCTCATATGGAACATTGAGGCGGCGCTTTCAAGGCACGCCCCACAGAAACGGCGATCGCGGTGCAGAAATAGTTATGCCGGAAATTTAGCCAGAGTGACAAATTTGCTCAGAAAATAACCTGCCTGCCGCATTCGCATACATTCGAATTGCTCAATGTTTAGGCGACGCGGCATGTGCGATACTTCGTTTTATGTCAATTTCACCAGCAGAAACAACCGGTTGAAGGGTGTCTAATCCATGGCACGGTTCTTGCGAATCCGTTAATCGCAGGCGGCCGTTGGGGCCGTTTCGCAGCGTTTTTCACGTCTGCGTCAGGGAGATGAGACACTCATGCATAGCAAATCCACTCACGATATAGCGGCGCCATTTAGCCGCCGTGGCGTTCTCGCCGCGGCCGCCGGACTGATGCTTGGTCTGGCTTCCATTTCTGGTGCGAAAGCCGCGGACGACACCATCAAGGTCGGCGTGCTTCACTCCCTCTCCGGCACCATGGCCATCAGCGAAACCACGCTGAAGGACACCATCCTCTTCCTGATCGACGAGCAGAACAAGAAGGGCGGCGTCAACGGCAAGAAGCTCGAAGCCGTGGTCGTCGATCCCGCTTCGAACTGGCCGCTGTTCGCCGAGAAGGCGCGCGAGCTGATCACCAAGGACAAGGTCTCGGTCGTGTTCGGCTGCTGGACCTCGGTGTCGCGCAAGTCGGTGCTCCCGGTGTTCAAGGAGCTGAACAGCATCCTATTCTACCCCGTGCAGTACGAGGGCGAGGAGAGCGAGCGCAACGTGTTCTACACCGGCGCCGCGCCGAACCAGCAGGCAATCCCCGCCGTCGACTATCTGATGAAGGACGAGAAGGTGAAGCGCTGGGTGCTCGCGGGCACCGACTACGTCTATCCGCGCACCACCAACAAGATCCTGGAAGCCTATCTGAAGTCCAAGGGTGTCGCCCAGGAAGACATCATGATCAACTACACGCCGTTCGGTCATTCCGACTGGCAGACGATCGTGGCCGACATCAAGAAGTTCGGCTCGGCCGGCAAGAAGACCGCTGTGGTCTCGACCATCAACGGCGACGCCAACGTTCCTTTCTACAAGGAGCTCGGCAACCAGGGCATCAAGGCGAAGGACATCCCGGTCGTCGCATTCTCGGTGGGTGAGGAAGAACTCGCCGGCATCGACACCAAGCCGCTGCTCGGCCATCTCGCCGCCTGGAACTATTTCCAGTCGATCAAGTCGCCGGAGAACGAGAAGTTCATCAAGGCGTGGCAGACCTACACCAAGAATCCGAAGCGCGTGACCAACGATCCGATGGAAGCGCACGTGATCGGCTTCGACATGTGGATCAAGGCGGTCGAGAAGGTGAAGTCGACCGATCCGGACAAGGTGATCGATGCGCTCCCCGGCATCGAAGCCAAGAACCTGACCGGCGGCACCTCCAAGATGCTTCCGAACCATCACATCACCAAGCCGGTGTTCATTGGCGAAATCAAAGCCAACGGCCAGTTCGACGTGGTGTGGAAGACCCCGGGTCTTGTCGCGGGCGACGCCTGGTCGAAGGAGCTCGACGGCTCCAAGGACCTGGTCGGCGACTGGGTCGGCAAGAAGTGCGGTAACTTCAACACCAAAAGCAACAAGTGCCTCGGTTCGGGCTCCTGATCCGGATCTGACGCTCCATTGCACGATCGGAGAAGGCGGCGATCCCGCCGCCTTCTCCACCCTTTTCTGCCGGGGTCTTTCACAGTGCCAGCCAATTTGTCCGCCCGCCTCTGTTCGCTCCTGCTCTCGTTCTTCCTGATCGCGTTCGCACTGCCGGCCTTGGCCGGCCCGTTCGAGGATGCGGTCGCCAAATTCGCCAACGACGATTATTCCGACACGGAAGAGGCGATCGGCGTGGTCGCAAGCAGCGGCAATACGCTGGCCTTTCCGATCATCAGCGCGCTCCAGGACGGCCGGCTCATGGCCGACCCTGATAGCAAGAAGGTTTACGTCAGCGGCACCGACGGCAAGTCGATCGATGCCGCGACCGGTCAGGCCGTGGCCAGCGTGCCCGACAGTGCGAGCGCGGTCCGCCTCAACAACCGCCTTCGCCGCAGCGTCGATGCGGCGATCGGCAGCCTGACGCTGCAGTCACCCGACATCGGAGCGCGGCTCCAGGCCGCGCAATCCGTCTTCAAGTCGCATGAGGAGACGTCGCTCGAAGCGGTCGATGGCGCGCTCGCCAAGGAAACCAACCGATCCGTCAAGGCTGCGCTGGGCGACGCCCGCGCGGCGATCCTGTTGTTCAAGCCGGATGCCACCGAGCTCGAGAAGCTCGAAGCCGTTGCCACCATCAAGGCGCGCGGCGACCAGGAGGCGATGGCGCTGCTGACCGGCATGGGCGACCAGCCGGCCTCGGTGACCAAGGCTGCCGCGAGCGCAATCGGCTCGATCCAGAGTTCGCTCGCGGTCTGGTCGATGGTGCAGAATGCCTGGTACGGCCTCTCGCTCGGTTCGGTGCTGCTGCTTGCTGCGATCGGGCTTGCCATCACGTTCGGCGTGATGGGCGTCATCAACATGGCCCATGGCGAGATGGTGATGATCGGGGCCTACACCACCTTCGTGGTGCAGGAGGTGATCCGTACCCGCTATCCCGTCCTGTTCGACTATTCGCTGCTGATCGCCGTGCCGCTCGCCTTCCTGGTGGCCGGCGCGCTCGGCGTTGTGATCGAGCGCAGCATCATCCGCTTTCTCTATGGCCGTCCGCTGGAGACGCTGCTGGCGACCTGGGGCCTGTCGCTGGTGCTGCAGCAGGCCGTGCGCACCATGTTCGGCCCGACCAACCGCGAGGTCGGCAACCCCTCCTGGATGAGCGGCGCGTTTGAGATCGGCCAGATCACGGTCACCTATAACCGGCTCTGGATCCTTGTCTTCACGCTCGCGGTGTTCGTCATTCTGCTCGCGATGCTGCGCTACACGGCACTCGGGCTCGAGATGCGCGCGGTGACACAGAACCGGCGCATGGCGGCTTCGATGGGCATCGCCACTTCGCGGGTCGACGCGCTGACTTTTGGTCTCGGCTCGGGCATTGCGGGCATCGCCGGCGTGGCGCTGTCGCAGATCGACAATGTCAGCCCCAATCTCGGCCAGAGCTACATCATCGACAGCTTCATGGTCGTGGTGTTCGGTGGCGTCGGCAATCTCTGGGGCACGCTGGTCGGCGCCTTCACGCTCGGCATCGCCAACAAATTCCTGGAGCCGGTCGCCGGCGCCGTGCTCGGCAAGATCGCCATCCTCGTTCTCATCATCCTGTTCATTCAAAAACGGCCGCGCGGCCTGTTCGCGCTCAAGGGCCGCGCGGTGGAAGCATGACCCCTCACATGCTGACGCGATCGCTGGACCGCGGCGCGACCATCTTCCTTGCCATCGTCGTGGCCTGCGGCATCCTCATCCCGCTCTCCAACCTGCTGCTGCCCGCAGGTTCGTTCCTGCAAGTGCCGACCTATCTCGTCGCGCTCTGGGGCAAATATGTCTGCTACGCGATCCTGGCGCTCTCGATCGACCTGATCTGGGGCTATTGCGGCATCCTCTCGCTCGGTCACGGTGCCTTCTTCGCGCTCGGCGGCTACGCGATGGGCATGTACCTGATGCGGCAGATCGGCAGCCGCGGCGTCTACGGCAATCCGATCCTGCCGGACTTCATGGTGTTCCTGAACTATTCGAAGCTGCCCTGGTACTGGTACGGCTTCGACATGTTCTGGTTTGCCGCGCTGATGGTGCTGATCGTGCCGGGGCTGCTCGCCTTTTGCTTCGGCTGGCTCGCCTTCCGCTCGCGCGTCACTGGCGTGTATCTGTCAATCATCACCCAGGCGATGACCTATGCACTGCTGCTCGCCTTTTTCCGCAACGATTTCGGCTTCGGCGGCAACAACGGCATGACCGACTTCAAGGACATCTTGGGCTTCAACGTGCAGGCCGAGGGCACGCGTGCTGCGCTGTTCGCGCTGAGCTGCCTGGCGCTGATCGCCGGCTTTCTGATCTGCCGCGCCATCGTCTCGTCCAAGCTCGGCAAGGTGCTGATCGCCGTGCGCGATGCGGAATCGCGCACTCGCTTCCTCGGCTACCGGGTCGAATCCTACAAGCTGTTCGTGTTCACGGTGTCGGCCTGCATGGCCGGCGTCGCCGGCGCGCTCTATGTGCCGCAGGTCGGCATCATCAATCCGAGCGAATTCGCGCCGGGCAATTCGATCGAGGCGGTGATCTGGGTTGCGGTCGGCGGCCGCGGTACGCTGGTCGGCGCTGCGCTCGGCGCCGTCGTCGTCAACTACGCAAAGACGTTCTTCACCTCCGGTATGCTCGCGCCCTACTGGCTGTTCATGCTGGGTGCCATGTTCATCCTGGTGACGCTGCTGCTGCCTAAGGGCATCGTCGGCACCTTCAACGCCTGGTGGGACTCGTCGAGGGAAAGGCGCGACGCCGCGACCATTGCGAGCGCCGCGGCCGAAGACGGCGTCACCGAACCCAAAATGGCGGAGGAGGCGCGATGAACGTCATGGACACCCGCGCGACCTCCGCAATGCTGTATCTCGACGGCGTGCACGTCTCGTTCGACGGCTTCCAGGCCATCAACAACCTCTCGCTGACGCTCGAGCCCGGTGAGATGCGCGCCATCATCGGCCCGAACGGCGCCGGCAAGACCACGATGATGGACATCATCACCGGCAAGACCAAGCCCGACGAAGGCACCGTGCTGTTCGACGGAGTCACCGATCTGACGCGACTGGACGAGACCCGCATCGCCGAGCTCGGCATCGGCCGTAAATTCCAGAAGCCGACCGTGTTCGAGAGCCAGACCGTGCAGGACAATTTGCTGCTCGCGCTCAATGTCGACCACAGCGTCAAGGGTACGCTGTTCTGGCGCGGCAGCCGGGCGGAGGCCGAGCAGATCGACAAGGTGCTGGAGACGATCCGCCTCACCGATGCCCCCAACCGTCTCGCCGGCAGCCTCAGCCACGGCCAGAAGCAGTGGCTCGAGATCGGCATGCTGCTCGCCCAGGATCCGAAACTACTGCTCGTCGACGAGCCCGTCGCCGGCATGACCGACGTCGAGACGCATCTCACCGCCGAGCTGCTCAAGGAAATCAACAAGACCCACACCGTGATGGTGGTCGAGCACGACATGACATTCGTGCGCGAGCTCGGCGTCAAGGTCACTTGCTTGCACGAGGGTACCGTGCTCGCGGAAGGCACCATCGACCAGGTCTCGTCCAACGAGCGGGTCATCGAAGTTTATCTGGGGCGCTGAGCGATGCTTGAGGTCAAGGACATCAACCTGTTCTACGGCGCGGCGCAGGCACTACGGGGCGTGTCGATTGCGGCCGAGCCCGGCAAGGTCACCTGCGTGCTCGGGCGCAACGGCGTCGGCAAGACCTCGCTCTTGCGCGCCATGGTCGGGCAATACCCGATCTCCTCGGGCGCCATCGTGCTCGACGGCAACGATATCACGGGCCTGAAACCGTATGAGCGCGCGCGGAAGGGTATCGGCTTCGTGCCGCAGGGGCGCGAGATATTTCCGCTTCTGACGGTCGAGGAGAATCTCAAGACCGGCTTCGGGCCGCTCAGGCGCGAGGACAAGCACATTCCGGACGACGTGTACTCCCTGTTTCCGGTGCTGCAATCCATGCTCGGACGGCGTGGCGGCGATCTCTCCGGCGGCCAGCAGCAACAGCTCGCGATCGGGCGCGCGCTGGTGATGCGGCCGAAGCTGCTGCTGCTCGACGAGCCGACCGAGGGCATCCAGCCCTCGATCATCAAGGACATCGGCCGTGCCATCTCGTACCTGCGCAATCTCGGCAACATCGCCATCGTGCTGGTCGAACAATATCTCGACTTTGCCTGCGAACTCGGCGACAGTTTTGCGGTGATGGATCGCGGCGCGGTGAAGTTCACCTGCGACCGCTCCAATCTCGACGCGAGCGAAATCAGCCGCCAGATGGCGCTGTAGGCCATTCTGCCGCGACCGGCTGGGGGGCGGATGCGCAGCGACGTTCTAACGGCATCTTCGATGTTCGACGCCAACCGTGCCCGCGGCGCGGTGCGCTTCGACGTCCACGCGCGCGACGGTGTGACACGTCGCGGGATATTGCATGAGTCCGGCTCCCTGCGCGTGCGCTTCCCTTCGCCGGAGGACGAGGGGCTCTCCGGCGTGTTCGTCAACACGGCCGGTGGTGTCGCCGGCGGCGATCGCTTCGACATCGAGATCGCTGCCGCAGATGGTTCGAAGCTGACGCTGACGACGGCGGCCGCGGAAAAGGTCTATCGCGCGCCAGGGCAGGCGGCGGAGCTCAATATAGCGCTGAAGGTTGCCGCAGGCGCACATCTCGGCTGGCTGCCGCAGGAGACGATCCTGTTCGACCGCGCGCGCGTGCGTCGTCGCTTCGACATAGACCTCGATGCGACTGCCTCGCTCCTGCTGTGCGAGATCGTGGTGTTCGGCCGTACCGCGATGGGCGAACGGATGGAGCAGGGTGAGTTCGTCGATCGCTGGCGGCTGCGTCGCGGCGGCAAGCTAGTGTTCGCCGAGACCGTCAGGCTCGACGGCAATATTGGCGCAAAGCTTGCGCGATCGGCGGTGGCCAAGGGCGGCGCTGCGATTGGCACGGCGCTGATCGTGCCCGGCGACGAGGCCCTGATCGAGCGCATCCGCGAGGCCTCGAAATCCTTCGCCAGCGAGGTCGGGATATCCGCCTGGAATGGCTTTGCAATGGCGCGGTTCTGTGCCCAAGATGCGGCGCGTCTGCGCGCAGACATGATGACCGTGCTGGCGCGCACCGGCGCGGCGCTGCCGCGGCTCTGGTTGAATTGACGAAGTGAACGGAAGAGATTTCGTATGAACCTGTCTCCTCGCGAAAAGGACAAGCTTCTGATCTCGATGGCGGCGATCGTGGCCCGCCGCCGGCTGGATCGCGGCGTCAAGCTCAACCATCCGGAGGCGATCGCGCTCATCTCCGATTTCATCCTCGAAGGCGCGCGGGATGGCCGCACCGTCGCCGAGTTGATGCAATCGGGTGCGCAGGTTCTCACCCGCGACCAGGTGATGCCGGGCATTCCCGAGATGATCCACGACATCCAGGTCGAGGCGACGTTTCCGGACGGGACCAAGCTCGTCACTGTGCACGAGCCGATCAGGTAGGAGCGAAGCATGATCCCCGGCGAACTCTTCATCCAGGACGGCGAGATCGAGCTCAACGCCGGCCGCAAGACGGTGACGTTGACGGTCGCCAACACCGGCGACCGCCCGATCCAGGTCGGCTCGCACTACCATTTCTTCGAGACCAACCCGGCCCTGAAGTTCGACCGCAAGAAGGCCCGCGGCATGCGCCTCGACATCGCCGCCGGCACCGCGGTCCGCTTCGAGCCCGGCCAGACCCGCGACGTCCAGCTCGTCGCGGTGGCCGGCAAGAAGACCATCTACGGCTTCCGCGGCGACGTGATGGGGAAGCTGTGAATTCCACAGGAACGAGCGTGGCGCGGCACGGTTGAGGCGAAAACGGAGGACTTTGCCATGCTGTCACCTGTCCGCCTCGTCTCCGAAGCCGCCGAACTCGCCGCGCGCCGTCACAACGGCATGGCGCGCAAGGGCCGCGGTCATGAGCCTTACATCAACCACCTCGCCGAGGTAGCGAACCTGCTTGCGACCGCGACCGACGGCGCCGACGCCGAACTGGTTGCAGCCGGCTGGCTGCATGATGCGATCGAGGACACCGACACCACGCGCGAGGAGCTCGCGCAAAAATTCTCCGACCGTGTCGCGTCGCTTGTCGACGAGTGCACCGACGATATGAGCCTGTCGAAGCCGGAGCGGCGGCGGCGTCAGGTGCTCGACGCACCGAAAAAATCGGCTGGCGCCAGGCTGATCAAGATCGCCGACAAGATCAGCAATATCGGCGCGCGCCTACATTCGGATCCGACGGCCGAGGAACGTGACGATCTCGTCGATTATACCGACTGGGCCGAACAGGTTGTCGCTGGTTGCCGCGGCGGTAACTCTTGGCTCGATACGACCTTCGACGACATGGTGCTCACAGCGAGAACCTCTCTGTGAGCACCGATCCAGAATTCAAACGCAAACGGGGCTTGTGATGTCCGTCAAAATAAAGCGTTCCGTCTATGCCGACATGTTCGGCCCGACCACCGGCGACAAGGTGCGGCTGGCCGACACGGATCTCATCATCGAGGTCGAGAAGGACTTCACCAGCTACGGCGAGGAAGTGAAGTTCGGCGGCGGCAAGGTGATCCGCGACGGCATGGGCCAGTCGCAGGTCACCAACAAGCAGGGCGCGGCCGACACAGTCATCACCAATGCGCTGATCGTCGATCACTGCGGCATCGTGAAGGCCGACGTCGCGATCAAGGACGGCATGATCGCCGGCATCGGCAAGGCCGGCAATCCCGACATCCAGCCCGGTGTCACCATCATCATCGGCCCCGGCACGGACGTGATCGCGGGTGAAGGCAAGATCCTCACCGCGGGCGGCTTCGACAGCCACATCCATTTCATCTGTCCGCAGCAGATCGAGCACGCGCTGATGTCGGGCGTCACCTCGATGCTAGGGGGCGGCACCGGCCCCTCGCACGGCACGTTCGCCACCACCTGCACGCCGGGGCCGTGGCACATGGGGCGGATGATCCAATCGTTCGACGCATTCCCGGTCAATCTCGGCGTCTCCGGCAAGGGCAACGCCTCGCGGCCCGCCGCGCTGGTCGAGATGATCAAGGCCGGCGCCTGTGCGCTGAAGCTGCACGAAGACTGGGGCACCACGCCTGCCGCGATCGACAATTGCCTGTCGGTCGCCGACGACTACGACATCCAGGTGATGATCCACACCGACACGCTCAACGAATCCGGCTTCGTCGAGGATACGATCAAGGCGTTCAAAGGCCGCACCATCCACGCCTTCCACACCGAGGGCGCCGGCGGCGGTCACGCCCCCGATATCATCAAGGTCGCAGGGCTGAAGAACGTGCTGCCGTCCTCGACCAACCCGACGCGGCCCTTCACGCGCAACACCATCGACGAGCATCTGGACATGCTGATGGTGTGCCACCACCTCGATCCCTCGATCGCGGAAGACCTGGCGTTCGCCGAAAGCCGCATTCGCAAGGAGACCATCGCGGCCGAGGACATCCTGCATGATCTCGGCGCGCTCTCGATGATCTCCTCGGACTCCCAGGCCATGGGCCGCCTCGGCGAGGTCATCATCCGGACCTGGCAGACCGCCGACAAGATGAAGAAGCAGCGCGGTTCGCTGCCGCAGGACAAAGGCAAGGACAACGACAATTTCCGCGTCAAGCGCTACATCGCCAAATACACGATCAATCCCGCGATCGCCCATGGCGTTTCGAAGCTGATCGGCTCGGTGGAGAAGGGCAAGCTCGCCGATCTCGTGCTGTGGTCGCCGGCCTTCTTCGGCGTCAAGCCGGATTGCGTCGTCAAGGGCGGCATGATCGTCGCCGCTCCCATGGGCGATCCCAACGCCTCGATCCCGACCCCGCAACCGGTGCATTATCAGCCAATGTTCGGCGCCTTCGGCAAGGCGCGCACCGCGTCCTCGGTGGTGTTCACCTCGAAGGCCGCCATCACCGGCGGCCTCGCGCGTAAGCTCGGCATCGACAAGAAGCTCTATGCGGTCCAGAACACCCGCGGAAAAATCTCGAAGAAAAGCATGATCCACAACGACGCCACGCCCAATATCGAGGTCGATCCTGAGACCTATGAGGTCCGCGCCGACGGCGAGCTTTTGACCTGCGCCCCCGCCGAGGTGCTGCCGATGGCGCAGCGATATTTCATGTACTGAAATAGCGCCTCAACGCATGTCCCAGGACCATGTCCTGGTCGCATATCCGGGAGCGGCTTTTCCGGGTTTTGCGTTCGATCCCGCCTGGTCTAAGGTCCCGCCCGGTATCTGAAGCCCAGAAGAAAAGCCGGGAGGATTTCTCGTGATCTACGTCGTCGCCACCTTGACCATCAAGCCTGAAACGCGCGCCGAATTCATTGCAGCCGCCACCGCCTGCATCAAGGAGACGCGGAAAGAGCCCGGCAATATCGCCTATGATCTGCATGAGAGCGTCACCGATCCCGCCAAGATGGTGTTCGTCGAGCAGTGGGAGAATGCCGAGGCGCTGGTGCCGCATCGCGCCATGGAGCACATGAAGACGTTCGGCCGCGTCGCGGTGAAGTGTTTTACGGCGCCGCCGAAGATCGAAGTGATCACGCCCGAGAAGGTCGAGACACGGTAACGGGGTAAACGCGCATGATCCGGGCGACGCAGGTCAGGGGACAACACCGCTTCGCGGAAGCGCCGGCGGATGCGGTCGTGCTCGATTTCGACGATCGACACCGCCGCCGCATGGCAATGACGGGGACGCGGGGACTCGAGTTCCTGCTCGACCTGGAGAATGCCGTCGCACTGCGCGGCGGCGATGCGCTGGTGTTGGAGGACGGCCGGCTGGTCGAGGTGGTCGCTGCGCCCGAGCCGCTGCTCGAGATCCGCGGCCACGATCCGCACCACCTTATTCGTGTCGGCTGGCATCTCGGCAATCGCCATCTGCCGACGCAGATCATGGCCAAGAGCCTGCGCATCCGCCGCGACCACGTCATCGAAGCCATGGTGAAGGGCCTCGGCGCGCGCGTGATCGAGATCGAGGCGCCGTTCGATCCCGAAGGCGGCGCCTATGCGGATGCCGGACATGCGCATGGACACGACGACCACGCGCATCACGATCACGGCCACGATGATCATCACGGTCATGATCACCATCATGATCATGCCGCACATGGCGACGGTCACGATCACCATCACCACCACGACGAGCATTGCGATCACCCCGACCATCACCACGGCCACAAGCATGCTCATGACCACAAATGAGCCGGTCGCGGCCCGCGACCTCGCGGAGTGCGAGGCGGCGGCGCTGTACCGGTTGATGACCTGGCTGTCGCCGGCGTTTCCCGTCGGGGGCTTTTCCTACTCCAGCGGCATCGAATGGGCGGTCGAGGCCGGTGACATCAACGACACCGCGTCGCTGGCGGATTGGCTCGATGCGATGCTTCGCGACGGCTCTGGCTTCTGCGATGCGACGTTTCTGGTCCACGCCTATCGCGCCACTGAAGCGGGCGAGGGCGACACCTTGGGCGATATCGCCGAGCTCGCCGCGGCCTTCGTGCCGTCGCGCGAGCGGCAGCTGGAGACGACATCGCAGGGCCGTGCCTTCATCGACATCGCCCGCGCCGCGT
Organism: Bradyrhizobium sp. Kon56; assembly: GCF_055807635.1. Lineage (NCBI taxonomy): Bacteria > Pseudomonadati > Pseudomonadota > Alphaproteobacteria > Hyphomicrobiales > Nitrobacteraceae > Bradyrhizobium > Bradyrhizobium sp. Kon56. The sequence continues at coordinate 144,562 of NZ_JBVVOU010000006.1, read as the reverse complement.
GGGATGCAGACGGGCTGGACGGCATGGTTGCGGCATGCCGTACGCCACTGGTCTATCCCGTTGCCGTTGGCGTGGTCGCTGCGATGCACGGCGTGCCGCTGGCGCCGACGTTGCACGCCTTCCTGCATGCGCTGGTCTCGAACTGGATTTCCGCGGCCAGCCGGCTCATTCCGCTCGGCCAGACCGACAGCCAGCGCGTGCTGGTGAGGCTGGAAGCCGCGGTTGCCGCGACGGCGAATCGTGCGCTGAATGCGACATTGGACGATGTCGGCGGCGCGACGTTTCGCGCCGACCTCGCCAGCCTGCGGCACGAGACGCAATATACGCGGCTGTTCAGATCTTGAGCGGGTTCGTCGCTTTCACTGTCGTCCTGGCGAAAGCCAGGACCCATAACCACGAGTGCGCGTGGCTATGCACAGATGTGGCTGCAGCGTGCCGTGACAATCGGGTTCAGTGGTAACGGGTCCTGGCTTTCGCCAGAGCGACGAAAGGAAAGAAGCAATGGCTACATCTCACGGCCCCTTGCGTGTCGGCATCGGCGGTCCGGTCGGATCGGGCAAGACCGCGCTGATGGACCTGCTCTGCAAGACCATGCGCGAGCGCTACGACATCGCCGCGATCACCAACGACATCTACACTAAATGGGATGCGGAATTCCTGGTACGCTCGGGCTCGCTGACGCCGGATCGCATTGCCGGGGTCGAGACCGGCGGCTGCCCGCACACCGCGATCCGCGAGGACGCCTCGATGAATCTCGCCGCAGTGGCGGATATGCGCGCCAAGTTTCCCGGGCTCGATCTCGTGCTGATCGAATCCGGCGGTGATAACCTCGCTGCCACTTTTTCCCCGGAGCTCGCCGATCTCACCATTTACGTCATCGACGTGGCGGCCGGCGACAAGATCCCGTCCAAGGGCGGCCCCGGCATCACCCGGTCCGACCTCCTTGTCATCAACAAGATCGACTTGGCGCCCCATGTCGGCGCCTCCCTGGAAAAGATGGAGACGGACGCCAGGCGGATGCGCGGCGAGCGACCGTTCGTCATGACCAACCTGAAGAAGAGCCAGGGGCTGGACCGCATCATCGGCTTCATTGAGGCCAAAGGCGGCTTGAAACGGGCCGGCTGACCGGCGCGACGACCTAACGCAGGCGTTTCCCCCCGTTAACACCGTGGGCAGAGCCGTGTCCGCGGAACAAATTTCGGTCACGGCAATTGATTACCTCCGGTGCCCGGAGCAAAGCCAACTCGGCCGGACCATCGGCGGGCCGATTAAGCTTCTCAGGCGACCAAGTTGCGTACCGATGCCTCCTCCTTCATTATCTGGGCGATTGGGGTTCACCCTGTTTCGGCACGTGCCCGTTCGAGCGGCGTCCATATGCTCCGTATTTATTGCCGACCTCCTGCTTTCGCCTGAGTAGTCGCGTGGTCCGGCTGGGTTTCATCATCGGCTTCATTGCTCTTCTCGGAGCCTTGCTCTCCGGGCTTGCGGCTTATCGCGTCCACGACCAGGAGCTGGCGCTGGACCGGATCGCGCTGGCGCGCGCGATCGATGTCCATGCGAGCCTGGTCCAGGACCGGCTCACCGAGCGCGAACTGCTCGCGCGGGTTGCCTCCGGCCTGTTCCGGGCGCCGTCGGTGCTCAAGCCCAACATGCTCGAGCCGCTGCGCTCGGCCATCTACGCCTTCAAGACCGATTTCGTGGTGGCGGGCTGGGTCGCCCGCCTGAAGCCGAACGAGCTTGCCGCAGCACAAGCCGCGATCGCGAGCGCCGGCTTCCCCAATCCGCGAATCCGCAGCTATGACGACAAGCCGATCGATCCGGCAGGTGTCACCCAGCCGATCGATGTGCTGATGGATCTCGAGCCGCGCAGCAACGAGACTAAGGGGCTGCCCGGCCGCAGCTACGACCAGGATCAGGTGCGCGGCGCCATGCTGGCGCGCGCCAGAGTGGAGAAGAGGTCGGTTGCCTCAGAACCGGTTGCCCTCCTGCGTGGCGACGGGTCGATCGGCATCATTGTGGCGGCTCCCGTCATCCCCGAGGGCGCGACGGAGCCGGCGGGCTTCATCACATTTTCCTATGAGCTCTCTTCCCTGATGCTGACCAACGACGACATGTCGTTGTTCGCGGTTGCGCTGAAGGATCCGCGCCGGGAGGGTGGCGAGTTGGTCGCCAACGATCAAGGCGTGGTCTCGGCCCGCCCGACGGCGGCCGATGGGCCGGCGCCGTCGGCGACGCGCACGGTGAGCTTCGGTGGTCGCGACTGGCAGCTCGGCTATTACGCCAAGACCAATTCGGCGCGCCGCGCCGAGCAGACTGCGATCATCGTGGCGGCGATCGGCCTTGCGATCACCGCGATGGTGTGCGGCCTGTTCGGCTATGTCGCCTACAACAATTTGCGGCTCAGCCGGGAAATCCAGGTCAGAATCGGCTTCGAGCGCCGGCTGACGGCTGTCATCGACGAGCTCAACCATCGGGTCAAAAACATCCTGGCGGTGATCCAGTCGATCGTGACCCGCACGCTGCGCCATGGCTCCGACATCGATGTCGCGCGCGAGCTCCTGATCGGCCGCATCCACGCCATGTCCAACGTCGTCTCGCTGCTCAGCGAGAGCCAGTGGCAGGGTGTCAAGCTGAAGGGCCTGTTCGAGGCGCGCGCCATCCCGCATGCCGACCGCATTGCCGTCACCGGTCCTGATATCGCAGTCAGCGCGCGCGCGGCGCAGAGTCTGTCGCTGCTGTTCTTCGAGCTCGCCTCGCACTCCGACGAGGGCCTGTCGCTGGTCGGCAAGCATCCGCACATCACTGCCAATTGGACGGTGACGAACGAGGGGTCCGGCGAGGTCTTCTATTTCCGCTGGGAGGAGTTCAACACCAGCGAAGCGACGCGCCGCCCCGATTCCGACTTCGGCCTGATCCTGCTCGACCGCGTCGCGCCCGAGGCGCTCGGCGGCACCGCCAAGCGCTATTTCACCGACGTCTCCTATGTCTACGAGCTGACCGCGCCGATGGAGACGGTCGAGGACATGACCGAGCGCGACCGCACCGACAAGCTGTCAGCACCGATCCGGCCTGCGCGGTAATTCGAGGCTAGCTCTTCGGCCGCAGCACGAGGTCAACCAGGGTCCGCGCGTAGGCCGGCGTGATCGGCGCGATGCCGAAGACGTAGCGGTAGAACAGGCTGCCATAGATCGCGTCGTAGAGATCCTGGGGCGGTGCTTCCGCCAGAATGCTGCCGTCGTTCTGGCCCGCGGCGATCATCTCGATCAGCGCGTCGCGGCGGAATTGCAGGTAGCGGGCGTAGAACAGCTCCGCCGAGCCGGTCTTGGAGATGCATTCGGAGATGACGGCGAGCTGGACCTTGCCGAACTCGCCCTGGAGGGCTTCGGCATAGGCGGCGGCATGGCGGCGTGTGCGCGCGGCGGGGCTGCCCGAGCTTGCAGGCGGCAGCGGCAGCATCTGCGCGGCATGGTGAAGAAAGGCGTCGATCAGCAAGGCTTCGCGCGACGGCCACCATTTGTAGATCGTCATCTTGGAGACGCTGGAGTGGCGCGCGATCGCGTCAATGGTGGTGGCGGCAAGGCCGGTCGTGGCCATCAGCGCATAGGCGCTTTGGAGAATGGCGTTGGTGGTCTCGATCGACCTTGGCCGGCCGCGCCGGGGCGTGCCGTCGGCTCCCTCATCCCCGCCATTCGCCATCACCACGCCCGGCCTCCCCATGCAATCCGCTGCCGCTCCGCATAGCCCAGCCGTAATGGCCGGCCTAGGGGAATCGGAAGGTGCCGGGTTAGGCCTGTTGCCGCAAGGCCGCGGGCAGGTCCTGCCGCTTCGACCAGGCGATGTAATATGCGACCGCGGCCATCGCCGCGAAGCCGGCCAGGCTCACGGCAATCTGCATCACCACCAAATTGGCGCCAGTGATCAGGATGAGATGGCCGGCAAAGGACAGGAACACGCCGACGCAGAACACCGCGAGCCATTCCTCGCCGCATCTGATCACCGCCTGAAGCGGCTTCAGTCGCAGGCCGGGATGATCGGCCGGGACGAGATATGTCGCGAGGAAAGCGAGCGCGAGGAAGTGGACCACGCGATAGGGGGCGAGGTCTTCCTTGTCGGTCGGCGTGATGGTGTTGAGCACGATATCCGGCAAATAGGCCGCTAGCGTCGGCGAATGTCGCATCAGCGTGATTGCCATCGCGAATACGAGATACGCGCCTGCGAGCACGCGCAGCCAGGACAGGCCATGCAGCGCGCGGCCCGACGTGCCGGTCACGGCAAACCAGCCGCCCAGCACCATCAGCATCTGCCAGCAGAACGGGTTGAAGGTCCACTCCTGGTCCGGATAAACCCGGAAATTCCAGCCGAACCAGCGCGCCGCAACGTACAGCGCGACCGACGCCGCCAGCGTCAGGTTCGGACGCCGCAACAGCCCCCACAGCGCGAGTGGAAGGAGGGCCATCAGCGGGATCATCAGCTGAAGAAGATCGAGGTTCAGCGGCTCTTCCTGAAGCACCAGTCCGCGTATCAGGATCCGCAGCGGATGCTCGATGATCCCCGAGATGTTGTATTCGTTGATGATCTCGGGCGCCATCGATTGCGAGGCGACATAGGCGATGGCGTCGATGTAGATCACGAACAGGACGACATAGGCGGCGTAGAGCCGCCACATGCGCTGGAAGATGCGCGTCGCCGCGACGACGTAGCCGCGCTCCAGGGCGATCTTGCCGTGAATGATGGCCATGCCATAGCCGGCCACGAACACGAACAAGTCTGCGGCGCCGCTGAAGCCGAAATTGCGCAGCGTCAGCAAATTGACGACGTTGTTCGGGATGTGGTCGACGAAAACCGACCAGTTGGCGATACCGAGCGTCAAATAGAGCCGGGGGTCGTGTTGAAATGCGGCGAGGTTCGCCTGGACGGACGGTTTCATCGAAAAAATGGCTTTTGGAATCAGGGGCGCTGCTTTTAGCGGCAACCGCCTGCCTATCCGAGTAGCGTTTGCGTGATGGCGCAGGCAAACGGCGCGAAATTGGCGCGGGGCCGCCGGTGCCGATTGGATAGACGCGTTCGCGGGACCCGTGACGAAATTTTCCAACCCGGTAGCTGCTACTCGGCAGGCTCAGCCGAGGCCTCGTCGGGTACGCCAGCGCGGCTCGCCATGAGTCCGAGGGCGACGCCGCCGATCGCCAGGATCGGCAACAGCCGCTTGATCCCGATGGCGCGAACGATCTGGAGACCGGTGGCGAGCAGCATGGGGTCCGCGAGCATGCTCGAGGCCGCCGATTTCGTGGCGCGCTCGGCCGCGATATGAGCTTGCTTGCGCAGCTGCCGTTTGTAGACCCAATAGCTCACCGCCGCGGTCAGGGTCAGCAGAAAGAAAATGCCCGCACCGGCGAGGCAGGCCTGCACCGGACCATATTTGTTGAGCACCGAAATGAATGCCGCCGCGCACAGGAAGCACGTGGTGATGAAGAGTGCGAACGCCGCGCCTGCTGCCAGCGAGGTCAGCCGCACAGTGGTGCCGGTGGATGCGCTGATCCCGTCGATGATGCGCTGAAACATGGTCTTGCTCCTCAGATCCCCACAAGCCGGCACCGGCGGCGCCGCTGCGCCACCGTCTCGATACCCGTTCGCGATCTCAGCGACGCCAGACCGCGCCGATCAGGAAGCCGATGCCGAGCGCAAGCCCGACGGTCGCGAGCGGCCGCTGCGTGATCGCGTCCTCCAGCGTCTCCTCGATCGAGCCGTAGGCCTCCTGTGCCGCGCCCATCATCGCGCTGCCGCGTTCCGACATGTCGTCGATCGCGGAATCCACGTTCTCGCGCGCTTGGCTATAGCCGCGGCGGGCTTGCTTGCTGGAGGAGTTGGCAAAAGTATTGAGCGCGTCGGTGATCTGATCAGTGAGGGCGGCGATATCGCTTTTCACGGCTGCTACATCCTTCTCGAGGCGTTCTCTGGTGGCTTTGTCGGTCCAGTCTCTCATCCCGGCTTCGGCATTGGTGGTGGACATCAGGGGCTCCGAGCTGTTGACGGTTGAGACAGCCGGGAAACGTTTCGTCGTGGTGTAAGTTCCGTTCACGGAAACCGGTCAGTCCTGCGGGAGCTGCGGCGAATCCTCAGGCAACAGATGCTCCTTCAGGATCAGGGCGACGATCAGCAGCGGTGACGACAGGAACGCGCCCATCGGGCCCCACAGCCAGGTCCAGAACGCCAGCGCCAGCAGCACCGCCAGCGCATTGAGCGCCAGCCGCCGGCCGATGATGGTCGGCGTGACGAAATGTCCCTCCAGGAAGGTGATGCCGCCAAAGGCGAGCGCCGCCATCAGGCCGCCGCTGACGGTCGGGAAGGTAACCAGTCCCACCACGACCAGAATGGCGAACATGGCCACCGGTCCAATGATCGGAATGAAATTGAGGGTGGCCGCGAGCGCGCCGAGGCCAGCCGGATTGGGCATTCCGGTGAGGGCGCAGACGATTCCGGCGGCGACACCGACGCCGACATTGATCAGGGTCACAGTCAAAAGGTAGTTGCCGAGATGGACCTCGATCTCGTTGAGGATGCGAAGCGTGCGCAGCCGTGCGTCATGATCGCTGAAGGTCATGATCATTGCCCGTCGCAGGTCGCGCCAGCTGGCGATGAACAGGATCAAGGTGACGAAGAACAGCAGGAATTCGGTAAAGGTCGGTGACAGGAATTCAATCGTCGGCTGCACCCACTCGAATTTCGGCATCTGGAAGCTTGGCAATCCCTCCGAGCCGCCGAGCATCGTCTGCAGCTCTCGCCACAGCGCCAGCGGCCGGTCGAACACGTGGACCTTGTCTTTCAACTGCGCGCCGAGTTCGGGCAGGCGCGAGCTCCATTCCATCGCCGGCGAGGCGATCAGCGCGACGATGAAGCCGACCACGGCGGTCACCGCGAACACGATCAAGGCGGCGGCGAGCGCGCGCGGCACTTTCCGCTTCTCCAGGAAGGTCGCTGCCGGCGAGAGCATCGTGCCGGTGACGAACGCCATCACGACAGGCAGAAAGAACGCCTTTCCGATATAGAGCACCGCGACGATCGCGATGAGGAGCAGTCCGGCGAGCGAGAAGGCGACGAGTTCGGTGCGGCGGATCACCGGCGGGAGTTCGCCGTGGCTCTCGGGAAGCGGAGTGCCTTCGCCATTGCCGGGAGTCATACGTTCACTGGGAAGGACGCGCACAATACCTCTCCGGCACGGAGACTTCGGCCCTCGCGCCCATGACCAGAGGAGAACGTCCTCGCGCCCTGCGGGTTCCATCGCGGCTTCGTGAGAAGCGCTCGCTTGACTGTGACGTCGCTGCTGCATCCCGCCGCGGAACTGTAGCGGTTGGGCCGCGTTGAACAAACCAGCGCATCACCCTGATGCAGGCATCCACACGGGGCAGCACATGACGAGGTTCTCTGCAGTCCGACGCCGCTTATCGCCGCGCCGCATCACCGCTTTTGCCTTCGCAACCGCTTTGCTGGGAGTGCCGTTCGGCGCCGCAAGCTCACAGACGCTGGGCTACACCTATCCGCAAGATCAGGCTTACCCGCAGGACCAGGGCTATTCGCAGGGTTATGCGAGCCCAAGCTATGCGAACCAGGGCTATGCCAACCAAGGCTATGCAAGCCAGAACGCGCAGGCGCCCGACGAGGATGCCGCGCTGCCAGATCGCCTGCGCAGGCAGATCGTCAGCTTCGACCGCAGCGAGCCAGCCGGTACCATCGTCATCGATACCAACAATACTTATCTTTACTACGTGCTCGGCCAGGGCCGCGCGATCCGTTATGGCGTCGGCGTCGGGCGCGAGGGCTTCACCTGGTCGGGCGTGCAGAGCGTCAGCCGCAAGGCGGAATGGCCGGACTGGCATCCGCCGGCTGAGATGATCGCGCGCCAACCCTATCTGCCCCGCTTCGTCGCTGGCGGCCCCGGCAATCCGCTCGGCGCGCGTGCGATGTATCTGGGTTCGAGCGAATACCGCATCCATGGCACCAACGATCCCGCCACGATCGGCAAGTTCGTCTCGTCCGGCTGCATCCGCATGACCAACGAGGACGTCACCGACCTGTTTGGCCGCGTCAATGTCGGCGCCAAGGTGGTCGTGCTGCCGAAGAACGCGCCGCTGATGGCGAAAGGCAGTGATTCCGTGCGCAAGCGCCCGGCCGTGACGGCGCTGCCCTCGGGCCGGCAGGCGCTGAACATTTCGAATTCGGCCGTGAACTAAGCGTCGAGTGAGGTCACATGAAGAGACGTTCGATCGGCAAACTCGCCGGTGGCGCGGCGGCAGTCGTCGCCGTTGCCTCCTTCGGCCTCGCGCTGACGCCATCCGCCCATGCGGAGGACTTTTTCTCGGCGCTGTTCGGCGGCTTCCGCGGACGGCCGGCGCCCGAGATTCGCATGCCGTTCCAGACCGATGACACGCCGCGCTACGACCCGCCGCGCCAGCGGGCCTCCTACGGTGGCGGCACGGCCTATTGCGTGCGCGGCTGCGACGGACGTTATTTCCCGGCGCAGGGAAACGATTCCGAGAGCAAGGCGCAATCCTGCAAGAGCTTCTGCCCGGCCTCGGAGACCTCGCTGGTCTATGGCGGCAGCATCGACGACGCGACGACGGACAAGGGGAAATCCTATTCCGACCTGCCTAACGCGTTCCGCTATCGCAATGAGATTGTCGCAGGCTGCACCTGCAACGGGAAGGATCCGGTCGGGCTCGCTCAGGTCAAGGTCGACGACGATCCCACCTTGCGCAAGGGCGACATCGTTGCGGGCGCGGACGGCCTGGTGGTCGCGAGCCGCAATGCCAACGACCGCCGCGGCGTCGCGATGAATTTCTCGCCGCTGCCCGATTCGGTGCGCGCAAGATTCCGCCAGGTGCCGGTGGTGGCGAAGGAATAGGCCTCAACGTCGTCCTGGCATTCGCCAGGACGACACCGAGAGTGTGGGCTATGCCGCGCGGATCTTGCCGAGGAAGTCGCTGACCTCGTGGCCGAGCTGGCGGCTCTGGCTCTCCAGCATCTCGGAGGCGTGTTTCACGTTGTCGGCGGCAGCGGCAGCAGCGTCTGCATCGGATTTGACGCCGGTGATGTTGTCCGAGACGTTCTTGGTGCCCTGCGCCGCAAACTGGGTGCTGCGGGTGATCTCTTGCGTGGCCGCTCCCTGCTCCTGCACGGCGGCGGCGATTGCGGTCGCGACCTCGTTCACTTCGCCGATGATGCCGCCGATGGTCTGGATGGCGCTGATGGCGTCGGCCGCCACCTTCTGGATGTCGGCGATCTGCTCGGAGATCTCCTCGGTCGCCTTCGCCGTCTGGCTCGCCAGCGACTTCACCTCGGAGGCGACCACGGCAAAGCCGCGACCGGCCTCGCCGGCGCGGGCCGCCTCGATCGTGGCGTTAAGCGCGAGCAAATTAGTCTGCTGCGCAATAGTGTTGATCAGGCCGACGACCTCGCCGATGCGGCCGGCCGACTTTTGAAGTCCCTGCACCGTGCCGTCGGTCTCGCGCGCCTGGGTCACGGCGCGGCTGGCGATGCCCGCGGCATGCGCGGCCTGCTGACTGATGTCGTTGATCGAGGCGCTGAGCTCTTCGGCGGCGGCGGCGACGCTGTCGACGCTCATGGAGGCGTCATTGGAGGCCTTGCCGGCGACCTGCACGCGGTCGTTGGTCTGCCGCGACACCGTGGAGAGATCACCCGAGGTCTTGCGCATCTCGCCAGAGGCTTCGCTCAATTCGCCGAGCGTTTTGCGCACCGCGCCCTCGAACTCGCCGACATAGGTCTCGACCGCGCGCTGGCGCGCGGAGGCGCCCGCATTGCGTTCGCGCTCCTGCGCCTCGATCGTGAGCTTGTCGTTGGCCTGCTGCTTGAAGGTCTCCAGCGCGCCGGCAAGCGCGCCGATCTCGTCGTTGCGGTCGAGATAGCCGCTATCGACGGCAAGGTCGCCGCCGGCGACCTTCAGCATGGCGTCCCGGATGGTGTTGAGCGGAGTGATGACGCGGCGGCTGACCAGCATGATCGCGCCGACGGCAAGCCCCACGGCGAGCGCCAGCAGCGTAAGCTGCACGATCAGTGCGCGCTGTGCGGCGCCGCGCTGCTCCTGCGTGTGGATCTTGGCAGCATCGAGCGCACCTTCTGCCACTGTGACGGCGCTCGCCATGCGGCCGACCGTGAGCGGGCTCCATTGGTTCGCCGTCATCTCGGGCTTCTCACCCTTGACCAGCGCGTCGGCGAGACGGTCGCGCAAGGCCAGATATTGCGGCTCGAAATACGAGGTCTTGGCGGAGGCCATCGCGGAGGCGAGCCCCGCCGGCAACTGCATGCCGGACGTCGACAGCTCCAGCGCCTTCCACATCGCGCTCGTGCCGCCGACATGTTGGGTATAGGCGTAGCGGCCCTCCGTCGTGATCTTGCCGGCGGCCAGCCCGGTCGAGACGATCAGCGATGCTTCGCCTGCGGTGTTGCGGAGCAGCCAGGCGTTCTGCTTGATCGACAGCAGCTGGTCGATCGCGGCGTCCAGGTGATTGACCGTGGCGGCCAACGTGTTCGAGAGCTTGTCGAGCGTGTCGAGCAGGCCCTGCGTTGTCTCCATATATTCCTTGGGCAGACCGGCGCGGCGTTGGTCCTTCGGCTTGGCTACATCCTCCCAGAACTGCTTCTGCTCCTCGATCAGCAGCTTGTAGAGGCGCGCAAGCTCCGGTACCAGCGTGCCTGATTGCGGAAAGTCCATGGCCGGCAGCAGCTCGATCGCGCGCGCCATGGCGGGCATTTGGGCATCGCGCAGCGCGCGCAGATATTTCTCGATCTCGCCGTCCATCGGCTCGGTCGCATTCAGGAGGCGGACCGTGGTCGAGCGGTCGGTGCGCAGATTGTGCATCGCCTTGAACAGATCGGCGGACGTGTCGGCGATCTGCGAGATGCGGTTGGCGGTCTTCAGGCGATCCCAGGACTCGTAGGCGGTGAGCGAGAGCGCGATCGCCACGCAGATCGACGTGATCGCGATCACCGCCTTCAGCAGCGCGGATACGGTCAGACGATTCAGCATCGAAGTCCCCAATTCCCAATACAAAGTTCGTAAAGGCGCCCCGGCAACAGCAGAAAAAGGGGCCCGTCAGACAAGGCAATCGCATGCCGTTTGCGGCTCAGGGCCCAAACGGTTTCCGCATCTGAAAGGAAAAGGGTAAAGTTTTCAGCAGGCCGGCTGATCGTAGAAGTACGTATTTACTAGAAGTTGCAAAGGGTTGCGTCGATGGAACCAAGCCACGAGCTGCGCGTTAGGAGACTGTCAGCAATTTTGCCTAAAGGGGGGTCCTAGCGATGCTGGTTGGCGTACTCGTCACCTTTCTCGTCGTCATTCTCGTACTTTACCTCATCAACATGCTGCCGATGGACGGCCGCGCCAAGCAGATCGCGCGCGTCGTCGTCATCATCATCGGCATCGTCTCGCTGCTGAAATATCTGGCAGTGTTTTAGCCGGGCGCTTAGCTAGCGCAACGAAAAAGCCCCGGCGCGAGCCGGGGCTTTTGGTGTTCTAGTCGGGTCGGCAGGCCGCCTTGTCAGCCAGGCGTTGTCAGCCAAGTACTTTGGCCTCGCGGCGGCGGGCGGTGAGGATGTATTCGGTGTAGCCGTTCGGCTGCTCGCGTCCCTTGAAGATGAGGTCGCTGGCCGCCTTGAAGGCTGTGCCGTCGAAGGCGGGCGCCATCGGCTTGTAGATGGGATCGCCCGCATTCTGCTTGTCGACGACCACCGCCATGCGCTTGAGCGATTCCATCACCTGCGCCTCGGTGATCACGCCCTGATGCAGCCAGTTGGCGAGGTGCTGGCTGGAGATGCGCAAGGTGGCACGGTCTTCCATCAGGCCGACGTCGTGGATGTCAGGCACCTTCGAGCAGCCGACGCCCTGGTCGATCCAGCGCACGACATAGCCCAGAATGCCCTGGCAGTTGTTGTCGATCTCCTGCTTGACGTCGTCGGGCGCCCAGTTCGACTTCGACACGGGGATGGTGAGGATGTCTTCGAGCTTTGCCCGTGGGCCGCCCTTGGCGAGCTCCTGCTGGCGCGCGGTGACGTTGACCTGGTGGTAGTGCAGCGCGTGCAGCGTCGCGGCGGTCGGCGAGGGCACCCAGGCGGTGGTAGCACCGGCCTGCGGATGGGCGAGCTTCTGCGCCAGCATGTCCGCCATCTTGTCCGGCGCGGCCCACATGCCCTTGCCGATCTGGGCATGGCCGGGCAGGCCACAGGTCAGGCCCATATCGACGTTCCAGTCCTCATAGGACTTGATCCAGGGCTGCGCCTTCATCTCGTTCTTGCGGATCATCGGACCCGCCTCCATCGAGGTGTGGATCTCGTCGCCGGTGCGGTCGAGGAAGCCGGTGTTGATGAACATGATGCGCTTGGAGGCGCGCTGAATGCAGGCCTTGAGGTTGACGGTGGTGCGCCGCTCCTCGTCCATGATGCCGACCTTGAGCGTGTTCTCGGGCAGCGACAGCATCTTCTCGACGCGGTCGAAGATCTCGCAGGTCAGCGACACCTCGTCGGGGCCGTGCATCTTCGGCTTGACGATATAGGCCGAGCCGGTGCGGCTGTTCTTGACCTTGGAGTTGCCTTTCAGATCATGGACAGCAAGAAGCCCGGAGACGGCGGCGTCGAGCAAGCCTTCCGGAATCTCCTCGCCCTTGTCGTCCAGCACCGCGTCGGTGAACATGTGGTGACCGCAATTGCGCATCAGCAGCAGGCTGCGGCCGTGCAATTTCACTTCGCCTTTGCCGTCAGGCATCTTGTAGCTGCGGTCGGCATTGAGCGAGCGCGTCAGCGTTTTGCCGCCCTTCTCGAAATCGGCCGACAGCGTGCCGTTCATCAGGCCGAGCGTGTTGCGATAGACCAGCACCTTGTCCTCGGCATCGACGGCAGCGACCGAGTCTTCCATGTCGAGAATGGTTGAGACCGCGGACTCCATGACCATGTCCGCGACGCCGGCCGGATCGTCCTTGCCGATCGCGCTGGTGCGGTCGATTTTCACCTCGACATGCAGGCCGTTGTTGGCGAGCAGCACCGCGCTTGGTGCGGCTGCATCGCCCTGGAAGCCTGCGAATTGCGCGGCGTTCTTCAGCGCGGTGGCGTTGCCGCTCTTCAGCTTCACCGCGAGCTGGCCCGCGACCACGCTATAGGCGGTGACGTCGGTGTGACTGCCGGTCGCCAGCGGCACGGCGGCATCGAGGAAGGCTTTCGCTTTTGCGATCACCTTGTCGCCGCGCGCCTTGTTGTAGCCCTTGCCGCTCTCGGATGGATCGTGCGGGATCGCGTCGGTGCCGTAGAAGGCGTCATAGAGCGAGCCCCAGCGCGCATTCGCCGCGTTCAGCGCATAGCGTGCGTTGGTCAGCGGCACGACGAGCTGCGGGCCGCAGATCTTGCCGATCTCCTCGTCCACATTGGCGGTCTCGACCTTCTGCGTCGCCGGCTCCGGGAGGAGATAGCCGATCTCCTTCAGGAAGGCGGTATAGGCGTTGAGGTCGAACGCCTTGCCCTTGTTGGCCCGGTGCCAGTCGTCGATCTTGGCCTGCAACGTGTCGCGCACCGCCAGCAGCGCGCGGTTCTTCGGCCCCAGCTCCTTGATGATGGCGGCGAGCCCGGCCCAGAACGCATCCGGCGCGATCCCCGTTTTCGGGGCCGCTTCCTTGGCGATGAAATCGAACAGGACGGGAGCGATCTTCAGTCCGTGGGCGTCGACGCGTTTCATGATGGGCTTTCTTGTTGGAAATGGCTGTTTTTGGCTGCTTTTGACCCGACAGCAGCAAAATGCGCTCCAAGGAGCGGCTTTCGGGGTCTTATTAGCCCCAAAATCGGGGCCGTGAGAAGGCCCCCAAAAGTTGTCAAAATGTCAAGGCGAGGTGGGCGGCCCACGCACGGTGTCATTCCCCGCGAAGGCGGGGAAATCCAGTACGCCGCGGCCTCTCGCCTGAATCACTGCTGTCGGTGGAATGCTGGGTCGCCCGGTCAAGCCGGGCGACGACAGCGGAGCAGCAGCCCGGCTTCAAATATTCGCGGCGAGGTCCACGAGTTCGTCGAACAGCACGCCGGTCGTCTTGAGCATCTGTTCGATCTCGTCCGCCGCCTCGGCGACCGTCCGCGTCGAGGTGTCGATCACGAGCTCGGCGGCCTCGGGCCGCTCGTAGTCGGTGCCGATACCGGTGAACGACGCGAGCGTGCCGGCGCGGGCCTTCTTGTAGTGGCCCTTGGGGTCGCGCTCCTCGCAAATTTCCGCCGGCGTCGCGACGTAGATCTCGCGGAACGACGTGTCGGCGATGCGGCGCGCGGTGGCGCGGTCCTCGCGGGCGGGCGAGACGGCGGCGACAATGGCGATGTGGCCGTTACGGGCGAGATGCGTCGCGACTTCGGCGAGGCGGCGGATGTTCTCGCTGCGATCGGCGGCCGAGAAGCCGAGATCGCTGTTGAGCCCGGCACGCAGCGTGTCGCCGTCGAGCAGGATCGGTGAGCCGCCATTGCTGAACAACCGCCGCTCCAGCGCCTTGGCTAGAGTCGACTTGCCGGAGGCGGGGAGGCCGGTGAGCCAGACCACGGCGCCGTTGTGACGATAGCGCGCGGAGCGTTCGTCGGGCCGCAGCGCGGATTCCACCGGCACGATGTCGACGGGCAGGGCACGCTGCCCGGCATCGACCGACAGCACGAGACCGCCGCCGGCGATGCGCCCGGACACCTCGATCACGAGACGGCCGGTGCGGGGATTTTCCGTGTAGGGATCGGTGGCAATCGGATTCGAAAGGGAAATGTCGATCTCGCCGACATGGTTGCGGCCGATTGCCTTGTTCTCGACGCTCGACAGCTCACCGGGATCGACCGCCTTCTCGATGGCGACGACGGTGGCGCGGCTTTCCTTCGGTCCGCAGCGAACCAGGAGCTGGTCGCCCTTGGCCAGCGGCTTGTCGTGCAGCCAGAAGATCCGCGCGCGCAGCCGTCGTGTCTCGCGCGGGGCGCTGTTCGTATGCGCGATAATGTCGCCGCGCTCGAGGAACAGCTCGCGGTCGAGCGTGATGCCGACCGAGCGGCCCGCACCCTGGCGGCCTGCGACCGGCGTCACCGGCCAGCTCTCGACCGTCTTGATTCTGGCGATCTTGCCGGCGGGCATGATCACGATTTCGTCGCCGGCGATGAGGCTGCCGGATTCGATCCGGCCCGCCACGATGCGGCGGTCGTCGAACTTGTAGATCGCCTGCACCGGCAGCCGCAGCGCCAGCGCCTCCAGCGGCCGCGCCGGTTCGAGCCTGTCAAGCGCCTCGACCACGGTCGGACCCTTGTACCAGCCGATGCGGTCGGTGCGCTCAGCGACGCCGTCGCCGTCGCGGGCGGAAATCGGGATCACGGCCGTGGGCTTCACACCGAGGCCTTGCAGATGCGCCGAGATCTCGTCGCTGATCTCCTTGAAGCGCGCTGCGGAGAAGTCGACGCGGTCCATCTTGTTGACGACGACCGCGACCTGCTTCACGCCGAGCAGATGCAGGAGATAGCCGTGCCGCCTCGTCTGGTCGCGCACGCCTTCGAGCGCGTCGATGATCAGCACCGCGCCGTCGGCCTGCGAGGCGCCGGTGATCATGTTGCGCAGGAATTCGGCGTGGCCGGGCGCGTCGATCAGTACGATGTCGCGCGAATTGGTGCGGAAGCGGATCTGCGTGGTGTCGATGGTGATGCCCTGGTCGCGCTCGGTCTGGAGCGCGTCGAGCAGGAACGACCATTCGAACGGCATGCCGCGCCGCGCGCTGACGGCCTTGAGCATGTCGAGCTTGCCGTCGGGCAGGCTGCCGGTCTCGTGCAGCAGGCGGCCGACCAGCGTCGACTTGCCGTGGTCGACATGGCCGACGATGACGATGCGGACCTGCGGACGCGTGGTGCCGTTCGGGGTCGCGGGGGATGCGGGGGTGACGATCATGTTCATACGACGCTCGCGTCCTTGATCAGAGATAGCCGGCGACGCGCAGGCGCTCGAAAGCGTCCTCGGTCTCGTGGTCGAGCGCGCGGCCGGAACGTTCCGGCACCTTGGTCTGCTCGAGTTCGATCAGGATCTCGTCGATAGTCGACGCGTTTGAGGCGACCGGATTGGTGATGTCCTGATCGCCCAGCGAGCGATAGCGCTTGCCGTTTTGCGACAGATACAGCGGGATGATCGGGATGTTCTCGCGCTTGGTGTAGGCCCAGATGTCGGACTCGGTCCAATGCAGGATCGGATGGATGCGCAAATGCGCGCCCTGCGGCGGCGACGCATTGAAATGATCCCAGAACTCCGGCGGCTGGTCGCGCACGTCCCAATTACCCTCCAAGCCGCGCGGCGAGAACACGCGCTCCTTGGCGCGCGTCGCCTCCTCATCGCGGCGAATGCCGGCGATCAGACCGTCGAAACCGTATTTGGCGAGCGCCATCTTGAGGCCCTCGGTCTTGCGCGCGGCGGAACGGGCGGCGGGCGGCAGCGTTGGGTCGACGGCATCAATCGGCGGGCAGGGCTCGACGCGCAGATCGAGATCCCATTCCTTGCCGTAGTGATCGCGGAAGCGATACATCTCCGGAAACTTCTTGCCGGTGTCGACATGGAGGGCCGGGAACGGCAGACGGCCGAAGAATGCCTTGCGCGCCAGCCAGATCATGACATTGGAGTCCTTGCCGAGCGACCACAGCAGGGCGATCTTCTTGAGGCGGCCGAAGGCTTCGCGGAAGATGTAGATGCTCTGGGCCTCGAGCTGGTCGAGATGGTCCATGCTCGGGGCAAGGTCAGAAGAAAATTCTTGCGCGGGCACGCGCTCGGCGAGAGCGGGGCTGCTCAGCCCGCCAGCAGTGGAATTGTCCTTGAGAAGATGCATCTCTGCCACTTTGCGTTTGGAGGCGAAAATTCTATAGTTGCGGTGCAAGAGAGAAGAAAAAATTTTCTCTTTGCGCGCCTGAAACGACACATATATAGAAAATAATTCCAGTCAACCCCGCATGTGGGGTAAGCGAGTATCGTATGCGGTTCTTGCCCGTGTTCCTCGATCTCAAGGCCGGTCCGGTGGTCCTCATCGGTGCGGGTGAGCTTTTGCGCGCCAAGCTGCGCGTGCTGGCCGCTGCCGGTGCGCGCATTCGCGTGCATGCGATCGATGGCAATCACGACCTGGGTCTGAGCTCCGAGGACGCGGCGCGTATCGACATCTCGGCCACCGATCCGCTGACCGCCGATCTCTCGGGAATCATCGCGGTGGTTTGCGCCGGCGCTGGCGATGTCGGCGTGGCGATGTCGGTCCGCGCCAAGGCGCTCGGCCTGCCGGTCAATGTCATGGACGATCTCGAGCATTCGAGCTTCATCTTTCCGGCGATCGTCGATCGCGGCGATGTCGTGGTCGCCGTCGGCACTGGCGGCACGTCGCCGGTGGTGGCGCGGCGCGTGCGCGAGAAGATCGAGGCGCTGCTGCCGGCGCGCATCGGCGAGCTCGCCGAGTTCATCGGCGGCTTCCGCAAATCCATCAACGAACGTATTGCCGAGTTTCCGTTGCGTCGCCGCTTCTGGGAGCGCGTCATCGACGGCCCGATCGGTGCCGCCGTATTGGCCGGCCGCAAAGGCGAGGCGGACGCAGCGCTCAAGGCGATTTCAGATCCATCCGCGTTCGCGCGGGCCGACAAGCCGGAAGGATCCGTCGCGCTGGTCGGCGCCGGGCCTGGCGATCCGGATTTGCTCACCATCAAGGCGTTGCGCGCGCTCCAGGATGCCGACATCGTCTTCCATGACGAGCTGGTCTCGCCTGAAATTCTCGACCGCATCCGCCGTGACACCACGCGCGTGCCGGTCGGCCGCCGCGTCGGCAAGCCCGGCATCGGGCAGGACGCCATCAACAAGCGCATGATCGAGGCCGCGCAATCCGGCCAGCGTGTGGTGCGGCTGAAGGGCGGCGATCCCTTCGTGTTCGGCCGCGGCGGCGAAGAAGTCGAAGCACTTCGTGCCGCCGGCGTTGCCTATTCGATCGTTCCCGGCATCACCGCAGGTCTCGGCGGCGCCGCCGATTTCGAGGTGCCGCTCACCTATCGTCACGAAGCAACGCGCATCACCTTCCTCACCGCGCACAAGGCGCGCGACGCAGAAGTCGTGGACTGGTCGACGCTGACCGACGCCAGGATGACCGTCGTGGTCTACATGGGCATGACGGCTGCGCCGGCCATACGCGCCGGCCTCTTGGCCGCCGGCCGTTCGCCGGAGACGCCGGTCGGCGTATTCGCCCGCGTCACGCGTCCCGATGCGCAAGGCGAGATCGGCACGCTGCGCGATCTGCCCGAACTGGTCCGCCGGACCAACGGCGGTCCCGCCATTCTCATCATCGGCGATGTGGTCCGGCATGCCGGCTCGCTTCGCCGCCAAACCCCAAAGCAAATCATCTCTGACCTATTGGATGCAGCCGAATGACCTCCCCGCTTGAACAGAAGAAGATCAAGATCGCCGGCCCCTCGGTCGTGACCGCCAACCGCACCTGGGACGGCATCGTGGTTTACCGCACCGCCGACAAGAGCTGGTCCGCGGACCTGTCGGAAGCCGCGATCGTGCGCAACTCCGACGAGGCGAAGGCGTTGCTTGCGGAATCCGTTGCCGATGACGTCGGCGCGATCGGCCCCTATATCGCGCCGGTACAGGTCGGTGCAGACGGCAAGGTCGAACCCGGAAATCTGCGCGAACAGATCCGCCGCACCGGCGTGACCATCGGACAGCCGGTTCAGGTTTAAGGCGCTTTCTTATGTATGCTTACGATGAAATCGACCGCACGCTCGTGAACGAGCGCGTCTCGGAATTCCGCGACCAGGTGAAGCGCCGCCTCTCCGGCGAGCTCACCGAGGACGAGTTCAAGATCCTGCGGCTGCAGAACGGCGTCTATCTGCAACTGCACGCCTACATGTTCCGCGTCGCGATCCCCTACGGGACGCTGGCGTCGAACCAGCTGCGGGCGCTCGCCCACGTCGCGCGCAAATACGACCGTGGCTATGGCCATTTCACGACGCGGCAGAACATCCAGTTCAACTGGATCAAGCTCGCCGAATTGCCGGATGCGCTGGCCGATCTCGCCGAGGTCGGCATCCATGCGATGCAGACCTCCGGCAACAACATGCGCAACGTCACCTCGGATCAGTGGGCCGGCGTCGCGCCCGGCGAGATCGAGGATCCCCGCATCTGGTCGGAGCTGATCCGCCAGCACACCACGTTGCATCCGGAATTCTCGTTCCTGCCGCGCAAGTTCAAGATCGCGATCAGCGCGTCGGACCACGACCGGGCCGCGATCAAGATCCACGACATCGGGCTGAAGCTGATCAAGAACGAGAAGGGCGAGACCGGCTTTGAGGTGCTGGTCGGTGGCGGGCTCGGACGCACGCCGTTCATCGGCAAGACCATCAAGCATTTCGTCCACGGCCGCGACATTCTCAGCTACATCGAGGCGATTCTGCGCGTCTACAACCAGTACGGCCGCCGCGACAACATCTACAAGGCGCGCATCAAGATCCTGGTGCACGAGCTCGGCATCGAGAAGTTCTCGCGCGAGGTCGAGGAGGAGTGGCAGCACATCCGCAACTCCTCGCTCCAGATCGACGACGAGGTGGTCGAGGACATCCGCTCGCGCTTCACCTATCCTGCCTACGAGAAGCTGCCGCACATGCCGGACGAGCTGCGCCAGGCCGCGGCCGATCCCGATTTCGAGGCATGGCGCAAGAACTCGGTGGCCCCGCACAAGGCCCAGGGCTATTCCATCGTCACGATCTCGCTGAAGCCGATCGGCGCGCCTCCGGGCGATGCCACCGCCGAGCAGATGGATGCGCTCGCCGATCTCGCCGACGAATACTCCTTCGGTGAGATCCGCGTCGGCCACGAGCAGAACCTCGCTCTGCCGCATGTCGCCAAGCGTGACTTGCCGGCGCTGTGGAAGGCGCTCGACAAGCTCGGGCTGGCGACGCCGAACGTCAATCTGATCACTGACATCATCGCCTGCCCGGGTCTCGACTATTGCTCGCTGGCCAATGCGCGCTCGATCCCGATCGCGCAGGAACTGACGCGGCGCTTCGCCAATCATGAGCTGGCCAATCTGATCGGCCGGTTGCACATCAACATCTCCGGCTGCATCAACGCCTGCGGCCATCACCATGTCGGTCATATCGGCATTCTCGGCGTCGAGAAGAACGGCGAGGAGGTCTACCAGATCACCATCGGCGGGCGCGCCGACGAGAGTGCCGCACTCGGCAATCTGATCGGCCCCGGCGTCAAGTTCGACGAGGTCGCCGACGTCGTCGAGGACATCGTGGAAGCCTATCTGGCGCTGCGCGAGCGGCCCGAAGAGCTGTTCATGGACACCGTAAAACGCCTCGGCGTCGAACCCTTCAAGGAGCGCGTTTATGCCACTCGTTAACGGCGGAAAGATCGCCGACGACAGCTTCGTCAAGCTCGCCGTCGACACGCCGCTGCCCGAGGGCGGCGACATTCTGGTGCCGGCCGAGCGTTTCGTCGGCGAGGCGGATGCGTTGCTCAAGCGGACCGGCAAGGTCGGTGTGATCTGGCCGAACAATCGCGACATCGCCGAGCTGGTGCCCTATCTCGGCAAGATTGCCGTCGTCGCGCTGGTGTTCCCAACCTTCCGCGACGGACGCGCCTACAGCCAGGCGCGGCTGCTGCGCGAGCGTTACAATTACCGCGGCGAGTTGCGTGCGACGGGCCAGATCCTGCGGGACCAGTTCGTGTTCATGCTGCGCGCTGGCTTCGATTCCTTCGACGTCAAGAAGCAGGCCGACGCGGAAGCGTTCATGCAGACCGCGAAGCGCTATTCGGTCTTCTACCAGCCCACCGGCGATGGCCGCATCACGGCGCTGCACCGGCGCATGCAGCTGCGTCATTCCGAGGGTGTCGGCACGTGAACGCAATCGCGTCTCCAATTTCGGCAATCTCCGCCTCGGCGCTGCCCTCGGCGGAGGACCTCGATCGCGCCTTGCGCGATGCCTCGCCCGCCGAAATCATCGCCGCTGCGCTGAAGACGGTCGGGCGCGACAAGCTTGCGCTGGTGTCGTCCTTCGGTACGGAATCGGCGACGCTGCTCAAGGTGATGGCGGATGTCGATCCGGCGATCCCGGTGATGTTCCTCGACACCGGCTGGCTGTTCGAGGAGACGCTGGCCTATCGTGATACGCTGATCGCGACGCTGGGCCTGAAGGACGTCCGCTCGATCAAGCCTGCCGAGGAGACGCTGTCGCGCGAAGATCCCGACCGCGACCTCTGGTTTTCCGATCCCGACGCTTGCTGCCGTATCCGCAAGGTCGAGCCGCTGGCGCGGGCGCTGAAACCGTTCGATGCATGGCTCAACGGCCGCAAGCGCTTCCAGGGCAACTCGCGCGCCGACATCCCGGTGGTCGAGGACGACGGTACGCGGTTGAAGTTCAATCCCTTCGCCAATGTCTCGCGTGAGGAACTCGAGGCGATTTTCGCCCGCGCCAAATTGCCGCGTCATCCCCTGGTCGCGTCGGGATTTCTATCGGTTGGGTGTATGCCTTGCACGAGCAGAACGGCCGAAGGCGAGGATGAGCGTGCCGGTCGCTGGCGTGGCCGGGCCAAGACGGAATGCGGCATCCACACGATGAAGACTTCGTAGCAAAGTTACGCTGCCCGGCTACGAACAAGAAAATCCGGTTCCGTTGACTTAAGCGCGTTTCGCCCCGAGTTATGCCTGCCATCGATGACGCCGACGTCATTGATGTGAATGGAGATGGACATGATGCGTCGTATCGTTCCGCTCGCGGCAGGACTGCTCGTGACAGGCTTGTTGGCAAGCGCGGCTCTTGCCGCTGACATCACTCTGCTGAACGTCTCGTACGATCCGACGCGCGAGCTCTATGTCGAGTTCAACAAGGCGTTCGCGAGTGCCTATCAGAAGGAAACCGGCAAGAGCGTCGAGATCAAGCAGTCGCATGGGGGCAGCGGTTCGCAGGCGCGCGCCGTGATCGACGGATTGCAGGCCGACGTGGTGACGCTTGCGCTCGCCTACGACATCGACGCCATCGCGGGCAAAGGCCTCACGACGGCCGACTGGCAGAAACGGTTGCCGCAAAACTCGTCGCCCTATACCTCGACCATTGTGTTCCTGGTCCGCAAGGGCAATCCCAAGGCCATCAAGGACTGGGACGATCTGCTCAAGCTCGGCGTCGCCGTGATCACGCCGAACCCGAAGACGTCAGGCGGCGCGCGCTGGAATTATCTGGCCGCCTGGGGCTTTGCGCAGAAGAAATACGGCTCGGCGGACAAGGCCAAGGATTTCATCGGAAAGCTCTATCAGCAGGTGCCGGTGCTCGACACCGGTGCGCGCGGCGCGACCGTGACCTTCGTCGAGCGCGGCGTCGGCGACGTGCTGCTCGCCTGGGAAAACGAGGCGTACCTGGCGCTCAAGGAATTCGGTCCGGAGAAATTCGAGATCGTGGCGCCGCCGCTCTCGATCTTGGCGGAACCGCCGGTGACGATCGTCGATAAGGTTGCCGATAAAAAAGGCACCCGTAGTGTCGCCGATGCCTACCTGCAATATTGGTACACCAAGGAAGGTCAGGAAATCGCGGCGCGCAACTTCTATCGTCCGCGCGATCCCGAGATCGCCAAAAAACATGAAAACTCCTTCGCGAAGGTCGAGCTGTTCACGATCGACGAACTTTTCGGCGGCTGGACCAAGGCGCAGAGGGAACATTTTGCCGACGGCGGCGTCTTCGATCAGATCTACAAGAACTGATCGGGCGCTGTCGGCGGGGCTTAAACAGGGGGCCTGGTGAGCGCAATCGCAGCACGACGCCGGACATTGCCGGGCTTCGGTCTCACCATGGGGCTGACGCTATCCTGGCTGTCGATCATCATCCTGATTCCGCTCGCCGGCCTGTTCCTGAAATCGCTCGAGCTGAGTCCCGAGCAGTTTTGGAACATCCTCTCCAGCCGCCGCACCCTGAATGCGTTGCGCGTGTCCTTCGGACTCGCCTTCGCAGCCGCCTGCGTCAATCTGGTGATGGGCAGCATCATCGTCTGGGCGCTGGTGCGCTACCGCTTCCCCGGTCGGCGGCTGTTCGATGCCATCGTCGACGTGCCGTTCGCGCTACCTACGGCGGTTGCCGGCGTCGCGCTGACCGCGTTGTTCGCCGAGAAGGGCTGGCTCGGCGCGCCGCTTGCGGCGGCCGGCATCAAGGTGGCGTTCACGCCGGTCGGCATCTTCGTCGCCATGATCTTCATCGGTATCCCGTTCGTGGTGCGCACGGTGCAGCCGGTGCTCCAGGATCTCGACCCAGAGATCGAGGAGGCCGCGGGCAGCCTTGGCGCGAGCCGCTGGCAGACCATCATTCGCGTGATCCTGCCCTCGCTCGGTCCGGCGCTGCTCACCGGACTCGCGCTCGCCTTCGCGCGTGCGGTCGGCGAATACGGCTCGGTGATCTTCATCGCCGGCAATCTGCCCAACGTCTCCGAGATCGCGCCGCTGCTGATCGTGATCCGGCTCTCCGAATTCCGCTATGCCGATGCGACCGCCATCGCGGTGGTCATGCTGGTCGTGTCCTTCGTCATTATCTTCGCGGTCAACCGGCTCCAGCGCTGGGCGCAGAGCCGGATTCCGGTGCGGTGAGGACGGCACCATGACGATGCAGATCGCAGATTCCGTCCCACTCCCGGCCTCCGACGCAAAGGCACGCGCGCATGCGGCGGCCGCGCGGAACAAGCTGCGCACCGAACCGCGCGCGGTCCGCATCGGCATCATCGCGCTGGCGATGACCTTTCTCTCAGTCTTCGTCGTGCTGCCGCTGGTCGTGGTGTTCGCGCAGGCCTTCTCGAAGGGAATTGGCGCTTATCTCGCCGCGCTGGCCGACCCGGAGGCGCTGTCCGCGATCAAGCTGACACTGGTGGTGGCGGCGATCTCGGTTGGCCTCAACCTCGTGTTCGGTCTCGTCGCGGCCTGGGCCATCACGAAGTTCGAGTTCAGGGGCAAGACCTTCCTGATCACGCTGATCGATTTGCCGTTCTCGGTCAGCCCGGTGATCTCGGGCCTCGTCTTCGTGCTGCTGTTTGGCGCGCAGGGCTATTTCGGCGGCTGGCTGCGCGATCACGACATCCAGATCCTGTTCGCGGTGCCGGGCATCGCGCTTGCGACCACCTTCGTGACCTTCCCCTTCGTGGCGCGGGCGTTGATCCCGCTGATGCAGGAGCAGGGCACGCAGGAGGAGGAGGCCGCGATCTCGCTCGGCGCCTCGGGCCTGCAGACCTTTTTCCGCGTCACGCTGCCCAATATCAAATGGGGCGTGCTGTACGGCGTCCTGCTCTGCAACGCGCGCGCGATGGGCGAGTTTGGCGCGGTCTCCGTCGTTTCCGGCCATATCCGCGGCGAGACCAACACGATGCCGCTCCTGGTCGAGATTCTCTACAATGAATATCAGTTCGTCGCGGCGTTCGCGATCGCCTCGCTGCTGGCGATGCTGGCGCTGATCACGCTGGTCGCGAAAACCGTTCTCGAAAATCATCTCGACGAAGGACATGACGCAAGTGAGCATTGAAGTCAGGAATCTCGTCAAGAAGTTCGGCAGCTTCGCAGCCCTCGACGGCGTCGATCTCAAGGTCAATGACGGCGAGCTGCTCGCACTGCTCGGTCCATCAGGTTCCGGCAAGACCACGCTGCTGCGGATCATTGCCGGGCTCGACTGGCCCGATTCCGGTGAGGTGTCTTTCAACGGCGAGGATGCGTTGGCGCAGGGCGCGCGCGAGCGGCACGTCGGATTCGTATTCCAGCACTACGCGCTGTTCCGCCACATGACGGTGTTCGAGAACGTCGCCTTTGGCCTCCGCGTGCAGCCGCGCGCGATCCGCAAGGACGAAGCGACCATCCGTGCGCGCGTCAGGGAGCTGCTCGATCTCGTGCAGCTGGACTGGCTCGCCGACCGCTATCCGAGCCAGCTCTCCGGCGGCCAGCGCCAGCGCATCGCGCTGGCCCGCGCGCTCGCGATCGAGCCGCGTATCCTGCTGCTCGACGAGCCCTTCGGCGCGCTTGATGCCAAGGTGCGCAAGGAGCTGCGTAAATGGCTGCGCTCGCTGCACCACGAGATCAACGTCACCTCGATCTTCGTCACCCATGACCAGGAGGAGGCGCTCGAAGTCGCCAACCGCGTCGTGGTGATGGACAAGGGCAAAATCGAGCAGATCGGCTCGCCCGATGACGTCTATGAGAGCCCGGCGACCGCCTTCGTCCACAGCTTCATCGGCGAATCCATCGAGCTTCCGGTCCTGATCGCCGACGGCGTCATCAGGCTTGGCGACCGGCCGCTTCAGCTCGCGGCAGATGGGCTTGCGCCTGGCGCGTCAAGACTGTTCGTGCGGCGGCACGACATGCTCGTTGGCCCGCCCGGCAGCGGTGCCTTCGAGGGCGCCGTGCAGCACGTCCGGAATTTCGGTCCCGTGCAGCGGGCCGAGGTGGCATTATCAGGTGGAGAGACCATCGAGATCGACGCTCCGCGGGACAGGGAACTGCGCGCCGGCGACACGATCGGCCTGGAGCCCCGCCGCTACCGGATATTTGGGGGCGCCTGAGCGGGGTCAACCGGTCAATTTTTCCTCAATATTCACCTTTCAGCCACGGTTGGTATGCAACAACGGCGCCTGATTTGGGGGCTCCTGTTCATGCGCGTCGCGGCCGCGATATCAATCCTTTTGCTGCTTGCCGGCTGCGCCGGCAACGAAGCACCGGTCCAGCAGCCCTCAATGTATGCCGATATGGCTGTCCCGGGCGCAAAGCTCGACGCGCAGGCCGCAGCGATCATGATCTCGCAATACCGCCAGAACAACGGGCTCGGCACCGTCGTGATCGACCCCGAACTGATGCGGCTTGCCGAATCCCAATCGCAGGCGATGGCGGCGGCCAACAAGATGGACCATGACGTCCGCGCGCCGCTGGCCAAGCGCCTCAGCGCCGGCGGCTATCCGGCGACCGTTGCGGTCGAGAACGTCTCGGCCGGCTATCATACGCTGGCGGAAGCGTTTTCCGGCTGGCGCGACTCGCCCCCGCACCGCGCCAACATGCTCAAGAGCGGTGTCACAAAATTAGGCATCGCGGCGGGCTATGCTTCCGGCACCAAATACAAGGTGTTCTGGACCATGATCCTGGCCTCGACGGACGCCCGATAAGCCAGACTTGATCCCGGGATACATTGACGCCGCGGCAGACTGTCGCCACGGTCGCTCGCCATCTGCTAGTGTTCCCGCATGACCGATCATAGTCCAGAAGTCGCAACAATCCCCGCAAACGCGCAACGTGTCCTGGTCCTCCAGGGCGGCGGCGCGCTCGGCTCCTATCAGGCCGGCGCCTATCAATCGCTCTGCCATGCCGGCTTCGAGCCGGAATGGGTCGCCGGCATCTCGATCGGCGCGATCAACGCCGCGATCATCGCCGGCAATGAAGGGCAGACGCGCGTCAAGCGGCTCAAGGAATTCTGGGAGATGGTCTCCGCGCCGGTGCCGTGGAGGCCGATCGGCAAGAGCGAGCACAGCCGCGAACTGTTCAACTCGACCAGCGCCGCATTGATCGCGACCTTCGGCGTGCCCGGCTTCTTCACGCCGCGCATCCCCCCGGCGCCGCTCTGGCCGCCCGGCAGCCCGCAGGCCGAGAGCTATTACGACACCGCCCCGCTGAAGAAGACGCTGGAGCGTCTGGTCGATTTCGACCGCATCAACGATCTGAAGACGCGGCTGTCGGTCGGTGCAGTCGGCGTTACCTCCGGCAACTTCAAATATTTCGACAATTTCGAGTTCAGGAAGCTCGGCAAGAAAATCGGACCCGAGCACATCATGGCCTCCGGCGCGCTGCCGCCCGGCTTTCCGTCCATCGTGATCGACGGCGAGCATTATTGGGACGGCGGCATTGCCTCCAACACGCCGCTCGACTACGTGCTGGACGCCGAGACCGACCGCGATCTCCTGATCTTCCAGATCGACCTGTTCAGCGCCCGCGGCGATCTGCCGACCTCGCTACTCGAGGCGACCGAGCGCGAGAAGGACATCCGCTTCTCGAGCCGCACGCGGATGAACACCGACAAGAACAAGCAGGTGCACAACGCCCGCAGGGCCGTGCGCGACCTGATTTCCAAATTGCCCGATTATCTCAAGAACGACCCTTCCGCGGAATTCCTTGCCAAGGTATCGCGCGAAAGCACCGTGACTGTGGTGCACCTGATCTACCGCAGCAAGAACTACGAATCCTCGTCCAAGGATTACGATTTCTCGCATGTCGCCATGGTCGAGCATTGGGAAGCCGGCGTGCGTGACGTGCATCTGTCGATGCGCCACAAGGATTGGCTCGAGCGGCCGCAATCCGGCGAGACCATGGTGACCTACGATCTCACGGGGGACGTCACTGCGCCCCCGCCAAGAAGGAGCGAATAATATGGGTAGTCTGTCAGGCAAGAACGCCGTCGTGACCGGGTCGACCAGCGGCATCGGACTTGCCTATGCGCGCGCCTTCGCCGCCGCCGGCGCCAATGTCGTCATCAACGGGTTTGGCTCGCCGGAGGACATCGAGAAGGAGCGCGCCAAGATCGAGTCCGATTTCGGCGTGAAGGCGGTCTATTCGCCGGCCGACATGACCAAGCCGGCCGAGATCGCCGGGATGATCGCGCTCGGCGAGAAGAGCTTTGGTTCGGTCGATATTCTCGTCAACAATGCGGGCATCCAGTTCGTCTCGCCGATCGAGGAATTCCCGCCGGAGAAATGGGATCAGATCATCGCGATCAACCTGTCCTCGGCGTTCCATGCCATTCGCGCCGCCGTCCCGGGCATGAAGAAGAAGGGCTGGGGCCGCATCATCAATACCGCTTCCGCGCATTCGCTGGTCGCCTCGCCCTTCAAGTCGGCCTATGTCTCGGCCAAGCACGGCATCGCCGGCCTGACCAAGACCGTGGCGCTCGAGGTCGCGACCAGCAAGATCACCTGCAACTGCATCAGCCCCGGCTATGTCTGGACGCCGCTGGTGGAGAAGCAGATCCCCGACACCATGAAGGCCCGTAACCTCACGCGCGACCAGGTCATCAACGACGTGCTGCTCGACGCGCAGCCGACCAAGGAGTTCGTCACCTCCGAGCAGGTCGCAGCCCTCGCGCTGTTCCTGTGCGGCGACGATGCCGCGCAGATCACCGGCACGAATCTGTCGATCGACGGCGGCTGGACCGCGGAGTAGACCGCGATCGCTGGCGAATGGCGGAAGCCGAGCTCCGCCATTTTCGTTCAGTGCGTCCAGGCCAGCGCCGTCTCGAATGCCGAGGACAGGTGCAGCTCCGCGAACATGATCTTGCCGGCGACCACGAACAGCACGCTGGCGAGTGTGAGGCGCAGCACCGTCTCGGGCACGCGCGTCGCGCTAAAGCTGCCGACGACGATGCCGGGCAGCGAGCCCAACAGCAGCACGCCCATCAGCGCCCAATCCACGTCGCCAAGCGCCCAGTGCCCCATTCCGGCGATCAGCGTCAGCGGGACCGCATGGGCGATGTCGGACCCGACGATGGTCGCCACCGGCAGGCGCGGATAGAGCAGCAGCAGAACGGTGACGCCGACCGCGCCGGCGCCGACCGATGAAATCGAGACCAGCACACCGAGCACGATCCCGGTGACGACCGTCGCGATCGCCGTGGCGCGGTCATCGACCTGCTCCAGGCGCCGGCGATAGCGCTCCATGATCGATCTGCGGAAGATCAGCGAGGTCGCTGTCAGCAGCAGCGCGAAGCAGAGCACGAGGTTGACGAGATTGCGCTCGGAATCGCTCTTGAGGTCGAGCTTCCAGAGCACCAGCAGCGTCAGCGCGCTCGCCGGAAGGCTGCCGCAGGCGAGCCGCAGCACCGCCGGCCAGTGCACGCTGCGCGACCAGCCATGCACCACGCTGCCGCCGGTCTTGGTGGCGGCAGCATAGAGCAGGTCGGTGCCGACCGCGGTCGATGGATGAATCCCGAACAGGAGGATCAGCAGCGGCGTCATCAGCGAACCGCCGCCGACGCCGGTCATCCCGACCAGCAGGCCGACGCCGAAACCAGAGGCGACGTAGAGTGGATCGATCATGTCCAGGGAATCTTAGGTTTATCTCGTCAGTTGGGCAATACGACGTAGAATAAACTTTCCCTGCGGTGCAACCGCTTGGGCCAAATAAGAAAAATCGTGCTGTGCCCTTGGCAATAAATAGGTGTTTCGCGTTGTTCCCGGGCATGCTTCGAAGCAGCCGTTCCCCGAGAGCAGCACGCGAAGGCAGTCGGAAGTCTATTTCCCAAACGCCAGCACGTGCAGGCCGAGCCGCTGTCGCACGATCCAGAACAGCAGCACCGTCTCGAAACTGAGCGAGATCGAGGTCGCGGCCGCCGCGCCATGGCCGCCGAAGCGCGGCACCAACGCGATGCAGAGCACCAGGTTCATCGCAAAGGCCAGCGCATAGGCCAGCGCGCAGATCTTCTGCTGGCCGAGCATGTTGAGCAGCCGTTCGACCGGGCCGATCGCGGCACGGACCACGAGGCCAATCGCGGCGACGAACATGATGTCGTAGCCGATCACGAATTGCGGCCCGAACAGCCAGAGCAGGGGCTTGCCGAGCGCGAGCAGCACGATGGTCGCCGCCAGCGACGGCCAGAACGTCCAGTTGATGGCATGCGCCACGTAAGCCGACAGCCGCGCCTTGTCGCCAGCCGCGTTGTATTCGGCGAAGCGATGCGCGGTCGTCGCCGACATCGCGTAGTGGATGAAGGAGACCAGCGCCAGCGTCTTCACCACGGCGAAATAGACGCCGACCTCGTCGGAGGGGCGGAATTGCTGAAGCACCAGCACGTCGGTATAGGACAGCAGCAAATAGAAGCTTTCGACCAGCAGGATCGGCAGCGACACGGCGAGCCAGCCGCCGACGTCGTAGGCCTTGGGGCCCGCCTCGATGTGATCGGCGAGCTTGCGGTTCAGCACCACCATCTGCCCGGTCATCGCGATCCACACCGCGCCTGCGCTCGCGATCATCGCGGCAACCGCGCCGAGATGATAGCCGAGCAGGAAGGCGCAAGCCGTGATGCCGATGATTAGTGTCTGGCGGATGATGAATTGCGGCATCAGGCCGAGTTGCATCCAGTCATGCGAACGGGCGATGCCGTCCTGGGTGTTGGCGACGACGAAAGCGGGCAGCGTCATGCAGCCGATGTAGAGCGGCAGCACTTCGGCGGGATCGATCCAGGGCGAGAGCAATTTGACGATGCCCGCGAGGCCGAGCGAGACCAGCGTGGAGGCGCAAAAGGTCAGCCAGCGGCTGCCCGAGAGAAAGCCGCGCAGCAGCGCATGCTCGCCACGGCTGCGGTATTCCGGAATGATCTTTTGCGCGGAGGCCGAGATGCCAAAGTCCATCATGCTGCCGAGCAGCAGCACCCAGGTCCAGACATAGACATAGACGCCGTAGTCCGACGTCCCCATCCAGCGCGCGAGCAGGACCTGCGAGAAATATGCAAGGCCGGCGCTGATCACGCGGATGAGGAAGATGGTGCCTGCCAGCCGCCGCGTCAGCGACGCTTCGCTCGACCCGCCCGTCAATTTGTCGCGCAGCCGCGCGATGAGGCCGGCAGGTCCGGTCGTTGCGGGTTCTGCATCCATCACGGCCAATTCGAAGGATCCCCGAGGCGCACACGAATGCTGCGGCAGACTTGCCGCAGTAGCCCTGGGGATTAGCAACCATTCGTTAAGATTCGGTTGGATCAAAGATGTCGTCCGGGCGAACGCCAGGACGACCACTCACTCCAGATTGGTATTGAACTCGTACGACTTCTCCGGTCCGACCAGCGTGAACTTCAGCGCTGCGCCGCCGGGCTGGGCGCCCGGCGGCAGGCCGTCGAGTTCGAAAGAAAATCGCTTCACGCCCGGTGGGCTGGGCTCGACCGGCGCCGGGATGGGCAGCGCCCAATCGGGCGTCGGACCTTCCACGAACAGACTGACGGTGCGCGCATCCGGAACGACCACGTCGACCACCACATTCTTGGGCCCATCACGCTTCACGTCGCGGATGGTGAGCGGATTGGGATCGCCGATGGCGGCAGGTTTGGGCACGGTGTCGAGCGCTGCACGCAAATTGGCGTCCTCGGTCGAGGCGACGCTGTTGAAGCCAAGCTCGGCGCGGGCCTCGACGGGAATGCAAAGCTTTTCGCACACCGCATAATTGATCTCGGCGCGCAACGTCACCGGCTTGTCGGCCGCCTTGGCGATGATGCGCAGGGGCAGCACGATCTGGTCGTGATAGCCGATCGAATGGCCGCCCGCGCCGTCGTCGAATTTCTGCGGGGCCGGCCACATCACCGTCACCGCTTCGACATTGTCGGACTTCGAGAAATCGAAGCGCGGCGGAACGCCGGAATCGCCCGGCATGCGCCAATAGGTTTTCCAGCCGGGCTGGATCTGGAAGGCGATACCGCCGAGCAGGACGGCGCCGCTGCGCGATCCTGCCAGCAACCGCACCGCGGAATGTCCGTCGCGCTGCCACGGCGATGCGTCGTCGGCATGGGCCGCAAGCGCCAGCGAGGACGCGAGCAGGGTTGTCGCGACGCCAATCGCCGCACGCCGGGGAACTCTTGTCAGCATGGTACGTCTTTACAGGGTCGCCCGGCGGCAAACCATTGAATTGCTTGTGATGGATGCACTTGAATCAAGTCCCTGAAAGCCTTGATTTGACAGCGGCCCGGCCCGACATCAGGATAGGAATTGAAACCGGAGTGCTTCACCGATGGCTCCCACAGGCAAGAGGACGGGCGAAAGCACCCGCAAGCCAGCCCCCGCGCTCCCGAGTTCGGCGGGCTACCTCGACGGCCAGCTGTTGATCGCCATGCCCGTGATGGGCGACGAGCGCTTCGAGCGCTCGGTGATCTATCTCTGCGCCCACTCCGCCGAAGGCGCGATGGGCATCATCGTCAACCATCCGGCCGGCAGCATCGACTTCCCCGAGCTGTTGCAGCAGCTCGGCATCATCAACAAGGGCGAGCACATCAAGCTGCCGGAGAATGCCGAAAGCATGAAGGTGCTGCGCGGCGGTCCGGTCGATACCGGCCGCGGCTTCGTGCTGCATTCCAGCGATTTCTACATCGAGAATGCGACGCTCCGGATCGACGACGGCGTCTGCCTCACCGCGACCGTCGACATCCTGCGCGCGATCGCCAACGGCTCCGGCCCCAAGCACGCCATCCTGGCGCTCGGCTATGCCGGCTGGGCGCCGGGCCAGCTCGAGACCGAGATCCAGAGCAATGGCTGGCTGCATTGCGACGCGGATTCGGATTTGATCTTCGGCGACGACGTCGACGAAAAATACGGACGCGCGCTGCGCAAGATCGGCATCGATCCCGGCATGCTCTCGAACGAGGCGGGGCACGCGTAGCGCCTCAGTGTCGTCCTGGCGAAGGCCAGGACCCATTACCCAGGCTGCAATTGTTGAAGCAGGCTGGCAACCACCAGCCTTCGCCGAACTGGACACCGGTGGTAATGGGTCCTGGATCGGCGCTGCTTCGCTCGCTGGTCCAGGACGACTGGAGAACTACTCCGCCGCCTGCTGCTGCACCGTTGGCTCCGTGCCCGCCACCGTCGCGCGGCGCATGTCACGGGGCTGCGACTGGTCGTAGCGGCGGACGCGGTGCATGGTCTGGCGGTTGTCCCACATCACGAGGTCATGCAGCTTCCATTTGTGGACGTAGACGAACTCGCTTTGTGTGGCGTGCTCGTTGAGATCGCGCAGCAGCAGCCTTCCCTCGGGGACGCTCATGCCGACAATCTTGCCGGCATGCGATGAGAGATAGAGCGACTTGCGGCGATGGACCGGGTGGGTGCGCACGAGACGTTGCATCACCGGCTTGAACATCTCCTTCTCCTCGTCGGTGTATTCTGTGAAGCCCAGCGATCCCCGCGAATACATCAGCGAGTGCTCGCAGACGAGATCCTCGATCTCCGCCTTGGTCTCGTCGTCGAGCGCGTCATAGGCCGCCCGCATGTCGGCGAATTCGGTATTGCCGCCCTTCGGGTTGAGCACGCGGGCCGACAGCAGCGAGAATTTTGCCGGGATAGGGCGGAACGAGCTGTCGGAATGCCACAAGCAATTGCCGAGGTTGAACAGGTGCGCGCGGCTGTCCTTTGCCAGCGGCTTGCCGTCCTTGCCGAGATTGGAAACGTCGTTCAGGCCCGATTGGAGCCGGTAGTCCTTCTCCTTCGTGACCGTGCCGCCGCGCGCGTCCTCGCGCTGGCCGAAGTTTAGCGCAAAGGCCATCTGCTGTTCGTCGGTGATGTCCTGGTCGTGGAACACCAGCACTGCATATTTGTCCATGGCGG
The DNA here is from genome assembly GCF_055807635.1 of Bradyrhizobium sp. Kon56. NCBI lineage: Bacteria > Pseudomonadati > Pseudomonadota > Alphaproteobacteria > Hyphomicrobiales > Nitrobacteraceae > Bradyrhizobium > Bradyrhizobium sp. Kon56. Next base: position 111,213 of record NZ_JBVVOU010000006.1, on the reverse strand, counting down.
CTTCGATCTCGCGCGCCTCGGCCTCGGTGAGAGGTTGCCGCAGGTCGAGGCCCGAGACCTCGCCGACAAAATGTTTGTGAAGCTGCCGGATGGCGATCGTCATGACGTTTCTCCCGCGAACCGCGAGCGGTTGGTCCCGCTCTGTCGAGGAAAAAGTTACTCCCGTAACAAGCGATGTCAACGCTGGGCGCGCATAGCTGCCCGTAGCCCGGATGGAGCGAAGCGTAATCCGGGGAGTCTTCCTGCGATGTGAGAACCCCGGATTGCGCTGCGCTCCATCCAGGCTACGCACCTTTGGTGCCGCTTACGCGTTGCGCGCCATCAGGCCGCCGTCGACAGGGATGACCGCGCCGGTGAGGAAGGACGCTGCCGGCAGGCACAGGCTCAGCGTCATGTGCGCGACCTCTTCCGGATCACCGTAGCGGCCGAGTGCCGTGCGGCGCTTGGCGTAGATGGTCTTGTGCTCTTCCGAGATCCGGTCGGTGATGGCGGTGCGGATCGGCCCCGGGCAAATGCAGTTGACGGTGATGCCCTCGCGGCCAAGCTCCACCGCGAGCGAGCGGGTGAGGCTGGCGACGCCGCCCTTCGCCGCCGAATAGGGGCCGTGCAATGCGGTGGCGCCGAGCGCCTCGGTCGAGGCGATGTTGACGATGCGCGGGCTCTTCGACTTGCGCAAGTGAGGCAGCGCGGCGCGGATGATGCGCGGATGCGCCGTCAGCATCACCGCGAGGCCCTTGGCCCAGGCTTCCTCATAGGCGTCGTCGTCGATCGCGACGCGCACGGAGATGCCGGCATTGTTGACGATGATGTCGAGTCCACCGAAATGTGCAGCGACGTCGCCGACCACGCGCTTGATCTTATCGCCGTCGGCAACGTCGAGCTTCCAGGCTTTCGCGGCGCCGCCGCTTGCCACGATCTCCTTCGCGACGGCCAGCGCGCCCTGCTCGTCATAATCGGTGACGGCAACGTTCGCGCCCTCAGTGGCAAACACGCGCGCCGTCGCGCGTCCCATGCCGCTGGCCGCGCCGGTAACGAGAACGGTCAGGCCCTTCACGGACCGGCTGAGTTGTTTGAAATCGGCCATGCTGTTTCCTCTGAGCCCTGCTTGTTCTTGTTGTGATTGACAAGGCTGTCATCGATCCGCAGACAGGTCAAACAAGCAAGACAATGAGGGAGGCCAGCGATGACGAACGAGCTCGATTTCTCAGGCAAGCAGGTGCTGGTTGTCGGCGGATCCAGCGGCATCGGCAACGGCATTGCGCAAGCCTTTCGCGTCAGGGGCGCGCAGGTTGCGGTCTGCGGCACGCGTGCTCACGCGAAGGAATATTCGCAAGCTGAAGGCTCGGATCTCACCGGTCTTTCCTATGCGCAGCTCGACGTCGGCAATGCCGGAGCGGTCGAAGCGTTCAAGCCGTCGTTCGATCGGCTCGATATCCTGGTGCTCGCACAGGGCGCGGTGCTCTATCGCCGCGGCGAGTTCGAGATGGCGGGCTTTCGCAAGGTCGTCGAGGTCAATTTGATGAGCCTGATGGCCTGCGCCACGCGCTTCCATCCCATGTTGCGGGACGCGCGGGGATCGCTGATTATGGTGTCCTCGACCGCGGCCTATCATTCCACCATGGGCAATCCCGCTTACAACGCGTCGAAGACCGGCGCGGTCGGACTAACGCGGACGCTGGGCGAGGCCTGGGCCGAAGATGACATCCGCGTCAACGGCATCGCGCCCGGTCTGGTCGACACCAAGATGACGAAGGTGACGACCGACAATCCCAAGCGGCTCGAAGGTGCACTTTCACGCATTCCGCTGCGGCGATTGGGCACCCCGGCTGACATGGCGGGCGCGGCGCTGTTCCTGGCATCGCCGCTGTCGTCCTACATCATCGGCCAGACATTGGTCGTCGACGGCGGGCTGATTCTCTGAGTCCAATTTCAAGTCAGATGGAACTGCGCCGCTCCTGATCGGTTACTTGGGCTGACCCCCGAGGAGGAGCATCATGGATAAGGATCGGATTGTCGGATCGGCCAAGGAATTCGCCGGACGCGCGGAAGGCGCTATCGGAGATTTGGCTAGCGATACGCAGACACAGGCGTCCGGCAAGGCACGCGAAGCCGCCGGCAGTGTGCAGAATCTTTACGGCCAGGCCAAGGATGCCGTACGTGACGCCACGGACACCGCGGCAAGCTATGCCAAGGACGCCTACGACAAGCCGGCCGAAACCTTGCGTGACGGCTCGCAGGCGATTGCCCAGAAGGTGCAGGACAACCCGATGGGCGCGCTGCTGGTCGCCGGCGGCATCGGCTTTGCACTGGCACTGCTGATGGCGCGGCCTTCGCGCCGCCCGCCGCCGCGCTGGCGCTACTAGGCTAAAGCCAACGCGCGATAAGCATCAGGGCCCCGGACGCAGCGCGGCGCGTACGCCGCGTTGCCGAGCCGGGGCCCATTCTTTTTGTGACTGTCGGACGAGCTGGGTCCCGGCTCTGCGCAGCAGCGTTTCCCGCTGCAGCGCGTCCGGGACACGAGAGCTCAGCTTAGAAAATTATCGGAACACTTCCGCCGATCGCCCGACGTTGCCAGGCGGACGCGGGATCGCAGGGTTGGGATTCGGATTGCGCGGCGCCGGCGCCAATTGACGCGGCGGGGGCGGCGGCGAGCCAAAGCCGAAGAAATCGCGCATCGATGGCGCTGCCTGTGCCGGTTGCTGCGGCGCCGGTGGCTTCTTCGGCGCAAGCTTTGGCGGGGCGATCGCCGCGGCCGCACCCGGCGTACCGCCATCGGGTGTCGTCGTGGCGACCGGCGTATCGCCCTTGGCCTGCTCGCGGCCGACTTCGCGGCGCGGCCAGGCATAATCGTCGGCGCGGCCGGCGGGCGCAGCCAGTGGCTCGCCCTTCACCATCGTCTTCGCAGCGAGCGCATCGACGGCGGCAGGACGTGAGCCCGGCCCACCCAGCAATTGATCGGTCGAGATCGAGGCCGCAACCAGCGGCACGATCGGACCGGCCAGCGGCCGCGGCGCGGGCTTGCCGGGTTCGGCACTGGTGTCGGGGGTCGCCGGTTCGCTCGGCAGCGCGATCGGGCCGGAGCGCCCGGCGAGCAGGCGGGTGATCTCGCGCTCGACATAGTGGGCGAGCTTGCGCGCGCCGGGTTTCGTGAAATAGACGCCGTCACCGCTGCGGAGCTGACGGATCTGGCCTTCGAAGTCCGGGCCCTTCTGCAAGAAGCGGCCGGCTTCGTCGACAAAGCCGTCCCAGACGTCGACATAGGTGATGCCGGCCTTGGCCGCGCCTTCGCGATAGAGCGAATCCAGGAACAGCATGTCCGCGGTGCCCTTGGGGCCACGGATGGCGGGCAGGCCGACCCAGAGCACCGGCACGCCCTTGAACTTGAGGACGTTGGCGAGCTCCTCGATCTTCTTGCCGTAGAGCTCGACCCAGCGCTCGTCGCGGAATTCGTAGAGGCCGTTCGGGTTGCGCGCGGTCTTCTCGGGCGCGGCGACCGCCGGTGCGTCAGCGTTGTCGGCATCATCCTGCGGCAGGTCGGCATCGGCCGGCTTGTCATCCGGCTTCGCGGCGGTGTCGCCGGGCTTGGCATCGCCAGGCTTGGCCGGTGGTTTGCCGCGCGCGCCCTTGTCGTTCTTCTTGTCCTTGTCCGTCGCCTTGTCCGATTTATCGGGTGCTGCCGCCTCGCGGATCGCGATGCGGTCGTTGAGGCCGAGCATCACCACGATCACGTCGGGCTTCTCGGTCTCGAGAATGCCTTTCGCAGCAGCGGTCCAGTCCGAGGGCTCGCCCTTGGGCTGGTACTTGATTAGGCCCGACGTGGTCTTGTGCTTGCGGATCACGCCCATGTCGGGCTGCTCGGTGTAGGCGTCCTCCAGGCCGTAGGCGAGCCAGTCAGCCATGGCGTCGCCGATCACCAGCACGTTCCTGTCGGGAATGGTGTCGCGCTTGGCCGGCGCCGGTGCGCGCGAAAAATCCTGGCGCGGCGCTTGCGGCTGTTGCTGCTGGAACGGCGCGAAGAAGTCGCCGCCGAACCATCCGCCGCCTCCGCCTCCGCCGTTGCGCGGCGGCGGCGGAGCCGAGCGCTGCGGCGGGCCGCCGAAGCCGGGGAAGTTGAAGAACTGCGCCGAGGCGGGTCCCGCGACCGACACCAGAATCGCAAGCGCCGTCCCCAGCGCGATCAGCGGGCCGGTCTCGGTCAGCACCTTGAACAGGGACTTCTTCGACATGCGATCTCGGCACGTGCAATAGGGATCAGGACAGGCTCGATATAATAACGGAATCGGGCGCCAAACGGGCAGATTCTCTTTCAGATTCTCTTCAGATCCTTGAGATTCTGGGCCCAGATTCTCGGCCCAGAATTATTGGCCCATACACGGCGAACCGCCGCCCCGGTCAAGACTGCCGGCCAAAATCCCTGTTCAGGGTTACTTTCGGCGCGATTTTACTGCCCCCGCAGCCGATTCAGCGCGTCGGAGGAGGGAAATCCATCCGCGGGGACCCCGATCGAGGCCTGGAAGTTGCGCAGGGCTTCCCGGGTCTGGCCGCCGAACTGGCCGTCGGGGGTGCCCCTGTAGAAGCCGCGCTGGGCCAGCAGCTGCTGGAGTTCCAGCCGCTCGGTCCGGGACAGCTCCCGTTCCTGCCGCGGCCAGGGCTGAACGAACGGCTGGCCGCCGCGGAGGCGATCGGCGAAATGGCCAATCGCCAGCGCATAGGCCTCGGCCGGGTTGTACTTCATGATGACCCGGAAGTTCTGCAGCATCAGGAAGCCGGGCCCTTGGGCACCGGCCGGCGCCAGCAGATAGGCCTTCTCGGCTGGATGCGGGAAGGGCTGGTTGGTCGGGCGCTTGAGGCCGAGCTTCTCCCACTGCGCTACCGTCATCGCCTTGGCGCGGTCGGCCAGCATGTAGTTGAAGCCTTGGGGCACCACGACCTCGTAGCCCCAGGTCTGGCCGGCCTGCCAGCCGTCCTTCTTCAGATTGTTGGCGGTCGACGCAATCAGGTCGGAGGGATTGTCGACGACGTCACGCCGGCCGTCGCCGTCGCCGTCCACGGCAAAGCGCTTGAACGCGGTCGGCATGAACTGGGTCGGGCCGAAGGCGCCGGCCCAGGAGCCGCGCAATTGTTCGGGCCTGAGATCGCCGCGGTTGAGGATCTCCAGCGCGGAGAGGAATTCGTCCTTGAAGTAAGCCTGGCGGCGGCCGATGCAGGCGAGCGTCGCGGTCGATTGCAGCACGCTGCGGTCGCCCATCTGCGTCGAGTAGTTGGACTCGATGCCCCAGATCGAGGCGATGACATAACGATCGACGCCGGTGGCTTTTTCGGTGGCCTCGAACTGCGCCTTGTATTTGGCCAGGACCTCGCGGCCCTTGGCGAGGCGGTTGTCGTTCACGAGGATGTCGAGATAATCCCAAATCGACTTGGTGAACTCGGGCTGCGAATCCATCAGGTCCATGATGCGCAGATCGGGCGCGAGGCCTGCCGTGAAGCGCTGGAAATTTTCCTGCGTGATGTTGCGCCGTGCGGCATCGGGCCACATGCCTGCGACGCAATTGTTGAAGTTACCCGCGGCCTCTCGGATCGCGGCGGCTGTCATCAGCGGATGCCCGGAGGCGCCATCCTCGCCGGTCCAAGGTTGAACTCCCGTTTGAGCGCCGCTGGACCCGGGCGCTGCTGGCGAAGGCGCCTGGTTCGGGCCGGAGAAAATACCGCCGAACAGATTGGACAAACCGTTCTGAGCCTGCGCGCTGGCGGGAAGTGGGAACAGCAGGGCGGTCGCAATCATCGTCGCACCGGTCACGGACCCGCCCCGTTTTGCCAGCCCTGCCATTGATTGCATCATGTCCACACCTGTCCGGCCAAAATCCGCCCTCAGGAGGCCTGGTTACGGTTGCCAACAGCTTAACAAAGGTGAAATTTTGATGGTGGCCTTTTTCTTAACTCTGTGAGGATGAGGCCCCACATCCGCCTTTGTTGGCGGCTGCAAACAAGCTAGCAAGATGCCATTGCTCCCTTCACGTGTTCCTCAGGTATTCGATCAATCCCATGAAAATCCGCAAAGCCGTATTTCCCGTTGCCGGCCTCGGCACTCGCGTCCTGCCCGCCACCAAGGCGATGCCGAAGGAAATGCTGACGATCGTCGACAAGCCGCTGATCCAGTACGTCTATGACGAGGCGAGGGAAGCCGGCATCGAGCACTTCATCTTTGTCACCGGCCGCAACAAAAGTGTCATCGAAGATCATTTCGACCGGATGTTCGAGCTCGATGCGACGCTGGCCGCGCGCGGCAAGAAGACCGAGCAGGACGTTCTGGCGCAGAACCAGCCGGAGGCCGGCGCCGTCAGCTTCACCCGCCAGCAGGCGCCGCTCGGCCTCGGTCACGCGGTCTGGTGCGCGCGCGATATCGTCGGCAACGAGCCGTTCGCGGTCGTGCTGCCGGACGAGCTCGTGCTCAATTCGCCCGGCTGCCTGAAGCAGATGATCGACACCGCCAGCAAGCTCGGCGAAAAATCCAATGTCATCGCGGTCGAGGCGGTGCCCGACCATCTGACCCATCAATACGGCATCTGCGGCGTCGGCAAACGCACCGGCAAGATGTTCGAGGTCGACGGCATGGTCGAGAAGCCGGCCAAGGGCACCGCGCCCTCCAACCTCTCGATCACCGGCCGCTACATCCTGCAGCCGGAGATCTTCAAGATCCTGGAGACCCAGGAGCGCGGCGCCGGCGGAGAGATCCAGCTCACCGATGCCATGATCGGCCTCGCCAGATCGCAAAGCTTCTACGGCGTCGAGTTCGAGGGCGAGCGCCATGATTGCGGCTCCAAGCCCGGCTTCCTCCGCGCCAACATCGCCTACGGCCTGAAGCGGCCGGAGCTGCGTGACGGGCTCATTGCGGAAATGAAGAAGTATTTGGGGCAGTAGCGCTCCGCTCGTCATTGCGAGGAGCGAAGCGACGAAGCAATCCAGGCTGTCTTCGCGGAGACAGTCTGGATTGCTTCGCTTCGCTCGCAATGACGGAACGAAACCCTCACGCCACCAGCGACAGCTTCGGCAAGCTTGCGACCACCGACTGGTTGCGGCCGCCGGCTTTTGCGGCGTAGAGCGCCTTGTCGGCGGCGGCGACCAGGATCGGCCAGTCCATGCCGGTGGTGGGAACGAGGCTCGCGATGCCGCAGGACACCGTCGAGCTCGTGTGGTTGTCGGACCATCCCTGCACCTTGGCGCGGATCGTCTCGGCCACCAGGAGGGCGTCCGTGACCGAGGTGCCCGGCAGCAGCACGGCGAATTCCTCACCGCCATAGCGCGCGGCGCAGTCGCCGGCGCGGCTCACCGAATCGGAAATGCAGATGGCGATGCCGACCAGCACCTGGTCGCCGGCCTGGTGGCCGAACGTGTCGTTGTAGGCCTTGAAGTGATCGGCATCGATCATCAACAGCGCGATCGGCGTCTGCTGCCGCATCGCGCGGCGCCATTCGACGTCGATCACCTGGTCGAACTTGCGGCGGTTCTTCAGGCCGGTGAGCGCGTCGGTCGTCGCCATCTCCTCGAGCTTGCGCTCGGCCTCGGCGCGCCGGCCGATCTCGCGCGCGAGCACCAGCGTCGATGCCAGCATGAACAGGCTGAGCGCCACGACCACGGCGCCGATGCGGTAGGCTTCCCTCTGCCAGAGCTCGAACACGGTGTTCAGTGGCTTACCTGCCACCACGAATAGCGGGCTGGTCCCACCGCTGCGGACATAGAGCCGCGGCGTGCCGTCGATCGGCCCCTGTCCGGCGAATGCGCTGCCGACCTTCAGATTTTCGGCCTTCCAGACCGGCCGGTCGGCCAGATTCGTGCCGATCACGTCGAGATCAAACGGCCGCCGCATCATGACGGTACGGTCGCGCCTGAGCACGGTGATGGTATCGTCGGGATCGAGGCTCAGCCGCTCGAACAATTCGTGGAAATAGCTGAAGCGGATCGATCCGGCGACGACGCCGAGAAAGCCGCCGTCGGTATCGCTGATGCGCCGGCTCAGCACGATCGAATAAGCGCCGCGGAACAGCATGGGACGGCTGATGAAGAGCCCGGCTTGCGGATTGTCCCGATGGGCCTTGAAGTAATCCTCGTCGCCCCGGTTCACGACAACGGGATCGAGCGTCGAGGCGTCAATGGTCAACCGGCCGTCGGCGTCGAACACCTGGATCGCGCCGAAATGCCTCGCCGTGGTCGAATGGTCGAACAGGATGAGGTGACGGATCGGCTTCGAGACCGTGGCGATTTCCGGCAGCAGCATGTTGCTGGCGACCGCCTTAAGGGCCAGATCGTAGATCTCGATGTTGCGGCTGACGTCGGACTCGATGGTCGTCGCCAGGTTTTCCAGCGTCTGGCGGGCGAGCGCCTCCTCGCCTCGGCGCATGTCCAGCATGACGTTGACGCAAATGGCGGAAAAGCCGATCACCGTCACCACGGACGAGATGATCAGCAGCTTCGCCGAAAGCCGCCATGGCCGCCGGGCCGTGACGTCGCGCCATCGAGACAACATCGTTTGCTCCCGACACCAGTGAATGCGCCCGAAAGCTTGAGCAGTGTTTAAGCCGGGACGGCGCTGCCGGAATGAGTTAAAAATTGGTTTCCGCGGCTCACGTTTTTGGGCAAAGCGGAGCTTCGACCAGCGAAGAGGACAGCGGTGAACGACTACGACGCGTTGCGCGATTATCTGATGCGGCAGAAGCAGGCGGAATTCGTGCTGACCTATGAACAGATCGAAGAGATTATCGGCGCGGCCCTGCCGCGCGCGGCGAATCGTGCCTCATGGTGGGACAGCCTGCGCAGCCCGGATATCCAGATGCCGCAACGCGAAGCCTGCCTCGCCGCGGGTTTCAAGGCGATGCGGATGCCGGACGGTGCGAGCGTGCGGTTCACCAAGCTGAAGAGTGACCGGCGCAGGCCTGGGTGAGGCGAAGGGAAGCTAGCTCGCCGCTTCCAGGCGCACTTCCGTGAGCAGGCGCATCGCGGCGTCGGCATCCATGGGTTCGCCAAAGGCGAACCCTTGCGCGTATTCGCAGCCCATCTGGTAGAGCTCGACCGCGTCGGAATCGGTCTCGGCACCTTCGGCGACCACGTCCATGCCGAGGTCGTGCGCGAGCGCGATGATGGACTTCAGGATCACCGGGCGGGTGCCGCGGTTGGTGGTGCGCACGAAGGACTGGTCGATCTTGATGGTGTCGAACGGGAAGCGCTGCAGATAGGCCAGCGACGAATGGCCGGTGCCGAAATCGTCGAGCGACAGCCCGGTGCCGAGTTCGCGGATGCGCGTCAGCATCTGCGCCGCGTGCTCCGGATTCTCCATCACCAGCGATTCCGTCAATTCCAGCTTCAGCGTGCCGCGCGCGACCGAGGAGCGCGACAGCACGGTGCGGATGTCGTGGATCAGATCGTGGCGCAGCAATTGGCGCGAGGAGACGTTGACCGATGCGAAGATCGGCTCGCGCGAGCGCATCGCGCGCTGCCAGATCGAGAGCTGCTTGGCGGTCTGGTCGAGCACGAACATGCCGAGGTCGATGATCAGGCCGGTCTCTTCCGCGATGGTGATGAATTCCGAGGGCGCCATGCGTCCGAGCTTGGGATGATCCCAGCGCACCAGCGCCTCGAAGCCGGCGACCGAACGGTCTTCAAGCCGCACGATCGGCTGGTACAGGATCGTGAGCTCCTGCCGCTCGATGGCGCGGCGCAGTTCGCTCTCCAGCGTCAGCCGGTCGGTTTTTCGCGCGCGCATCGCGGACTTGTAGACGTCGATGCGGTCGCCGCCGATGCGCTTGGAGTGATACATCGCGAGCTCGGCGTCCTTGATGATCTCGTCCGTGAGCTGAACTTGCGGATCGGACAAGGCGAGGCCGATCGAGGCCGTGAGAAAGATTTCGCGTTCGTTGAAGGCGATCGGCGCGCGGATGGTCTTGCGGATGGTCTCGGCGAAGGCGGTGATGCGGGCGGGGTCCTGCTCCGAGAGCAGGATCAAGCCGAACTGGTCGCCGGCGAGCCGCGCCAGCGTATCCTGCGGCTTCAGGATGCGGGTGAGGCGGCGGGCCAGCGTCAGCAGGATGGAATCGCCGACCGCGATGCCGACGGAATCGTTGACCTGCTTGAAGCGGTCGAGGTCGATCACCATCAGCGTCGGCCGCAGCGTCGGCATGGTCTTGGCGAAATGCGCGACGGCGCCGAGCCGGTCCATGAACAGCTTGCGGTTGGGCAGGCCGGTGAGATTGTCATGCACCGAATCGTGCAGCAGGCGCTCCTCGGCGTTGCGCAGCTCGGTGACGTCGGTGAGGGTGCCGACCACGCGCGAGACCTCGCCGTCGGAGCCGACCACCGGGCGCGCCTTCAGCGCGAACCACATGAAGTGACCGTCCGGCGTGCGCAGGCGGAAATCCTGCACCAAGCGGCCGCGGCGCTGGTCGAGCACGCTGTCGAGCGCGGCGCGGAAACGGTCCTGGTCGAGCGGGTGCAGCACTTCGAGCCAGGAGGCGGCCGGGCCTTCCAGCGTGCCGCGCTTGAGGCCGAGCAGGGCCTCGGTCTCAGGGCTGGTAAAGACCTTGTCGGCGGACACGTCCCAGTCCCAGATCAAATCGCCGGAACCGGCCAGCGCCAGCGCGCGGCGCTCGATGTCGGAGACGACGCCGGTGGTGGCGCCGCCGCCGGCGAACGCATGCTGCATCACCGTGAAGCCGATCAGCATCACGATCAGCACGAGGCCGCCGAGCAGCGCAGGGCCGACGATGTCGTTGGTGACGGAGCCTGCGACCGTCATGCCGGCCGCGACCACCCAGACCACCAGCAGGAACCAGGTCGGGATCAGCAGCACAGCGCGGTCGAAGCCGTGGGTGGAGAGATAGACGATCAGCGCGAAGCCGGCGAAGGCAATCAGCACCAGCGATATGCGCGCGATGCCGGAGGCCACCGCAGGGTCGAACAGGGCCAGCGCCACCAGTGATCCCAGGAACGCGAGCCAGCCCACGGTGATGTGGGAATAGCGCACGTGCCATCGACTGAGATTGAGATAGGCGAACAGGAATACCAGCAGCGTCGCCGCCAGGATCGCCTCACCCGCCGCGCGCCAGATGCGCTCGGCGTTGTTCGACATGTCGAGCACCTTGCCCCAGAAGCCGAAATCGACGCCGATATAGACCAACACCGCCCAGGCCAGCGCCGCGGCGGCCGGGAACATGATGCTGCCCTTGACCACGAACAGGATTGTCAGCACCAGCGCCAGCAAGCCGGAGATGCCGATCACGATGCCCTGGTACAGCGTGAACGAGTTGACCTTGTCCTTGTAGGATTCCGGCTCCCACAGATAGAGCTGCGGCAGCTTGTCGGTGCGCAGCTCCGCGACGAAGGTGACGACCGCGCCGGGATCGAGGGTGACGCGGAAGACGTCGGCGGTCGGGCTCTCCTGCCGCTCCGGCCGGTCGCCGGTCGAGGGCGTGATGGTCGCGATGCGCGACAGCCCGAGGTCGGGCCACAGCAGCCCCGAGGAGACGATACGGTAATGCGGAGCGACGATCAGGCGGTCGAGCTGGTCGTCGGTGTTGTTGGCGAGCGCGAACACCACCCAGTTCTGGCCGCCTTCGCGGGCGCGCACCTCGATCCGGCGGACGATGCCGTCGGTGCCGGGCGCGGTCGAGACCTGGATGCGGTCGGCGTCGCTGCGCTGATGCTCGAGCACGCCGGTGAGGTCGATCGCGGGCGCGTCACCGCGGACGCTGACAGCGTCCAGCGCGCGCGCCGGGAACGCGCAGACGAGAATCATGAGGCCCAGCGCTATGGGCGCGAGGCATCTGATCAGACGCAAGGTCAGTTCTCCGCGTTCGACGCAAACTCTTCGGTGCAGGCTCTTCGGTGCACGGCGTTTTCCGAACGGAACAAAGTGGTTCGGTGCGTCGCGATAGATGCCACGAAAGCAAGGAAAATCAAAGGGTTTCCGGCTTGCCCTGTGGGCCGTTGGCCTAGACCTCCAACACAATTTTGCCAATATGTGCCGAGGTTTCCATCCGCCGGTGCGCGTCGGATGCCTTTTCCAGCGGGAAAGTGCTGTCCATCAGCGGCTTGACGCGGCCTTCGCGCAAAAGCGGCATCACTTTCGCCTCGATCGCGGCCACCATCGCCGCCTTGTCCGCATTACTACGGGGGCGCAGCGTCGAGCCGGTATGGGTCAGGCGCTTCACCATCACCTTGGCGATGTTGACGGTGACCTTGGGCCCGTTGAGGGTCGCGATCTGCACGATGCGGCCGTCGAGCGCTGCGGCGTCATAGTTGCGATCGACATAGTCGCCGGCGACCATGTCGAGGATCAGATTGGCGCCGGCATTGTTGGTCTCCGCCTTGACCACGGCGACGAAGTCTTCGGTCTTGTAGTTGATGGCACGATCCGCGCCGAGCTTGAGGCAGGCATCGATCTTGTCCTGCGATCCCACGGTGACGATCACCTTGGCGCCGAAAGCTTTTGCGAGCTGGATCGCCATGGTGCCGATGCCGGAAGAGCCGCCGTGGATCAGCAGCGTCTCGCCGGCCTTCAGGGCGCCGCGCTCGAACACATTGTGCCAGACCGTCATCAGTGTTTCCGGCAGTGCGCCGGCTTCCTTGATCGACAGCGACGGCGGCACGCTCATCGCCTGACCGTCCTGCGCGATGCAGTACTGCGCATAACCGCCACCGGCGACCAGCGACATCACCTTGTCACCGATCTTGTGCCGCTTGGCGTTGCTGCCGACGGCCACCACTTCGCCGGCGATTTCGAGGCCGGGCAGGTCGCTGGCGCCGGGCGGCGGCGGATAGGCGCCGGAGCGCTGCGCGACATCGGGCCGGTTGACGCCGGCGGCCTGCACCTTGACCAGGATCTCGTCGGGGCCGGGCTGCGGCAGCGCCCGTTGTTCCGGCACCAGCACCTCCGGTCCGCCGGGTTTCGAGATGGCGACCACGGTCATTTGCGCGGGCAGCTTGTCCATGATGTGTCCTTGAGCAAAGGTGCGGGATGGAACGAGGCCATTGCTTAGCCAGCGCGGTGCAGGCTGGCAACCGCCTCAGCCGCTTGTGAGGCGAACGCAGGAGGAACCAGGATGGCGATGGAAGACGACGACCGCCCGCGCAAGAAGATCAGCCATGACATCGGACAGGATCTCTCACTCTTGTCGGTGGAGGAACTGACCGACCGCATCGCGCTTCTCAAGGGCGAGATCGCAAGATTGGAAGAAGCCGCAACAAAGAAGCGCGCCTCGCGTGATGCGGCCAACAGCGTTTTCAAGAAGTAGCGGATTGGAAGAGGAGCGCCAGCCACTTCCACGGCGTCATGGCCGGGCACGTCCGAAGGACGGCGTCGCTTCCGCTCGCCTATGTCCCGGCCATCACGTTCTTGATCTTTCGCCGAAGGAGAGGACGTGGAAGCCCGGGCATGACGGGCAGTTTGTTCCGCGGGCCCACTCGGCCACTGACCGACATGGCTAACGAACCCTCAAGATAATCGCTCGTTTACTCCACATTAAGCTTTCGAGTTTATGACTGGGAACTGTCCTCGTTTGGACACCGAGTGGCTCCTGTCCACTCTGTTTGACGCCTCCCTGTTATCAACTTTCAAAGCCGCCGGTTTTCCGGCGGCTCTTTTTTTGCGCCCAGCTCCGCCTTTTTGCGTCTCGCCGCGGTTGAATTCCGGGCAAAGACCCGCGGAAACCATATCCGCGCTTGTCACTGGACTCGGCGTCTCGCCCGCGCAATGATTTGTTCATCATAAGCCGGTGCCAAAGCCGGGCAGTCAGACAGTTGCGTAAGGGGCGTTAACCATGGAACGTTTGCAAGCCGAAGGCGCTCTCGTTCAACTCAGCGAGCGGTTCACCAATTCTGCGGCGTTCGGCGTCCTGTTCCGCGAGGGCATGGACTTGGTCGAGGAGACCGCCGCCTATCTCGATGGCGCCGGCCGCACCGAGGCCAAGGCGCTCGATCGTGCCGTCAGCCTCACCTATGCGACCGAGAGCATGCGTCTGACCACCCGCCTGATGCAGCTCGCCTCGTGGCTGCTGCTGCACCGCGCCGTGAAGGAAGGCGAGATGACGCTGGGCCAGGCCAATCGCGAAAAGACCAAGGTCAAGCTCTCCGCCGCCGATCCCGGCTCAACCGACACCATCGAGAAGCTGCCGTCGCAGCTCCAGGACCTGATCCATCGCTCGATGAGCCTTCAGACCCGCGTGCGCCGCCTGGACAACACCATCCACACCCCGCCGGTCGATCATTCCTCGATCGGCAACCCGCTGGTGCCGCATCTCAACGCGTTGAAGGCGGCGTTCGAGCGGTAAGCTCCCGTCATCGCGACGAGCGCCCCCAAAACAAAAAACGCCTCCGGCTCTCCGGGGGCGTTTTCGTCTCCAGCCTCGAGGGGCCGGATCAATCCTTTTTGAGAAAGCCCGAAAACTTCTTCTGGAAGCGCGAGACGCGGCCGCCGCGATCCAGCAGCTGCGCGTTGCCGCCGGTCCAGGCCGGGTGCGACTTGGGGTCGATGTCGAGGTTCAGCGTGTCGCCTTCCTTGCCCCAGGTGGAGCGGGTCAGGTACTCGGTTCCGTCGGTCATCACGACCTTAATCGTATGATAGTTCGGGTGAATTTCGGCTTTCATGGCAATTCCTCGGCGCCCCGGCGCCTCACTTGAGTGGCTATCGAATGACGGATTTGGCGGGGTCTATACCCCACGGGCCCCTGTAAAACAAGCCATTGCAAGCCTTTTGAGGGCCTTAGCGGGCCGGGCTGCCCCCTAAGGGACATCCCGGATTTGCCACTCCCGCTCGCCCGGCCTATCTGGAGCGGAGCACCTCTCTTTGTCTTTTGGTCGGATCTCATGAGCGCAGTAGAACGGCTTGAAACCGGGTCCGCGGAAGCCCCGTCGATCGAGGCCGACCTGATCGAGGCGCCGGCGAAGAGCCGCGCGAAGCTGCGGCCGCTGTTGGCGCTCGCGCCCTATGTCGCCCGCTATCGCGGCCGGGCGGCGCTGGCCTTCGTCGCGCTGACGATCGCGGCACTGACCACCCTGCTGGTGCCGGTCGCGGTGCGCAGGATGATCGATTTCGGCCTGACGCCTGAGGGCATCGAGCTGATCAACAGCTACTTCTCGGTGATGATCGCCGTCGTCGCCGTGCTCGCGCTGGCGAGTGCCGCGCGCTACTACCTCGTGATGACGATCGGCGAGCGCATCGTCGCCGATCTCAGGCGTGACGTCTTCGCCCATCTGCTGTCGCTGTCGCCGGCCTTCTTCGATTCCGCGCGCAGCGGCGAGCTGGTGTCGCGCCTCACCGCCGACACCACCCAGATCAAATCCTCCGTCGGCGCCTCGGTCTCGATCGCGCTGCGCAATCTGATGATGTTCTTCGGTGCCGCGGCGATGATGGTGATCACCAGCCCGCGGCTGTCGGGCTTCGTGCTGCTCGCCATTCCCCTGATCGTGCTGCCGCTGGTCGCCTTCGGGCGCTGGGTGCGGCGGCTGTCGCGCAATGCGCAGGACACGCTGGCCGAGGCCTCCGCCTATGCGAGCGAGCTGGTCGGTGCGATCCGTACCGTGCAGGCCTATACCAGCGAGAGCCTCGCCGAGAAGCGCTTCGGCGGCGAGGTCGAGCAGGCCTATGAAGCCGCGCGCACCTCCACGCAGGCCCGTGCCGTGCTCACCGCCATCATCATCTTCATCGTGTTCGCAAGCGTGGTCGCGATCCTCTGGATCGGCTCGCACGACGTGCTGACCGGCACCATCACGCCGGGCCGGCTCGGCCAGTTCGTGCTCTATGCGGCCTTCGCCGCGGCCGGCCTCGGCCAGCTCAGCGAAGTCTGGGGCGAGATCTCGGCGGCATCAGGCGCTGCCGAGCGCCTGTTCGAGATCCTGCATGTGCAGCCCGACATCACGGCGCCCGCTTCGCCGCGCGCGCTGCCGGTGCCGGCGCGCGGCGAAGTCGGCTTCGACCATGTCAGCTTCGCCTATCCGGCGCGGCGCGACGTCAATGTGCTCGATGCCGTGTCGTTCGCCGTGCGTCCCGGCGAGAAAGTCGCGATCGTCGGTCCGTCCGGCGCCGGCAAGAGCACGATCTTTCATCTCTTGTTGCGCTTCTACGATCCGCGCAGCGGCGCGATCTCGCTCGACGGCGTGCCGGTCAAATCCGCCGATCCCCGCGAATTCCGTTCGCGTATCGCGCTGGTGCCGCAGGAATCCAACGTGTTCGCGGCCAGTGCCCGCGACAACATCCGCTTCGGCCGACCCGATGCCACCGATGCCGAGGTCGAGCGCGCGGCCGAGCTCGCGCACGCCGCCGAGTTCATCCGCCGTCTGCCCGAAGGTTTCGACACCCCGCTCGGCGAGCGCGGCGTGACGCTATCCGGCGGCCAGCGCCAGCGCATCGCGATTGCGCGTGCGATCCTGCGCGATGCGCCGCTGCTGCTGCTCGATGAAGCCACCTCCGCGCTCGATGCCGAAAGCGAGACGCTGGTGCAGACCGCGCTGGAAGAGCTGATGCGCCACCGCACCACGCTCGTCATCGCGCACCGCCTCGCAACCGTCCTGTCGTGCGACCGCATCCTGGTGATGGATCAGGGCAGAATCGTCGAGCAGGGCACGCATGCCGAGCTCGTGGCTGCGAACGGGCTCTATGCCAGGCTGGCGAGGTTGCAGTTCGAGGGGGCGTGAGGCGGAGTACTCCGGACTGCTGCCCCACTCACAGTGTCATCGCCCGCGAAGGCGGGCGATCCAGTACTCCGAGACGGAAGGGATCAAGGGATAAGCCGCGGCGTACTGGATTCCCCGCCTCCGCGGGGAATGACAGCGGAGCTTTTGGCGAGAGCGTCGCACCACGTGGTCTCCCTTCGTAGCCGGGTCGATAGCGGACATTTGTCGATCTGATCGGCTGCGCGATTCGAATCGGCCACATCGTAAGGTGATCGATGGAAGCGGCGCTGCTGGCTGTCGCAGAACATGGGCGTCGTCGTTTTGATGAGTTTCGGAATGCTCGTCGTTGGCTTCAGGAATTTCGGACAGCGTTGGCGCGCGCGGAGGGAGTGGACGGCCGCGGCTGCTGAAGCTAGGGTTCGGGCCGACCCAGGAGACGCCAAATGCCTTATTCGACAGCCGACCAGACCCGAGGCGAGCGCAACGGCAAGCTTGTCGCCGACGTCTTCTGCGCGCTCTTGCTTGCTACCTTTTCCGTGGTCTTCTTCGGTTGGCTCGGCGGTCTGGCCGCCTTCATTGTCGTCGAAAGTTGCCTGCTCGCAATCGATTGGGTGGTTCCTAGCAAGAACGATGCGGCAGGCGTTGTTCGTTGAGCTGACGGAGTGGACGGTGTTGTGAATGATTGTTCTGATCGGTCCGGTACTGTTCATCCTCCTCATCCTGTTCGCTATTCGACAGCAAAAGCGCGGCCTTGCGGGGTGGAAAGCGGCGCTGCTTGTTGTCGCTGGTAGCGGCGTCATCGTTGTGCTGAGTTTCGGATTGCCCATCGTGGGCTTCCGGAATTTCGGATAGGGCAGCCCGCGCCCCTGAGCCGAGTGGATGAACCTTGCAGTTCCCCCGGATGTGGCGCCTAATCAGGTATCGCCGGCCAAAGGCTCGTCCGTAGGCGTCGGTGCCTGAGAGATGATTTGTGCTCCCGCCTCAATGGGAGTGCGCCTCATGGCCCCGCCATTCAGCAAGGAAACCCACGAACTTTTGGAGCGGGCGCAGCGAGCGATCGATGAGTCGATCCGGCTTCGCGAAGACAGCCAACGCGCGATCCGCCAAGCCGAAAGCTGGCAGTTCGAGCTTGAACTCCGCTTGAGCCGAGAGCGCACCGCGGCGAGTTGACGGCAGCACTGCTTAACAGCACTTCGGCGACAGCGCCGGCACGTTCGGCCATGGCCAGTTCTTCCAGCTCCCGTCCTCATCAACGCAGGCCGATGGCCCAAGGCCATTCGTCGGAGCACTCGTCGTCTTGACCGGCGTGGCGAGGTGCTGGTCGACATAGCTCGTCGAAACATATCCGGCGACGATGACGCCGAGCAGGACCGAAGACCCCTTGGCCAGATCGCTCAATTTCATCGGTCATCTCCATCCGCTTGCCGGCGCAACTTGCGGGCACAACGACTAGCTGACGTCCTGGGATCCCGACGTGACGGCCGTCACGCGTCCAGAATCAAGATCGCCAGAATCTAAGGTTGCCAAATCATCTTCAGCACCGGACGTCCCGAGGTCGGGTTCACCTCGTCGCCGGCATGCGCGAAGCCTTTGCGCTCGTAGAAGCGGATGGCGCGGCTGTTGTCCTTGTTGACAAGCAGCGTCACGCCCGCCGGTGACAGGCGCTTGGCCTCATCCACCAGCAGCCGCGCCGCGTCCGAGCCCCAGTGCGCGGGATCGACCACGAGCTGGTCGAGATAACCGTCGCCGTCGATGGTGACGAAGCCGGTCAGCGCGCCGTCCTGCTCCGCGACCACGATCGAAGCCTTCGGCACCAGCTCCTTGCGCCAGCGCTCGCGCCACCAGTCCAGGCGGGCCGCGAAGTCGATCTGCGGATAGGCCTGCTGCCAGGTGCGATGCCACAGGTCAATCGAAGCGGCCTCGTCCTCGGGACGGTAACGGCGGAGGTGGAGGGCGCTCACTACCGCTCCGTCAGCTTCAGCTCGATGCGGCGGTTGCGCTTGTAGGCTTCCTCGGTGTTGGCCGTGTCGAGCGGCTGGAATTCGCCGAAGCCGGCGGCGACCAGGCGCTGGGCCGGCACGCCGAGCGAGATCAGGTACTGCACCACGGAGATCGAGCGCGCGGCCGAGAGGTCCCAGTTCGACTTGAAGTTCGGACCGTTGACCGGGCGCACGTCGGTATGGCCGTCGACACGCAGCACCCAAGGGATCTCGTTCGGGATTTTCTTGTCGAGATCGATCAGCGCGGTTGCGAGCGTGTCGAGCTCGGCGCGGCCTTCGGGCAGCAGCACTGCCTGTCCGGTGTCGAAGAACACTTCGGACTGGAATACGAAGCGATCGCCGACGATGCGGATGTCGGGGCGGTTGCCGAGGATGGCGCGCAGGCGGCCGAAGAATTCCGAGCGATAGCGCGACAATTCCTGCACGCGCTGCGCCAGGGCGACATTCAGGCGAGAGCCCAGGTCGGCGATGCGATTTTGCGATTCCTTGTCGCGCTTCTCGCTAACGTCGAGCGCCTCTTCCAGCGCGGCCAATTGCCGCCGCAGCGCGCTGATCTGCTGGTTCAGCACCTCGATCTGCGCCAGCGCCCGGGCCGAAACCGCCTTCTCGGAATCCAGCGCCTTGCCGAGCTCGGAGGACTTGCCTTGCGCATCGTTGCCGGCCGCGGCGAGCCCCTCATAGAGGCCCTTGATGCGGTCGCGCTCGCTCTCGGCCGAAGCGAGGCCGGCTTTCAGCGACGAGACCTGGTCGTCGAGCGTGAGCTTGCCGAGCTTCTCCAGCGACAGTAATTCGTTGAGCTGCGCGATCTTGGCGTTGAGCTGCTCCAGCGCCTTGTCCTTGCCGGTGACCTCCTGCGACAGGAAGAACTGCACGACCAGGAACACCGACAGCAGGAACACGATCGACAGCACCAGCGTCGACAGCGCGTCGACGAAGCCGGGCCAGTAGTTGAAGGAGGTATCGCCGCGGCGACCGCGCGCCAGTGCCATGTCGCTAACCCTTCTCGGGCTGACGCGCGATGCGCTCCAGCAGGCGCCGGATCTCGCGGTTCTGCTCGCCCTGGCCGTCGGCCCATTCGCGGATCATCTGCTGCTCGGTCCGCATATGCGAGACCAGCGCCTGAATGGCTTCGGCGAGGCTCGCCATCGCCGCGGTGGTGCCGCGGCTGCCGCTGCCTTCCTCGAGCACGGAGCGTAAGCGCTCGACGACGGCCTGAAGCTCGCCGCTGGCAATGCCACCGCCAGTGCCGGCAACAGCCACCTCGCCGCTGCCATATTCGCGCACGGTGGTGGCAAGCCAGTCTTCGAGGTCGGTGTAGAAACGGTTCTGCGCCTGGCTCGATTGCAGGTCGAGGAAGCCCAGGATCAGCGAGCCGGCGAGGCCGAACAGCGAGCTCGAGAACGAGATGCCCATGCCGCCGAGCGGGGCGGCCAGCCCCTCCTTCAGCGTGTCGAACAGGGCGCCGGAATCGCCGCCGACCTTGAGCCCGTCGATCACCTTGCCGACCGAGCCGACCGTTTCGATCAGGCCCCAGAAGGTACCGAGCAGGCCGAGGAAGACCAGAAGCCCGGTCATGTAGCGGGAGATGTCGCGGGCCTCGTCGAGGCGGGTCGCGATCGAATCGAGCAGGTGCCGCATGGTGGTCTGGGTGATCGACATCCGCCCGGTGCGCTCGCCGCCGAGGATCATCGCCATCGGCGCCAGCAGCTTGGGGTGGCGGGCGGGCGCAAGGCCGGGATCGGCGATGCGGAAATTGTTGACCCAGGAGACTTCGGGATACAGCCGGATCACCTGGCGGAAGGCCAGGATGATGCCGATGAACAGCACGCCGCCGATCAGGGCATTGAGGCCGGGATTGGCGAAGAAGGCCTGGATGATCTGCTTATAGAGCACCACGCCCACCAGGGTGCAGAGCACCAGGAAGACCAGCATCCGCACCAGGAAGACGCTGGGCGAGGATAGCTTGGTGTATTCGATGTCGAGGGAGGAGCGGGGCGAGGCGCCTGGCGGCATGGCCGGTATCATCCGTTAACTTGCTTGCGGCGCGCACTATGGCACAGCGCCAGCCCAAAAAAAGCGCCGGATGCGCCGATTTCGGGGAGAGCTGGGGAACCCAAGGCTGAAACCGGCTTTGGTAAGGACGTACTTTGCAAATCGTCGGCATTCCACAGGTTCAAGTCGCACTTTTCCCCTGGCGCCAAAACCCGCCGCCCAAGACGGAGTCGTCGCATGAGCGTCGTGTCCGCGATCATCGGGACTGCCGAACGGGTGCCGTTGCCTGATGTCGTGATCCGCGCGGCGATCCAGCGCCTGTGCTCGCGCACGGTGACGCGCCTGTCCGCGCTGGGCGGGGCGGACGATGCCGCCTTCGCCGGGCGGATGATGCTGCGGCCGATCGCCGAGGACGCGGATGCCGGGCACGACGAGGTGCCCGCTTCGTTCTTTGCGAAGGTGCTCGGCCCCAACCGCAAATACTCCTGCTGCTTCTACAAGACCGACGCGACCACCTTGCGGGAGGCCGAGGAGGAGGCGCTGCGCCAGACGGCCGAGCATGCCGCTCTCGCCGATGGTCAGACCATCCTCGAGCTCGGCTGCGGCTGGGGCTCGCTGTCGCTGTGGATGGCGCGGCAGTTTCCGCACGCCAAGGTGACGGCGGTGTCGAGCTCGCAGGCGCAGCGCGCCCATATCGAGGAAGAGGCGCGGCTGCGCGGTCTTCTTAATCTGCGGGTGGTCTGTGCGGACATCAACGTGTTCGCGCCCGACGGGCAATTCGACCGCATCGTGTCGGTCGAGATGTTCGAGCACGTGATGAACTGGCGCAAGCTGATGACACGCCTGCGATCATGGCTCGCGGCGGAGGGGCGGTTCTTCATGCACATCGTCGCTCATCGCTCCGGCTCTCACCTGTTCGACCGGGCCGATCGCGACGACTGGATCGCGCAGCGCGTCTCCACGGGCGGGCTGATGCCGAGCCATCACCTCGTCAGGCAATTCGACGATATCTTCACGGTCGAGAAGGAATGGTGCTGGAGCGGCACGCACTATCAGCGCACCGCCAACGACTGGCTCGCAAATTTCGACGCGCATCGCGACGCCATCGAGGCGGCCTTACGCAACATCCATGGCGAGGAGACCGCCCAGCGAATGCGACGCTGGCGCTGGTTCTTTCTCGCGACCTCGGGCCTGTTCGGCTATGCCGACGGAACCGAGTGGGGCGTCAGCCACTACCGGATGAAGGCGGCGGGGTAATTGCGGTCTTCTGACGCAGCACGCGGTGATGGAACCGGACTCACAATCGGGTGAGACGCGAAAAACGCCGTGAACTCAGCACCCTAGGCCGTGTGACATTGGGCCGCCCGCAAGGTGCGTTGCGTCGCAGCACGTCCGCTCTATTTTGACCGCATCAGCCGCGTGCCATGGCCCAGAACGGGCCTCGCGCGGAGCGTGATCGGTTTCAACAATATCGGGGCACCCCATTTCATGTCAGGACTTCGCGCGCGATCGGCATGCGTTGCAATGATGCTCGCGGCCTTTACGCCGCTGTTGGCGGGCTGCGACGAATCCAGCTCCGCCATTTCAGCCGCCCAGCCCAACGACCCCGACGTCAGCATCGTCATCGTCAAGCCGCAGCCGCGTGCCGTGGTGCGCGAGCTGCCGGGCCGCATTGCGCCGACGCGCGTCTCCGACGTGCGGCCGCGCGTGTCCGGCATCGTGGTCGAGCGCCTGTTCCGGCAGGGCAGCGAGGTGAAGGCCGGCGATCCACTGTATCGGATCGATCCGCGTCCGTTCGAGGTCGAGGTGATGGCCAACGAGGCTGCGGTCGCCAAGGCCGAGGCCGCGTTGATGCAGTCCCAGCAGCAGGCGCGCCGCATCGCCACGCTCACCAGCCAGCGCGCCGCGCCCGAAGCCGAGAACGAGAAGGCGATCGCGGCCGAGCGCCAGGCCCATGCCGAGGTCGAGGGCCGCAAGGCCGATCTCGCGCGCGCAAAGCTCAATCTCGACTATGCCACCGTACGCGCGCCGATCGACGGCGTCGTCGGTGCCGCCCTGGTCAGCGAGGGCGCGCTCGCGGTTCAGAACGAGACCAATCTGGCCACCATTCAGCAGCTCGATCCGATCTACGCCGACTTCACCCAGTCGGTGAACGAGCTCAACCAGCTCCGCCGCGCCTTCGAGAGCGGTGACCTCGAGCGCATCGCGCCCGACGCCGCCAAGGTGCATCTCGTGCTCGACGACAACACCCTCTACTCGCTCGACGGCAAGTTGCTGTTTTCGGATGCCAAGGTCGACGCCAATACCGGTCAGGTGACCTTGCGTGGTGAGTTCCGCAATCCGAAGCGCGAGCTGCTGCCGGGCATGTATGTCCGCGTCCGCATCGACCAGGGTCTCGATAGCGATGCGATCGCCGTGCCGCAGCAGGCGATTCAGCGCAATGGCGGCGGCGGCAGCGAGGTGTTCGTCGTCAAGGACGACAATCGCATCTCGGTGCAGCCGGTGCGCACCGGTTCGGTGCAGGACGGCATCTGGTTCGTCACCGACGGCCTGAAGGCTGGCGACAAGGTCGTGGTCGAAGGCTTCCAGAAGTTCGCCGCCGGCGACAAGGTCAAGCCGCAATCCTGGTCGGAAGCGGATGCGACCGCCGACAACCGGCACGCCCAGAAGCTGATGCGGTAATAGACCATGGCGAGCTTCTTCATCGACAGGCCGATCTTCGCCTGGGTCGTCGCGCTGTTCATCTGTCTGGTCGGCGCAATTTCGATTCCGCTGTTGCCGATCGCGCAGTACCCGATCATCGCGCCGCCCTCGATCTCGATCTCGACCAGCTATCCCGGTGCCTCGCCCGAGAACCTCTACAACAGCGTCACGCGGCTGATCGAGGAGGAGCTCAACGGCGCCTCCGGCATCCTCAATTTCGAATCGACCAGCGACTCGCTCGGCCAGGTCGAGATCATCGCCAATTTCGTGCCGGGCACCGATACCAGCGCCGCCTCGGTCGAGGTGCAGAACCGCATCAAGCGCGTCGAGGCGCGGCTGCCGCGCGCGGTGATCCAGCAGGGCATTCTGATCGAGGAGGCCTCCAGCGCGGTGCTCCAGATCATCACGCTGAACTCGACCGACGGCAGCCTGGATGAAGTCGGCCTCGGCGACTTCATGATCCGGAACGTGCTCGGCGAGATCCGCCGCATCCCCGGCGTCGGACGCGCCACACTGTATTCGACCGAACGCAGCCTGCGCGTCTGGGTCGATCCGGCAAAGCTGGTCGGCTATGGCCTGACCGCCGACGACGTCAACAAGGCCATTGCCGCGCAGAACGCGCAGGTCGCTTCCGGCAGCATCGGCGCCGAGCCGTCGACCTCGACCCAGCGCACCTCCGCGCTGGTGCTGGTCAAGGGCCAGCTCTCGTCCCCGGATGAATTCGGCACCATCATCCTGCGCGCCAATGCCGACGGCTCGACCGTGCGGCTGCGCGATGTCGCGCGGATCGAGGTCGGCGGCCTCAGCTACCAGTTCAACACCCGTCTCGATGGCAAGCCGACCGCCGGTCTTTCCGTGCTGATGTCGCCGACCGGCAATGCGCTGGCGACCGCGAGCGCCGTCGAAGAGAAGATGAAGGAGCTGTCTCGCTTCTTCCCGGCCAATATCGGCTACGAGATTCCATACAACATCACGCCCGTGGTCGAGGCCTCGATCAAGAAGGTGTTGTCGACGCTGGTCGAAGCCATCGTGCTGGTGTTCGTGGTGATGTTCCTGTTCCTGCAGAACATCCGCTACACCATCATTCCGACCATCGTGGTGCCGGTGGCGCTGCTGGGCGCCTGTACCACGCTGCTGCTCGCCGGCTATTCCATCAACATGCTCTCGATGTTCGGCATGGTGCTCGCCGTCGGCATCCTCGTCGACGATGCCATCGTCGTAGTCGAGAACGTCGAGCGCATCATGGCCGAGGAGGGCCTACCGCCCAAGGAAGCGACCCGGAAAGCGATGTCGCAGATCACCGGCGCCATCATCGGTATCACGCTGGTCTTGATGGCCGTGTTCGTGCCGATGGCGTTCTTCCCGGGCTCGGTCGGCATCATCTACCGCCAGTTCTCCGTGACCATGGTCGCCGCGATCGGCTTCTCGGCCTTCCTCGCGCTGTCGCTGACGCCGGCACTGTGTGCGACGCTGCTCAAGCCCGTCGCGGCCGGTCATGGCCATGCCAAGAAGGGCGTGTTCGGCTGGTTCAACCGCATGCTCGACGGCAGCAAGGAGGGATATTCCCGCACCGTCGGCTTCTCGCTGAAGCGCACCGGCCGCTTGATGCTGGTCTATGTCGCGCTGCTCGCCGGCCTGTCCTGGGCCTTCGTCAATCTGCCCGGCGGCTTCCTGCCCGTCGACGACCAGGGCTTCGTCACCACCGACGTGCAGACGCCGTCGGACTCGTCCTACGGCCGGACCGAGGCGGTGATCGAGAAAGTGGAAAAATACCTGGCGCAGCGTCCGGGCGTCGACAACGTCACCTTCCTCACCGGCTTCAGCTTCTCCGGCCAGGGCATGAACACCGCGCAGGCCTTCATCACCCTGAAGGACTGGTCGGAACGCGGGCCGAAGGATTCTGCGGCCGCGATCGTCGCCGGCATCAACCGCGATTTGTCGTCGTCGATCCGCGACGCAAAAATCTCCGCGCTGCAGCCGCCGCCGATCGACAATCTCGGCAACTCCTCGGGCTTCTCGTTCCGTCTCCAGGACCGCGGCCAGAAGGGTTATCCGGCCTTGATGCGCGCCGCCGATCAGTTGATCGCGGAGGCCAATGCGAGCGCTGTGCTTCAGAAGGTCTATGTCGAAGGCCTGCCCGAGGCCGGCGTGGTCAATCTCGTGATCGACCGCGAAAAGGCGGGCGCCTTCGGCGTCACCTTCGAGGACATCAACAATACGATCTCGACCAATCTCGGCTCGAACTACATCAACGACTTCCCGAACCGCGGCCGCATGCAGCGTGTCGTGGTGCAGGCCGATGCCCGCGACCGCATGCGGACCGAGGACATCCTCAACTACAACGTCAAGAACAGCCGCGGCCAGCTCGTGCCATTCTCGTCCTTTACCACCGTGGAATGGGCGCGCGGACCGACGCAGATCGCCGGCTTCAACTACTATCCGGCGGTGCGCATCTCCGGCGAGGCGAAACCCGGCTTCACTTCAGGCGATGCCATCGCCGAGATGGAACGGCTCGCCGGCAAGCTGCCGCGCGGCTTCGGCTATGAATGGACCGGACAGTCGCTCCAGGAGAAGCTGTCGGGCTCGCAGGCGCCGTTCCTGCTCGGGCTCTCGGTATTCGTGGTGTTCCTGTGCCTGGCCGCGCTCTACGAGAGCTGGACCATTCCGCTCGCGGTGCTGCTCACCGTGCCGCTCGGCATCGTCGGCGCCGTGGTCGCAGCGATGCTGCGCGGCCTGCCCAACGACGTCTATTTCACCGTCGGCCTGATCACCATCATTGGCCTTGCGGCCAAGGACGCGATCTTGATCATCGAGTTCGCCAAGGATCTTCGAAAAGAAGGCAAGCCGCTGGTGGACGCCACCATCGAGGCCTGCCGCCTGCGCTTCCGCCCGATCCTGATGACCGGCCTTGCCTTCATCTGCGGCGTGCTGCCGATGGCCATCGCCCATGGCGCCGGCGGCGCCAGCCAGCAGGCGCTCGGCAGTGTCGTGATGGGCGGCATGATCGCGGTAGTGATCCTGGCGCTGCTGATGGTGCCGGTGTTCTTCGTCTCGGTGCAGCGCGTGCTGGGCGGGGATCGGGAGAAGGCGGCGAAGCAGGGCGAGATGTACGGGCCGCCGGCGCCGGCCAAGCTGTAAGGTGAGGTGTCATGCCCCGCGCAGGCGGGGCATGCCGTACCCCGCGGCCTTTCCGTATCCGAGCGGCGTCTCTGGAATACTGGATCATCCGCCTTCGCGGATGATGACCGTCGGGTTTGCGCTGGTGAGAGTCGGCCATTGAACGCCGGATCGGTCGGCTTGATTTCTCGGAGGCCTCAATCCAGACTGCACCCCTGGATTGAAACATCGTATTCGCACCTTACTGCGAATGCGGAGATAGCCCGCCGATTGAGAGCATGTGATGCGTCCGACCGACATTGCGATCTCGAACTATCGCTCCATTCGGCGGCTCTCCATACCCATCCATCCCCTGTCGGTGTTCGTCGGCGAAAATGGAGTCGGCAAGTCCAATCTCTACAAGTCCTTGTCGCTGTTGCGCGACGCGGCGACCGGTCAGATCACCCGCACGATCGCCGATGAAGGCGGTTTGAATTCGGTCTGCTGGTCCGGCATACGCAAGCGAGGCGAAGACGGGCGGCTGCGGCTGTCGGCGACATTCGACGGCATGAGATATTCCATCGAGCTCGGATTTCCCAGCCCGCTTCAGGCGGCATTTTCCGGCGAGCCGATGATCAAGGCTGAAACGATCGAAACGACGCGCGGCAAACGCACGGTCAAGCTGATGGAGCGGATCAATTCGCTCATCAGCGTCCGCGGCGAGAGTGGCGCCTGGAACGCTCACAAGGATGCGGTGCTGCCGTCAGAGACCGCGCTTGCGGCTTTTTCCGATGGCAAGCAATGCCCGGAAATCGACCTGATCAGAAATGCAATGCTGGGCTGGCGATTCTATCATGACTTTCGCACTGATCCGGCGTCACCGATACGAAAGCCTTGTCTGGCGATCGCAACGCCCTCGCTCAGCGCCGATGGCATCGATCTGGCTGCCACCCTGGCGACCCTCTATGTCATTCGGGAAGACGCCGACGACCTGCAGGACGCGATCCAGGATGCATTCCCGGGTGCCGAACTCCGCGCATGGGAAGAAAATGGCAGGTGTGAATTCGATCTGCAATTGCCGGATATGCCGCGGCCGTTCAGGGCTCATGAACTATCCGACGGGACGCTGAAATACATCTGCCTGCTCGCGGTATTCATGGGCTATCGGCTGCCGCCGTTCATTGCGCTGAACGAACCCGAGACCAGCCTGCATCCGTCGCTGCTTGCGCCGCTGGCCCGGCTCATCGCCAAAGCATCGCGCCGCGCCGACATCTGGATTGTCACCCATTCGGAACAGTTGATGGACGCACTGCGAAGCGAGAGTTCGGTCCCGCTCCGCCGGGTGATCAAGTCGAAAGGCGCCACGGCGATCGAGGGCCTGACCATCGGCGGTGAATATCGCGACGACGAAGCCGACGAGGACGATGAGGACGACGATTCCTAACCGTCGTCGATCGAGCCGTCGTGCTGCTGCGGCCTACTTCCGCAAGATCTTCACCAATTCCCCGTGCACGTATTCATTCCCGCACACGACATTGCCTGTCACCAGCGCGTCGCCCGGCGTATCGATGTCGGTGATCGTTCCGCCCGCCTCGCGCAGCATGATCAGACCCGCCGCGATGTCCCAGGATTGCAAATTGCGCTCCCAGTAGCCGTCGAGGCGGCCGGCGGCGACGAAGGCCAAGTCGAGCGAGGCGGCGCCGAAGCGGCGCAGGCCGGCGACGCGCTCCTGCATCGCGGTCATCTCGCGACGGAATTCCTCGTGGTCGCCGCGGCCGATATGAGGCAGGCCGCAGGCCACCACGCATTCGTTGAGCTGACGGCGGCCGGCCACGCGCAGCCGCTGGTCGTTGAGGAAGGCGCCCTTGCCGCGCTCGGCGATGTAGAGCTCGTCATTGGCGGGATTGTAGATCACGCCGGCGATGATCGTGCCCTCGCGCGAAAGCCCGATCGAGATCGCGAATTGCGGGATGCCGTGCAGGAAGTTGGTGGTGCCGTCGAGCGGATCGACGATCCAGGTGTGGCTCTTGTCGGAGCCCTCGCGCGTTCCGCCTTCCTCGCCGATGAAGCCGTAGCCGGGCCGCGCCTTGGCGAGGTCCTGGTAGAGGATCTCCTCGGCGCGCTTGTCGGCCAGCGAGACGAAATTCGCCGGTCCCTTCAGCGAGACCTGGAGATGCTCGATCTCGCCGAGATCGCGCTTGAGGCTGCGGCCGGCGCGGCGCGCGGCCTTGACCATGACGTTGATAGTTGCGGAATACAGCATGAGCTTCCGGTCTTGATCGGGGGAAATGGCGCGAAATCGCGCCTGTTTGAGGGATGGGGTGCCCTGCGGGGGCCTCAACGTCAAGTCATTTGGCCCCGAGCCATTTCCTGGCGGCGGCCTCGGCCTTGGCCCGGTCCTCGGCCGGCAAATCGGACAATTGCTTGTCCAGCTCCGGATCGCCCTTGCCGGAGGTCTTGGCCACCAGATGCCATTTGAAGCCCTCGACCTTGTCCACGGCCGTGCCCATGCCGTTGATCAGCACCCAGGCCAGCCGGTTCTGCGCGATCGCGCTGCCCTGGCGGGACGCCTTGCGGAGCAGGGCGACGGCCGCCGGCTGGTTCTTCGGCGTGCCTGTGCCGTTGAACAGCGCAATGGCGTATTCGACCTCGGCATCGACATTGTCGGTCAGCGTGGCGACCTGGAGCAGACGCACCGCCCGTTCCAAATCCTTCGGCACGCCAGTGCCTTCCTTGTAGAAGGTCGCGAGCGCGTATTGCGCCTCGGGCAGGCCGGCATCAGCCGCCTGGCGCAGCAGCTCGGCGGAGCGCTTGACGTCCTGCGGCAGGGTCTGGCCGTCGAGATAGAGCAGCGCGAGATTATAGGCCGCCTTGGGTTCGCCGAGCTTGGCGGCGGACGCCATCAGCTTGACCGCCTCATTTTTGTCGACCGGACCGCCGCGGCCGGTCATCCTGAGCATGGCGAGCGCGAACATCGCTTCGCGGTCGCCGGCGTCGGAGGCGCGCTTGTACCATTGCAGCGCCTTGGTGTAGTCGCGTCGGATGCCCATGGCGTTGGAATAGAGCTCACCCAGCATGGTCATCGCTTTGGCATCGCCGGTTTCGGCACGGGCCGTGGCGAGTTCGAAGGCGGTCTTGTACTGGCCGCGCTGATAGGCGCCGTACACCAGATCGACGTTGGGGTTGTCGGTCGGCGGCGCCGGAATCACGGTCGCGGCCGGAGCAGGCTTTGGGGACGCGGAAGGTTTGGGGGAGGCTGAAGGTTTGGGTGCCGGCGGCGCTTCCTTCTTCTTGGTGATGGTGTGCGGCGTGGCCTTCGGCTTGTCTTTGGTTTTCTCGGCCGAAGCGCCCGGCGTTGCCACCGGCGGCGTGATCTGGAGCTGCGCGGCCGCGGGCGCCGTCAGCAGCAGCGTGGCCAGCATGATGATGCGCGGGAGCTTCATGTCGGGCGCTAGCCGTGCTCCTGGTCTGCAAGCGCAGTCGCATGAGCCTTCTTGATCGCAGCGTCGGCCTCGATCAGCGCAGCCTTGGGTCCGCGCGGATCGGCCCAGATGAAGTCGCCCACCAGCACGAAATCGGCGCCGCTGGCGGCGAATTCGTGGGCCTCCTCCAGCGAGATGGCAAAGCCGACGCAGGGCGGTTCGAACAGCTCGGCCCACCAGTCCAGCCGCTCAGCGATCGCTTGCGACGACGGCCGCTGGCCCTTTGCGTCGGGTTCGCCGAACAGCACGTAATCCGCGCCAATCTCGCCCGCATCCATCGAATGGTGCCGCGTCGTCAGCCCGCCAACGCCCGCGATGCGATCGGGCTTCAGCGATGGCAGCGCCTCTTTCAGCGCGGCGATGCCGGGCAGATGCGCGCCGTCGGCGCCGCCGCGTGCGACGAGCTCAGGATGGCCATCGACAAGCAGCGCCGCGCCCGCTTTCTGAGCCGGCGGCGCCAAGGCCTTGATCCGCGAGATCATGGTGCGCTGATCGGTCTGCTTCAGCCGCAGCAGCACGGCCGCGACATCGGCGGCGGCGAGCAGGCCGGGCAGCTCGGCCAGGAGCGAAGCGGGATCGTCGACGACAGGCGTCGCGAGATAAAGGCGCGGCGCCGGGCGCGGCGGAGGAGATTTGTTCGACAAGATCTAGGCCGCTTTCTGTTCCAGGCTGCTTTGCCATTCGCCTTTGCAGGCGAGGCCATTCATGCGCGCGCGGTGACTGAATGCGCTTTGTCCGGCCGCGACGTTTTCGGCCTTGCCCGACCAGGCCTTCTGCGGCGCGGCCTGGAGTGCGCGACCATAGGAGAAGGTCAGGCCCCAGGGCAGCGGGCCGAGCTTGTGCATGGCGTTGAGATGCGCCGTTGCCTCTTCATCCGATTGGCCGCCGGAGAGGAAGGCGATGCCGGGCACCGCCGCGGGCACGCACGCCCTGAGCAGCCGTATCGTCTTCTCCGCCACCTCCTCGACGCAAGCCTGCTTCGCGCACTTCTTGCCGGAGATGGCCATGTTCGGCTTCAGCACCATGCCCTCGAGCGCGACGCGCTGCACGCGCAATTCCTGAAACGTCTTGTTGAGCACACGGCTCGTCACCTCATAGCAGCGATCGATGTCGTGATCGCCGTCCATCAGCACTTCGGGTTCGACGATCGGCACGATCTGCGCGGCCTGGCACAGCGCTGCGTAGCGCGCCAGCGCGTGGGCGTTGACGCTGATCGCAGTCATGGAAGGGATGCCACTGCCGATGTCGATCACCGCGCGCCATTTGGCGAAACGTGCGCCGCGCTCGTGATATTTCTTCAGCCGTTCGGCGAGCTTGTCGAGCCCGACGGTGACGAGCTCGCCCGGACACATCGGCAGGGCTTGGGTGCCTTCGTCGACCTTGATCCCGGGGATGGCGCCGCTGCTCTCGATCAGCTTGACCAGGGGCGTGCCGTCCTTCGCGTTCTGCCAGATCGTCTCGTCATAGAGGATGACGCCGGAGATGTAGCGGCTCATGGCTTCGTTCGAGCGGAACAGCATCTCGCGATAGTCGCGGCGGTTCTCTTCGGTCGATTCCACGCCGATCGCGTCGAAACGCTTCTTGATGGTGCCGGAGGATTCGTCGGCGGCAAGGATGCCCTTGCCGGGCGCGACCAGGGCGGTCGCGATCCTGTTCAGCTCAGTCAGATTCATCGAGATGTCCTCCCAAAACGATTCTGCCCTTGCCGGTGAAAATAGACCGTTCTCGGGCAAATGCCGAGTTAACGTTCGTCGCAGGGTAAGGGGGGAGGGGCCTGTTACCTCGCCCCGTTTGCGGGGAGAGGTCGGATTTTACGCGCCGCGTAAAATCCGGGTGAGGGGGTACAGGTCGATTGATAGGGCACAACGCGCCGAGAGAGCCCCTCACCCCAACCCTCTCCCCGCGAAGGGCGGGGAGAGGGGAAGGATAGAGCAGCTTACGCCACCTTCGGGGCGAGCTCGCCCTTGGCGTAGCGCTTGGCCATCTCGGCCGTGGTCAGCACCTTCTTGATCTTGGAGGCTTGGCCCGCGGTATTGAATTCCTGGAGCCGCTGCTTGCACAGCCTGGTCATCGCTTCCATCGCGGGCTTCAGGTACTTGCGCGGATCGAACTCTTCGGGATTGTCCTTGAGCACTTTCCGGATCTGGCCGGTCATCGCCATGCGGTTGTCGGTGTCGATGTTGATCTTGCGCACGCCGTTCTTGATGCCGCGCTGGATCTCGGCAACAGGCACGCCCCAGGTCGGCTTCATCTTGCCGCCATAGGCGTTGATGATGTCCTGGAGGTCCTGCGGCACCGAGGAGGAGCCGTGCATGACGAGATGCACGTTCGGCAGCTTGCGGTGGATCTCCTCGATCACGTTCATGGCGAGGATGTCGCCGTCGGGTTTGCGGGTGAATTTGTAGGCACCGTGAGACGTCCCCATCGCGATCGCGAGCGCGTCGACCTGGGTCTCCTGGACGAACTTCACGGCTTCATCCGGATTGGTCAGGAGTTGGTCGTGGCTGAGCTTGCCCTCGGCGCCGTGGCCGTCTTCCTTGTCGCCCATGCCGGTCTCGAGCGAGCCGAGCACGCCAAGCTCGCCCTCGACCGAGATGCCGCCGAGATGGGCCATGTCGGTTACGGTCTTGGTGACGCCGACATTGTAGCCCCAGTCACCGGGGGTCTTGCCGTCGGCCTTGAGCGAGCCGTCCATCATCACCGAGGTGAAGCCGGCCTGGATCGCGGTCATGCAGGTGGCCGGCTCGTTGCCGTGGTCGAGATGCACGCAGACCGGGATGTGCGGGTAGATCTCGGTCACCGCGTCCATCATGTGCTTGAGCATGACGTCGTTGGCGTAGGAGCGCGCACCGCGCGAGGCCTGGATGATGACGGGCGCGTCGACCTGGTTGGCCGCGTCCATGATCGCCAGCGCCTGCTCCATGTTGTTGATGTTGAAGGCCGGGACGCCGTAATCGTTCTCCGCCGCATGGTCGAGCAATTGACGCAACGTGATCCGAGCCATCTGTGTTTTTCTCCCGTTTGGGCCTGCAAGGCCACTGCTTGAAGGCGGCTGACGACTTGCCGACCGATTACTTGGTGCGCAGAACTTCGACGCCGGGCAGGGGCTTGCCTTCCATCCATTCAAGAAATGCGCCACCGGCGGTCGAGACATAGGTGAACTGACCGGCCACATGGGCCTGGTTGAGGGCTGCCACGGTGTCGCCGCCGCCCGCAATCGAGACCAGCTTCTTGGCCTTGGTGCGCTCGGCGGCATGCTTGGCGGCGGACATCGTGCCGCGGTCGAACGGCTGCATCTCGAACGCACCAAGCGGTCCGTTCCAGACCAGCGTCGCCGCATCGTCGATGGCGGCATGGACACGTGCGATCGACTGCGGACCGACGTCGAGGATCATGCCGTCGGCCGGGATCGCGTCGAGGCCATAGGCGTGCGACGGCGCGTTGGCCGCGAAATGATAGGCGACGGTAGCGTCGACCGGCAGGATGATGGCGCAGTTGGCGGCTTCGGCCTTTTCCATGATGCGCAACGCGGTCGCGGCGAGATCCTTCTCGGCCAGCGACTTGCCGATGCCGACGCCTTGGGCGTGCAGGAAGGTGTTGGCCATGCCGCCGCCGATCACGAGCGCGTCGACCTTAGTCACGAGGTTTTCGAGCAGGTCGATCTTGGTCGAGACCTTGGCGCCGCCGATGATAGCGATGACAGGCTTGGTCGGTGAGCCCAGCGCCTTCTCCAGCGCGACCAATTCGGCCTGCATGGTGCGGCCGGCATAGGCGGGCAGCTTGTGGCCGAGGCCTTCGGTCGAGGCGTGGGCGCGGTGCGCGGCCGAGAACGCGTCATTGACCCAGATGTCGCCGAGTTTTGCGAGCTCCGCGACAAAGGCCGGATCGTTCTTCTCTTCCTCTTTGTGGAAGCGGGTGTTTTCGAGACAGAGGATGTCACCGTCCTTCAAGCCGGCAACGGCCTTGACCGCGGGCTCGCCGATGCAGTCGTCGGCGAAGGCGACGGTCTTCTTCACGACCTTCGACAGCGCCTCGGCCACGGGCTTGAGCGAGTCCTTGGCATCGCGCCCTTTCGGTCGGCCGAAATGCGCGAGCAGGATGACCTTGCCCCCCTTGTCGGAGATTTCGGTGATGGTCGGCGCGACGCGCTCGAGCCGGGTCGCGTCGCTGACGCGGCCGTTCTCCATGGGCACGTTGAGGTCAACACGCAGCAGCACGCGCTTGCCCTTCACATCGACGTCGTCGAGGGTACGGAATTTGTTCGTCATCGGAGGCCCTTGTCCCGGGCGCACTGCGGCGCGTAGTGCCGCCGTGCAGAACCGGGACCCAAATTGCGGCGAGTCCCGCGGTTAGATGGGTCCCGGATCTGCGAAGCAGCGTTTCACGCTGCATCGCGTCCGGGCCACGAGAGTGGAGTTAGATCACCTTCGACATCGCGACGGCGGTGTCCGCCATGCGATTCGAGAAGCCCCACTCATTATCGTACCAGGACATCACGCGCACCAGCGTGCCGTTCTGCACCTTGGTCTGGTCCATGTGGAACGTCGAGGAGTGCGGGTCGTGGTTGAAGTCGATCGAGACGTTCGGCGCGGTGGTGTAGCCGAGGATGCCCTTGAGCTGCTGCTCGGAGGCACGCTTCATCGCCTCGTTGATTTCCTTCGGATCGGTGGCGCGCTTGGCGACGATCTTGAGATCGACGACCGAGACGTTCGGGGTCGGCACGCGGATCGCGACGCCATCGAGCTTGCCCTTCAGTTCCGGCAGCACGAGGCCGATCGCCTTGGCGGCGCCGGTCGAGGTCGGGATCATCGACATCGCAGCCGCGCGGCCGCGATAGAGATCCTTGTGCATGGTGTCGAGAGTCGGCTGGTCGCCGGTATAGGCGTGGATCGTGGTCATGAAGCCGGTCTCGATGCCGACGAGGTCGTTCAGCACCTTAGCGATCGGCGCAAGACAGTTGGTGGTGCAGGAGCCGTTGGAGACGACCAGATGTTCCCGGGTCAGCGTGTCGTGGTTGACGCCGTAGACGATGGTGGCGTCGGCGCCGTCGGCGGGCGCAGAAACGAGAACGCGCTTGGCGCCGGCAGTCAGATGCGCGGAGGCCTTGTCCTTCGAGGTGAAGATGCCGGTGCATTCCATCGCGATGTCGATGCCGAGATCTTTCCAGGGCAGCTTCGAGGGATCGCGCTCGGCGGTCACCTTGATCTTGTTGCCGCCGAGGCTGATCGTGTCGCCATCGACGGTCACGGTGCCGGGGAAGCGGCCATGGACGCTGTCGAAGCGAAGCAGATGGGCGTTGGTCTCGACCGGGCCGAGGTCGTTGATGCCGACGACCTCGATGTCCTTGCGGCCGGACTCGGCGATGGCCCGCAGGATGTTGCGGCCGATACGGCCAAAACCGTTGATTCCGACGCGGACTACCATGTTTCGTCTCCTTCAATGACCGTTGTCATCCCGCACAACGCGCTAGCGCGCCTGCGAGGGTTTTTTTAGGGCGGACGCCCGGTTCGGCCGGGCGGGGCTTGATCATATGGGACGTTAGGTAGTCCTTTTTTTCGGCAATCTCAACTCTCAGGAAACGCGTTTCAGAACGGCGTTAACCGCGGCCTCGGCGGTAATGCCAAAGTGCTGGAATACCTTGCTGAGAGGGGCGCTGGCGCCGAAGGAGTGCATGCCGATAAACTCGCCATCCTGGCCGATCACGGCGTCCCAGCCCCAGCGCACGGCGGCCTCGATTGCGACCTTGATGGGGGCATTGCCGATGATCTCGTCGCGGCGCTCCTTTGGTTGCGCTAGCAGGAGCTCGAGCGAGGGAACCGAAACCACCCGGGTCGGAATGCCGCGCTCGGCGAGCTGCTTCTGGGCGGCCACGGCCATCTCCACTTCGGAGCCCGAGGCGAACAGCGTCGCCTTGGCTTCGCCCTGGGCGGCCACCAGCTCGTAGGCACCGAACCGGCAGGGGCTCTCGTTCGGTGCGGTGGTGCGCAGTTGCGGCAGGTTCTGACGGGTCAGCGCCAAGACTGTCGGGCCGTCGATGCGGTTGAGCGCGAGCTCCCAGCACTCGGCAACCTCGATGGAATCGCACGGACGGAACACGCGCATGTTGGGAATGGCGCGAAGTGCTGAGAGATGCTCGACCGGCTGGTGGGTCGGGCCGTCTTCGCCGAGGCCGATGGAATCGTGGGTCATGACATAAACGACCCCGGTCCCCATCAATGCGGCGAGCCGCATCGCGGGCCGCGCATAATCGGTGAACACCAGGAAGGTCGCGCCGTTCGGCGCAAAACCACCGTGCAGGAAGATGCCGTTCATCGCCGCGCACATGCCGTGCTCGCGGATGCCGTAATGGATGAAGCGGCCCTTCGGCGTCTTGGCCGAGAACGCGGTTGCGGACTTCGCCTTGTTGTTGTTGGAGCCGGTGAGGTCGGCCGAGCCCGCCAGAAATTCCATCGGCATCGCGCCGGCAATCACTTCGATCACGGCTTCGGAGGATTTGCGGGTCGCCGCATTCATCGGCTTTTCCAGCAGCTCCTTCTTGTAGGCGCGCACCGCCTTCGCGAGCGCGGCCGGGCGCTCGTGGCGCAGGCGACGCTCGAACTCGGCGCGCTTGCGGCTGCCGAGTTCACCGAGCCTTGCTTCCCATTCCTGTCGTGCCGCCGCGCCGCGGCTGCCGGCCGCGCGCCAGGCCTTGAGCACGTCGTCGGGCACCGAGAACGGCTCCAGCGAAATGCCGAGATTTTCCTTGGCGGCCTTGAGCTCGTCGGCGCCGAGCGCTTCGCCGTGCACCTTGTTGGTGCCGGCCTTATGCGGGGCGCCGAAGCCGATGGTGGTGCGGCAGGCGATCAGCGTCGGCTTGTTTGATTTCTGCGCGCGCGTGATCGCGGCGGCGATTGCGGCCTGGTCGTGGCCGTCGATCTTTTCGGCGGCCCAGCCCGCCGACTTGAACCGCTTCACCTGGTCGACGGAGTCGGAAAGCGAGGTCGGACCGTCGATCGAAATGCCGTTGTCGTCATAGAGCACGATCAGCTTGTTGAGCTTCCAGTGCCCGGCCAACGCGATCGCTTCCTGCGACACGCCTTCCATCAAATCGCCGTCGGAAGCGATCACATAGGTATGGTGATCGACAATCTTCTTGCCGAACTCGGCGGCGAGCATCTTCTCGGCGAGCGCCATGCCGACGGCGGTGGAAATGCCCTGGCCGAGCGGACCGGTGGTGGTCTCGATGCCCTTGGTGTGGCCGTGCTCGGGATGTCCGGGTGTCAGCGATCCCAACTGGCGAAAGTTCTTGAGCTGGTCGATCGTCATCTCGGGGCTGCCGATCAGATACAGCAGCGAATAGATCAGCATCGAGCCGTGCCCGGCCGAAAGCACGAAGCGGTCGCGGTCCGGCCAGTCCAGCGCGGCGACGTCGAATTTCAGGAATTGGGTGAACAGTACGGTCGCCATGTCCGCGGCGCCCATCGGCAGGCCCGGATGACCCGATTTCGCCTTCTCGACGCCGTCCATGGCAAGGCCGCGGATCGCATTGGCCATACGGTTGTGATCGACCTGCGTCATGTCTGAAAATCCGTCTGAAATGAGGCGCTTGTGGCTGGATTTGGCCGCGCCGGAAGGAGCCTTTCGGCCGCTGGGGTCGCGGCTGGGATAGCATCTCGGTTCCGACAGGCCAAGGCAATCAAACGCCGGTTTGGCCGCAAAAGTTGCTTAGCAGTGCATAGGTTTCGCGGCGGCGTTGCGATTCCCTAGCTTGCCACGTAAATTTCTGCTTCTAACCGCTTGCCGAACCGAGTCTTTTGCCGGACGGCAAGCCCCAGGAAAAGCCCAAAGGAAAACTCCAAGGGCAAGGCCACAGGTTCCGCCGCTGACTGCATGAACGATCGCGTATCCAACAGCTCTGCCATGACCGAGTCCTCGGCCGTCGAGATCGAGATCGCGACCCGCAGGCTCATGGCGGCGCTCGACTCGCTCGAAAGCGCGGTGGAGCGGCGGCGCGATGCCGATCGCGACGAGAACGAGCTCGCGGCGCGGATTCAGGCGCTCGGCGCGGACCGCTCGCGGCTTGCCGACGAGCTCGACGGCGCGCTGGTGAAGGCACGCAAGCTCGAGCGCTCCAGCCGCGAGATCTCCGATCGGCTGGATTCCGCGATCGTCACGATACGTTCGGTGCTCGATACCGGAGAGGACGGATGAGCCACATCAACGTCACCATCAACGGCCGGCAATACCGCATGGCCTGCGAGGAAGGCCAGGAGGTGCGGCTGCTCAAGCTGGCTGAAAGCCTGGAGACGCGGATTCAGTCGCTGCGCGGAAAGTTCGGCGAGATCGGTGATGCCAGGCTCACCGTGATGGCGGCGCTGACCGTCTGCGACGAACTGGTCGATGCCGGCAACCGCATCCGGACCATGGAGCAGGAGCTGACCGAACTGCGGGATTTCCGCAACGCCGCCGTCGAGCGCGCCCGGTTGACCCAGACCGCGGTCGTGAACGCACTGAACTCTGCCGCCGAGCGCATCGAGAAGTCGACCCAGGTCCTGAACCGCACCGTCGGCAACGGGATCGCCATCGGCTGACCCTTCACCGGGCTGGCGATTTGTCAGCATCGTTGTTACATTGCCCAAGCGGGGCTGCGACGCGCGTCAGGAGCCATTATCCCCGGGGCCTTATCGATCCTTTAGGGAACTGTCCCTGGCCGGGCCCGTGGGCTCGGACATATGGTGCCCACCTACTTTCGTAGGGAACTCCGGGATCGAGTGCTTCAACGGCGTTCGCGGCTTCGCACTTTTGTTTTTCTTCCTTCTGGTTCGTGCCTGTCGAAATTGCGTCCCCGACACGCTCGCGGTTTGATTTCGGTGTCATGCCCCGCGCAGGCGGGGCATCCAGTACGCCGCGCTGTCGAGGTTTTTGCATTGGCGTCTCTGGAATACTGGATCACCCGCCCCAGTGCGCAAGGGCGCACAAGGCGGGTGATGACGGCGGAGCAAGGCTCAGCCTTCGGAGCAAGCGCGCATGACCAACACCAAAGCCGAACTCCGTGCCAAAGCCCTCGCGGCGCGCGATGCGCTGAGCGAAAAGAAACGCATCGCCGCCGCCGCCAAGCTCGCCAAGCGCGGGCTGCCGTTCCAGCTTCTGCCTGGCAGCATCGTATCGGGCTATTCGCCGATCCGCAGCGAGATCGATCCGATGCCGCTGCTGAAGAAGCTCGCCGAGCAGGGCGCCAGGCTTGCGCTGCCTTGCGTCACTGCGCGGGGCCAGGCGCTGATCTTCCGCATCTTCCATCCGAACGATCGCCTGATGCTCGGCCCGCTCGGCATTCCCGAGCCGTCGCCTGGGGCCGCTGAAGTCATTCCCGACATCATGCTGACGCCGCTCGCTGCCTTCGATCGTCTCGGCCATCGCATCGGCTATGGCGCGGGGCACTACGACCACACCTTCGCGCATCTGCGAAAAACCAAGACCATCGTCGGCATCGGGCTCGCTTTTGCAGCGCAGGAGATCAAGGCGGTTCCGGCACTAGCCCACGACGTGGCGCTGGATTATGTGCTAACGGAATCGGACGTATTCGATTTCCGGAGTTCTGAAGTTGCGCATTCTCTTCGTGGGTGATGTCGTCGGCCGTGCCGGGCGCAATGCCATCGCCGAATATCTGCCTGGCATGGTCAAGGACTGGTCGCTCGATTTCGTCGTCGTCAACGGCGAGAATTCCGCCGGCGGCTTCGGCATCACGGAAGCGATCTATCAGGAGTTTCTCGACGCCGGCGCCGACGCGGTGACGCTCGGCAATCACTCCTGGGATCAGCGCGAAGCCCTGGTGTTCATCGAGCGCGCGGAGCGCCTGGTGCGGCCGGCGAACTATCCGCGCGGGACGCCCGGCCGTGGCGCCGCGTTGGTCGAGACCAAGAACGGCAAGCACGCGCTCGTCGTCAACGCTTTGGGCCGCGTCTTCATGACCCCGTTCGACGATCCCTTCGCGGCCCTCGAGCGCGAGCTCGGCGCCTGCCCGCTGGGCATTGCCGCGGACGCCATCGTCGTCGACTTCCATTGCGAGGCGACCAGCGAGAAGCAGGGCATCGGCTTCTTCTGCGACGGCCGCGCCAGCCTCGTCGTCGGCACCCACACCCATGTGCCGACCGCCGACCACCAGATCCTGTCGGGCGGCACCGCCTACATGACCGATGCCGGCATGACCGGCGACTACGATTCCATCATCGGCATGCAGAAGGAGGAGCCGTTGCGCAGGTTCACCTCCGGGATCCCCTCAGGCCGCTTCGAGCCGGCAGCGGGCGCTGCGACGCTCAGCGGCGTTGCGGTCGAGACGGATGACGCGACGGGGCTTGCGCTCCGTATTGGGCCGGTGCGCGCCGGCGGCAGGCTGGAGCCGACGACGCCGAAATTCTGGCTGAGCTGAATTGCAGCGGCAGATCCCGCTGCACCTTCTCCCCTTGTGGGAGAAGGTGGCGCGAAGCGCCGGATGAGGGGTCGCTTCCGCGAATTCAAATGCGAGTTGGACGCGTGGAGACAACCCCTTACCCGGCTTCGCTTCGCGAAGCCACCCTCTCCTGCAAGGGGAGAGGGTGCAGCGTCAGTCGGCGCGAGAATTACTCCGCCGTCTGCTCCCGCAACTCCGCAACATCCTTCGCCGTCAGCTTCGAGCCCTTCGCGCCGAACCGCGCTGTCACGTAGTTCGCCACCGCCGCGATCTCGTCGTCGCTATAGGCGTTGCCGAACGCCGGCATCGACAGCGCGCCGTCCGGCGTGTCGCGCTTGGTGCCTGACAGCACGATTTGCGCGACGTTGGTGGCGGCGGGGTCGTTGACGGCCCAGGTGCCGGTCAGCGTCGCCATCGGCGAGACCGGGCTTTCGCCGCTCCAGCCATGGCAACTGGCGCAGGCGCTGGCGAACACCATTTTGCCGCGCGCATCCGCCGTGACGCCGTCCTTGTGCGAGGCGGGTGCGACGGGCGCGGTGATTGCGGGCAGGTCGGGCGAGGTCTGCGGCGGCACGCTGCGCAAATAGGCGACGACGCTGCTTATGTCCTCAGGCGCGAACTGGCTAAAGCTGTGGTCGACCGCTTCACCCATCGGACCCGAGGCCGAGCCGTGGCCCGGCGCATGGCCGAGCGACAGATAGGAGACCAGGTCCTCGTCACGCCAGCTGCCGAGGCCGGTGGCCTTGTCCGAGGAGATGTTGAAGGCGCGCCACCCCGCCGTGATCGCGCCTGCGAATTTCTTGCGGTTGTCCAGC
Organism: Bradyrhizobium sp. Kon56; assembly: GCF_055807635.1. Classification (NCBI taxonomy): domain Bacteria; kingdom Pseudomonadati; phylum Pseudomonadota; class Alphaproteobacteria; order Hyphomicrobiales; family Nitrobacteraceae; genus Bradyrhizobium; species Bradyrhizobium sp. Kon56. Next base: position 70,043 of record NZ_JBVVOU010000006.1, on the reverse strand, counting down.
GCAAAACCGAGATTGCGCGGCGTGTGGCATTCGCCGCAATGCGCCAGCGCCTCCACGAGATAGGCGCCGCGATTCCACTGCGGGCTCTTCGACGTATCGGGCGCAAAGCGCGTGTCCGGATTGAACACGGCCGACCAGAACATCATCGCCCAGCGCTGGTTGAACGGGAACGACAGCGTGTTCTCCGGCGGCTTCGCGCGCACCGCAGGCAGGCTGAACAGATAGGCCTTCACCGCCAGCACGTCGTCGTCGGTCATGTAGGTATAGGACGTGTACGGCATCGCCGGATAGAGCCGGGCGCCGTCGTGGCGCTTGCCGCGCTGGACCGCGTTGAGGAAATCCTGGTCGCTGTAATTGCCGATGCCGGTGTCCTTGTCCGGCGTGATGTTGGTGGAATAGAGCGTGCCGAACGGCAGCTTGAAGCCGAGCCCGCCGGAATAGTCCGTCCCGCCGGGCTTGGTGTGGCAGACCATGCAGTCGGCCGCCTTGGCGAGGTATTCGCCGCGTTCGACCAGGCTCGCCTTCTCGAGCTTGGCCGGCACGCCGGCCGGCTTGCCCGCGCGGTAATCCGCCAGCGCCACCTTGGTGCCGCCGGCAAAGTCGAGCGGGCGGGGGCCGCGGATGAACCAGACGCCGAGTCCCGCCAGCACGATGGCGATCACGACGATGCCAGTGAAGATACGCATCTTGCCGCTCATGCCTTTTTCCCCGCAGCCAGCAGTTTCCGATCGATCGGCAGGCGCCGCAGCGCGACGCCGGTTGCCGCGTAAATGGCGTTGCGCAGCGCCGGCGGGCCGGCATTGACACCGGCCTCACCGATGCCGCCGGGCGCTTCGCCGCTCTTGACGACGAAGACCTCGATCTTCGGTGTCTCATTGATGCGCATCATGCGGTAGTCGTGGAAGTTCGACTGCTGCACGCGGCCCTTCTCGATGGTGATCTCGCCATAGAGCGCGGCGGTGAGGCCGAACACCAGGCCTCCCTCGATCTGCGCCTTCACCGTGTCGGGGTTGACCGCGATACCGGTGTCGACCACCGAGACGATGCGGCGGAGCGCGATCTCGCCGATATCGTCGATCTCCGCTTCCACCACGGTGGCGAGGAAGCTTGCAAACGACGGTTGGACGCAGACGCCGCGGCCGACGCGCGGTGGCAGCGGTTGGCCCCAGCCGGATTTCTCGGCGGCAAGATTGAGCACCGCGAGCATGCGCGGATTCTTCGTCAGCATCGAGCGGCGGAATTCGACCGGATCCTTGCCGGCCTTGCGCGCGAGTTCGTCCATCGCGCATTCGACCGCGAACACGTTGTTGTTCGGACCGACGCCGCGCCAGAAACCGGTGGGCACCGCCGGCGGTTCGGCGCGGACATATTCGACATGGAAGTTGGTGAAGTCGTAGGGTGCATCCACGGCGGCATCGACCGCGTCGATGTCGATACCCTTCTGGAACGCCGGCGGCAGCCAGCGCGCCAGCACGGCGGAACCGGCGACCTTGTACTTCCAGGCCGCGACCTTGCCGTCGACCAGCGACGCCGTGACCTGGTCGCGATAGACCGGACGGTAGACGTCGTGCTGGATGTCCTCCTCACGGGTCCATATCACCTTGACGGGATAGTCGACCTGCTTTGCGATCTTCACGGCGGCCACCACCATATCCGGCTCGAGCTTGCGGCCGAAGCCGCCACCGAGCAGATGCTGGTTGACAATCACCTTGTCGACCGGGAGGCCCGCAGCCTTCGCCGCCTCCGACTGCACGCGCGTCATGATCTGCGTGCCGGTCCAGATCTCGCAGGCATCCGGCCTGACGTGAACGGTGGCGTTGATCGGCTCCATCGAGGCATGCGCAAGGAACGGCAGTTCGAAGCTTGCCTCGAACCTGTCGCCGCTGGCGAGCCCCTTGGCGATGTCGCCGACCGATTTCGCGACCACGCCGTCCTTCTCGCTGGCGGCGCGCAGATGCTGCCAGACGTCCTTCGTGCTGAGCTTCGCGTTCGGTCCCTCGTTCCACTCGATCTTGAGCGCATCGAGGCCCTTCTTTGCGGCCCACGTGTGATCGCCGATCACCGCGACCGCATCCTCGAGCACCACGACCTTGCGTACGCCCGCAATTTTGACCGCCGCGCTGTCGTCGACCTTGCCGACCTTGCCGCCAAAGACCGGGCAATTGGCGATCGCGGCGATCTTCATGCCGGGCAGGATCGCGTCGATGCCGTAGACGACCTTGCCATTGACCTTGTCCGGCGTGTCGAGCCGCTTCAGCGGCTGGCCGATGATGACGAAGTCCTTGGGGTCCTTCACCCGGACGTCCTTCGGCGGCGTTTGGCCCTGTGCGGCCAGTGCCAGTTCGCCATAGCCGAGCTTGCGGCCGCTTGCGGCATGCACGACCTCGCCTTTCGATGTCGTGCAGCTTGCCGGCTCGACCTGCCATTGCGCCGCTGCGGCCTGCACCAGCATCGCCTTCGCGCTGGCGCCGGCGGCGCGCAACGGATTCCACCAGGCGCGGATCGAGGTCGAACCACCCGTGGCCTGCAGGCCGAACGCCGGATTGGCGTAGAGCTTGTCGTTGGGCGGCGCGTGCAGCACCGCAACCTTTGCCCAATCCGCGTCGAGCTCTTCGGCCAGGATCATCGCAATCGAGGTATAGACCCCCTGGCCCATCTCGACTTGCGGCATCAGGAGCACGGTGCGGCCGGTGTCTTCGACCCGGATGAAGGCGTTCGGCGCGAATTTGCCGTCGGTCGTGTCCTTCGGCTGCTCCGGCTCGTTGACGGCGGCGCGGAGCGGCAGATGGAAGGCGAGCAGGAAGCCGGTGGCGAGACCGCCGGTCAGAACCGCACGGCGGGAGACGTCAGGAAGAGTCTTGTCGGTGATCATGGCGGACCTCACGACTGACGGCCGGAGGCGGCTTGCTTGATGGCCTCGCGGATGCGCACATAGGTGCCGCAGCGGCAGATGTTGCCGGCCATCGCGGCGTCGATGTCGGAATCGTCAGGGCTGGGCGTTGCCGCCAGCAGTGCCGCGGCCGACATGATCTGGCCGGACTGGCAGTAGCCGCACTGGATCACTTCGGCATCGAGCCAGGCCTTCTGCACCTTTGCGCCCGCTGGCGTGCTGCCGACATGCTCGATCGTGGTGATGGCGCGGTTCGCGACCGCGCTGACCGGCAAGACGCAGGAGCGGACTGCCTTGCCGTCGACGTGCACGGTGCAGGCGCCACACTGCGCAATGCCGCAGCCGAACTTGGTGCCGGTCATCCCAAGGACGTCGCGCAGCACCCACAGCAGCGGCATGTCAGGTGGCGCGTCGAACGATTTCGTTTCGCCGTTGATGGTGAGAACAGTTGCCATATGCATCCCCTTGCTCGCTCGATCGCTTGCGGCGATCTAGTCAGCGAATTTGCGCGCACAATAATCATATCGATGCGAAACGATGAAGCGTCGACATGTCCGGCAATGCATTTTTGCGCAGTGAGCGCGTCAGGCCATGACGTTCACGAAATTGTGCGGCGATCACTGCAGTAATTTTGGGCTAATTGATATGATAATCGTCATTTTCTGACGCATTTTGCTCACAAGCGTCATTGATGGCCACAGATGATCGTGCGAATGCGCAAAATCATGCGATGACGAAACTCGTGCGATTATGGAAGTCGATCGACGGCGCGGACTTCTGACGCCATCAATTGCAGCGACTCATTGTTGTGCCCTCTCCCCTTGTGGGAGAGGGCAGCGACGCTGGTAGACGCAGGCGGGTGAGGGGTCCGTCTCCGCGTACGGGCGCCGTTTTGGATCAAGCGACAAAGGGAAGCCTGATCGTGAACGAGGCACCGCCATGCTCCCGATTGCTCGCTGATATGAACCCGTTGTGTGCTTCGATAATGGTGCGCGCAATGGACAAGCCCATGCCCATGCCTTCCGCTTTACTGCTGTAAAACGGCTCGAAAACCTGTTTCAATTTGTCTTCTGGAATGCCGGGTCCGCGATCTGACACGGATAGCTCGGCGAATTGATCGACGCGCGCAGTCCGGATGCTGATAGTGCGGCTTTCGTGAGACGTGTCCTTCATAGCCTCGACCCCGTTCAGCACAAGGTTCAAAATGACTTGTTGAAGCTGAATGCGGTCGCCGAGGATCGGTAGCGCATCGGGCGTGATCACGTTGACCATTTCGAATTTTCGGCTGACGGTTAGCGCCAAAAGAAATCTGACCGTCTCTTGCACAACCTCATTGAGGTCCAGTTGCTTCAATTCGAACGGCGCCTTTTTTAGGAGGCTGCGCATCCTGCGAATGACCTCGGTGGCACGCCGGTCATCCTGTAGAATATCGTTCACAATTTCCCTGAGTTCAACGACATCGGAAAGTGCAGCGATATCGGGACGCTGCGATTGCAGGATCGCGGCTGCGGTTTCGGCGTTCGTCAGAATAGACCCAAGCGGCTGGTTGATCTCGTGAGCAATCGAGGCGGTCAGTTCGCCAGCGGTCGCGAAGCGATTAACGTGGGCGAGTTCAGTCATGCGCTGTCGCGACTGTACTTCGGCGAATTGACGACGGCGATGCTCACGTAGCAGGATAGCAATAAGCCCGGCTTGTATGAGAAAAACCGCGACGACGGATGCGATCAGCCATAAATACCGTTCCCACACCGATGGCTCGCGGAAGTAGACCGTGCTGCCGGGCGGCAGGTGGCTGTCGCTGATCCCGAACCGCTGCATTTGCCGCCAATCGAACCTTGGCAGCTCGAATTGGCTGGGTGCGACCTTTACGTCGCCAGCTTTTTCACCGTTTAGAATACGGATTGCCGCCGCGGCTGCGATAGTCATGCCCTTCTCAGTCGAATGCATGGAGCCGCCGACAATCGAGCCATCAAAAAATCCGTCAAGATAAGAAAATATGGGAGCATTGGCGGCAGCCGAGAGCCTGTGCAATGCGGCAGCGCCCTCATGTGTAACACCCGCCGCATCAACGCTCATCAGATGCCAGAAGATGGCGCTGTGAGGTGGAAGATGTGCCGCGTCTTTCAGGATATCTTCAAATGACAGCTTGTTATACCATCGTAGTTCAACCCGCCCGCTGAACGGTGCGAGTTCTCGCTCCAATACCCCTTGCCAAAATGTTTCATTGGGCGAAGCCCCATTCACGACGGCGATCACTTTCGTGTCGGGCAACACCTTCAGAATAGTTTCGATGGCGGCAGGAAAATTATGAGCCGCAGCGGCCACGGTGTCATACTCGGTCAGCTTGTCGTATTGGACCCGTCGCGCCTCGACGGAAGTAAACATCATGGGTGTCTTGGGGAAAAGCTGAGCGCGATACCGCTGCACAAACTCGGCAGCTGGCGCACCGAGGGCGACAATGAGGTCGGGAGGTTTGGCCCCGTACAATGCTTGGAGGTAACCGATAAAGGGTGCGAGCGCCTTGTCGTCGTCCACACGGGCGCTTAGCAGCGAGTGGTCCTGAAAGTCGATTGGGACTTTCGATTGCTTGATCATTTGGGGGCGAAGAAACTCAGCGAAATCGGTCCACGGTTTGAAGCGGAGGCCGAATGATTGCAGCATCAAAACGCGCTTGGGCTCAGGATCAGCCGCCCGACCCGGCCCCAGTGTTGCCAGCAACAATGCGACGACCAGCGGGGCGGCGAAGGTCCGCCTGCAAAAGGATCGCCAGGATAGTGAGAACAGGCAAAACCGCATTGCCATCCTAGTCCCCTCGGTCCCGGAGCCTAATGGCACGGCCGAATGTTTAATAGGCCGAAAAACGGCTGTCGGCGGCTTGGCCGGGGAGAGCGATCAGGTCTGGACCCAGCGGCAGCGGACCGCAACGATTCCGGGGACAATGAATTCCAGCCGAAATCTTGGTTTTACTGCACGCGCTAACGGTGGCTGAAAGTTGAAGCTCGGGGTTCGCCCGAGCTTCAACAGGAGCAAGCCATGCGAAGCCCGAAGCCGTTCACCGTCTATCAGCCGGTCCCGGCTAAAGCCCGAAGCCCGCTCTTCGCCGTTCACGCCTATTCGCTCGATCAGGCGCGGACTTGAGCGCGAGGCGATGGAAGTCGCGGTCGACGGGTTAATAGGCGCAAATATAGTTTCCGTAAGCATCGTAGCAACTGCGGCGGTACGCAGCAGTGCCAACGGCAGCCGCGCCTACCGCTGCCGCTCCCACACCGTAGCCCCGATAGCCGTAGCCGCGATAGCCGCCCCGGTAGCCGTAGCCCCGGTAGCCTGCGCCGCGCACCGCAACAGCGCCGCCGCCTCGCGGTCCTCGAACTGCGACCGCGCCGCCGCGATAACCGCCGCCACCCCGATAGGCACCTCCGCCGCGCCGAGCCTCGGCATCATCGGGGATCAAGCAGGCGGTGAGCAAAGCGAAAGCGGCAAGAGAAGCAAGAATGAAGCGGAGCATGACAGAAACCCTTCCATGAATTCCTTAAGCCCCGCTCGCGAGATTGCGGCTCTCTCCGCGCAGGAGCTTGATGTAGATCAATCGAACCCGCCCACTGCGGCGACTACGCTATGTTCTGCCGCACCTGAGAAGGCGATGAGCCTCAGTTGCGCAAGTTCCAAGAGAGAGGTCCGCCATGCATCCGAGCAAGCGTCTTTCGATCAGGTCAGCGACTGTTGCCGGGATTGCTGCCAGCGCCCTGTTGGGCCTTGCAGGTCTCACGCTCAATCCAGGCCCAGCCAATGCGGTCGTGTATTGCCAATACACTGCCTACCCAGCGGGTTGCGTTGCTCGGGCAGGCGTCGTGCTCAGGCCCCGCCCGGTGGCGCGCGCCGCAGTCCGTCATAACGCCGGCGGCAATGCGAATGGTGGCGTCAATCGTGTCGGAGCCAGGCGGTAAAGGCCGGTTTCGCAAGCCAGGAAGAAGCCGCCATCGCTTCGTCCCGGTGGCGGCTTTGCTTTGTCTGGCGGGGATAGGCCACCGTACCGACGGGGCGGCTTTAGGCATGAAACACACTTGGTACGTCACTTTTGAAGTGCCGCTGGATGGCACACTGTCAAGACGGCGACATCCGCGGCTAACCAACACGTTTGAAAGCGAAGCAGCAGCCAAGGATTTTGCGCGAACCAAATTCAACGACGGACTGATCGTCAGTGCAGGGACTGTCATCCCTCACTTTGCGAGAGTGTCGATCCCATCGGCCGAAATCCCAACGTGGCTCGAAGCACCGAACCAAGTTGATCCAGATCAATAACTAGGCCACCGACGCTGGTGACATGCTCTAAGGGGCAGCAACCGGGAGCCTGACCATGAATGAACGTTCGGAGCCGAAACAGGTCTGTCGTCGCAACGCACTAACCTTCCTTGGATGCGCAGGGGTGTTTGGGCTTGTGGTTTCGTCCTCAATTTTGGCGGCCTCAGAGGCTGTTGCTCAAACCACTGCGCCAGCCGCCGCGCCTACCACGCCGCCAGCGGACGCGCCGAAGTCAGGCACAGAACGCCGCCAGGAGCGGCGCAGCGGGCGAACAGAGCGCCGCCAGGAACGCCGCACGGGACGCACAGAGCGGCGCCAAGAGAGGCGTACGGGACGCGACGAGCGACGGGACGCTCGCGACGGCACCCCGGCCGCCACGACGACCACCGAGCAAAAGAAGTAGTCCGTTCATTGCCAAGCACAGCTACCGGGCCGCCCAAGCGTAGGCCCGGAAGGCCGTACAGCGCGCCGCCAGCGCCGTCTACGGAAAGCGGGGCGGGGCTATGGAAATCGGCTTCTCTCGCGAGGGGAGAAGAGGAGGGGTGGAGATTTCGGAATAATAGCAGTATACGCCTGTTTTGCCCGACGGCGCAAGCGCTTCAGAGGCGTCTGGATCGAGGGATTCATCAGGCGCTTAAGCCATTGATTCTGCCCGCCCCGGCTACTGTGCATGGGGTTGTTTTCGAGGTTTCTGATTCAGGGAGACCATGCGCCCCCGCCGCAAGCGCGTCGCGACGACCCTCAGCTCTGCCGAAAGCCCATCCGGAAGGCGCCCCAGTGCTTGCCGCGGATCATGATCGGCGAGGACAGGTCCTTCATCAGCACGAACTGCCCGCCGCCCATGTCGCGGCGATAGGTCTGCAGCAGGAACGGCTTGGTGTTGGCCGCGACCTTCTGCACCGCGCGATCGGTGAACAGGCGGCGGTTGCGGCAATTGGCGTTATTCCAGACCGGGTCCTTGCCCTGCGGCAGGCGGTAGTTCGGGTTGTGCGTCGGCAGATAGCCGCCCTTGGCCCAGGCGACGCAGAACACGATGCGGGGATCGGATTTCTGGATCGGGTCCTGGATCGCGGGCAGCACGCGGTCTGTGAAGTCGACATAGTTGGTGTTGTACTGCTTGGGATCGGTGCCGGGGATTTCCCGATAGTTCTCGTCCATGAACTGGTCGAGCGTGATCTCGCCGCGGCCGATGGCGGCTTCGAACTCGTCCGAGATCCGCTTTGCGGTCTCGACGACAATTCGGATCAGCGGCGCATCCGATGTCTCGACGCCGCTGTCGGCGATCAGCGCAATCAGCCCTTCGGACGTGTCGAGCAGTTTGGTCACGCGTTGATCGGCGTTCTTGAGATCGCGTGAGGAGAGGTCGACGCCCTTGGCGAGCTCGTTGAGCTCGCTGATGACGGTGTCGCAATGTCCGAGGTTGGAGGTTGCCGCGCGCGTGACGCTGCCGATCTCGGCTTCCACGGAGGCGAAGCCCTGCTGGACCCGCGAGATGATGCCGGAGATCCGCTGGGCGCCTTCGCCGGCCGTCTTCGCGCGCTGCGAGGCATCGCTGCTCTCGCCGATCAGACCTTCGATCTGGCCGTCGAGATCGCGCACGGTGTCGGAGATCTGGTGCGTGGCCTGGCGGGTGGCTTCCGCGAGGTTCTTGACCTCGCTTGCGACCACCGCGAAGCCGCGGCCGGCATTGCCGGCGCGTGCCGCCTCGATGGTGGCGTTGAGCGCGAGCAGGTTGGTCTGCTTTGCGATCGCCTCGATCGAGCCGGACACTTTTGCCACTTGTGCCAGCGCGGAGCCGACGGCGCTCAAGCGCGCCTCGATCCGCTCCACCGCTGCAACGAGCTCGGAGATGTGGCTCACCGCGGCATCGACTGCGCCGCGCGACTGCGCGATCTCGCCGACCGCCGCTGACGTGGTCGTTTGCACCGCCTGTGACGCATTGGCGATGTCGTGATTGGCCGACACCATCGTTTCGGCAGTTTCCTGGAGGTGGTGGAAACGTTCCGACTGGTTCGCGACGCGGCTTGCGACTTCCTGGACGTTGCCGGCGATGTCAGCGAGTTCCACGCCGAGTCCGCCGATGCGGTCGGCGAGCTGATCGATCAGCCGTTCGGCAAGCGTTCGGTTGGAGCCAGTGTCCAGTACTGCAAGTTGTACGACGGACATGTCTTGAGAGTCCTCCAGTCAGAGCCGTTCGCCGGCTCTCCGCGGCATTCCCATTCCAATATCGATCTTAGGAGGTGATTCGCGCTTTGGCGTCTTGCCTGAGCGCGCACTAGAGCTTGTAGGCCGTCCTGAATCCGCCCCAGTGCCGGCCTTGCACGCGGATCGGAACGTCGATCTCGCGCATCATCACCGTATTTCCGTTGCCCATGTCGCGTGCATAGCTCTGCACCAGATACGAGCGCAGGTTGCGCGCGGCAGCCAACCCCGCCGGATCGTTGAACATCCGCCGGTTGCGGCTGTTGGCCGTGTTCCAGGCGGCATCACCCGGCCGCTGCGGGTGCGAATAGATCCTGTTGTGCACCGGCAGGAAGCCGTTGCGATCGACCATGGCGCAGAATGCCATGCGCGGGTCCTTCGCCAGAAAGGCTTCCTGGAACGCCGGCAGCGCGCGGTCGGCCCAGTCCAGATATCTGGTGCGGTACTGCTGCGGATTGGTTCCGGCGATTTCGGCATAATCGGTGTCGAAGAGGTCGTCGATCTTCACCTCGCCGCGGGCAACCGCCTGCTCGAAGATCGCGGTCAGCGCGTTACCCGCCTCCATGGCGCGGGTGACAAACTCCGTGTTCTCCTCGTGGATCGACCACAGCCTGTCCTCGATCTTCTCGCGGAGCTCGTCATTGGGACTAACGAATTGCGCGCGGGCACCGGCCTTGGATTGCTCGACCACGCGCAGGCGGCAGGCGCCGACGCCTTCGAGGGTGCCTTCGACCATGGCTTGCGATGCAAGGCGGCCCGCGTCCGCGCCGCCGATCAGCACGCCGTCCATCGCTATCTCGTAGACCGGCAGCACGCCGCGGGCGGTTTTTAGCTTGAGATGGCAGGGCAGCCGCTCGGTCTTGCGGCGGTCATCGTGCTCGCTCTGGCGCAGCAGCACGGCGCAGCGCGATTTCAGTTTCTGTGCGAAGGCGGTCACGGCCTTGCCTGCGCTGGCGACGCTCTCGCCGTGGCTCTCGGCCGCCTTGGTCGCAGCATCGATCTCGGCTGCGCTTTCGCCGACCGAGATGATGAACTGCGACGCGCTGGTCGCGTTGCCGGAGACTTCGCTGGTGGTGGCGTTCTGTTCGGCGACCGCGCCGTTGACGGTCTCGAACACCGGGCGGATGGCCTCAATCGCCTGCGAGATGCGGTGCACCGCATCCGCGGAGCCGGCGGCGTCGCGCTGCAGCGCGTCGATCTTCTTGGTGATTTCCTCCGTCGCGCCCTGGGTCTGCACCGCGAGTGCCTTGACCTCGGTGGCGACGACCGCAAAGCCTCTTCCCGCAGCGCCCGCGCGCGCGGCCTCGATGGTCGAGTTGAGCGCGAGCAGCGTCGTCTGCCGCGCGATCTGTGCGATCAGATTGACCACGTTGCCGATGGCGGCCGAGGATTCGCGCAAGCGATCGACATTGGCGCGGGCTTCCTGTGCCGCGGCGCTGGCCTCGTCGGCGAGCTTGCCGGCCTCGCGAACCTGCGCCCCGATGCCCAGCGCCGACTGGGTGAATTTGTCGGCGGCATGGGCGAAGGTGGAGGCATTCGATTGCGCGGCGTTGGTCCGGCCGGTCAGGGCGTCGGTGCGGTCGCGGATGGCGGCAAGTGTCGTGGCGGTCGCCTCGGCGCCGCCGGCCACCGAATTGGCGGCGCGCTCGAGCTGGCGAATCATGGCGCCCAGTTCGAGTTCCAGCAGTTCCAGGATTTCCTTGGCCGAATCGCTTTCGACGGCCGCGGCAGGCTCGGAATGGGCCGCCGGCTGCGCAGCCTGCGGGGCAGCCGCGGGTGCAGCCATGTCCGGCAGACGCTTCCGAAATAGTCCGAATGCCATCAGGTCTCTCTTGTCGCGGGACGGTCGGAGGCTATTTTCGCAGGCTGGAATGAAATCAGGGTTAACGATGCCTGACATCTAGGCACGGGCCCGTACGGTGTTACCTTAAAGTCGTAGAGCCTCTTTCTTTCCAAGGGGGTGGCGGCCTATAAGGCCGCGCTTCCCACGCTCACCTTGGCGCACGAGTCCCTAGAGAAGATCACGCATGGCCGGACATTCCCAATTCAAGAACATCATGCACCGCAAGGGGCGGCAGGATGCCCAGAAGTCGAAACTGTTCGGCAAGCTGGCACGGGAAATCACCGTCGCGGCCAAGCTGGGGACGCCCGACCCCAACATGAACCCGCGCCTGCGTGCCGCCATCACCGCGGCGCGCCAGGAGAACATGCCGAAGGACAATATCGAGCGCGCCGTCAAGAAGGCGCTCGGCAGCGACAGCGAGAATTATGACGAGATCCGCTACGAGGGTTACGGCCCAGGCGGCGTTGCCGTCATCGTCGAGGCGCTGACCGACAATCGCAACCGCGCGGCTTCCGACATCCGCTCCTTCTTCACCAAGTCCGGCGGCAATCTCGGTGAAACCGGCTCGGTCTCCTTCATGTTCGACCGAACCGGCATCGTCGAATACGACCGCAGCATCGCCTCCGACGATGCGGTGCTGGATGCCGCGATCGAGGCCGGCGCCGACGACGTGATCTCGAGCGAAGGCGGCCACGAGATCTACGCCTCGACCGAAGGCTATCGCGACGTCGCCAAGGCGCTGGAGGCCAAGTTCGGCGAGCCGCGCAAGGCCGCGCTGATCTGGAAGCCGCAGAACACGGTCGCAGTCGACGACGAGACGGGCGAGAAGCTGCTCAAGCTGATGGACCTGCTCAACGAGCACGACGACGTCCAGCACGTCTACGCCAATTTCGAGGTGTCGGACGCGCTGCTGGCGAAGATGGGCGGGTAGGGGGGCACTTCCCCTGTTACTTCCGTTCTGTTTCTGTTTCCCCCACGGCGGCCAGCCGCTATCACTGGCTCATGACGACGCTCCCGATTCGTGGCCCCGTTCGCATCATCGGCATCGACCCTGGCCTGCGCCGCACCGGCTGGGGCGTGATCGAGGCCGAGGGCAACCGCCTGATCTACGTCGCCTGCGGCTCGGTGGAGCCGCCGGACGATTTGCCGCTGGCCAGCCGGCTGCTCGCGATCCATGAGGGGCTGGCCGCCGTCCTGTCCAGTCACAAGCCGATGGAAGCCGCGGTCGAGCAGACTTTCGTCAATAAGGACGGCGTCGCGACGCTGAAGCTCGGCCAGGCCCGCGGCGTCGCCATGCTCGCGCCTGCGATGTTCGGCATCAGTGTTGCCGAATACGCGCCGAACCAGGTGAAGAAGACGGTGGTCGGCGCCGGCCACGCCGACAAGCAGCAGATCGCGATGATGCTCAAGATTTTGCTGCCGAAGGCCGATCCGCCGTCCGCGGACGCCGCCGACGCGCTCGCCATCGCCATCACCCATGCCCATCATCGCCAGAGCACCGCGCTGCGGCTGAAGGTGGCAGGCTTATGATCGGCAAGCTCAAGGGCCTGATCGATTCCTACGGCGAGGATTTCGTCATCCTCGACGTCGGCGGGGTCGGTTATCAGGTGCATTGCTCGACGCGCACGCTGCAGCATCTGCCCTCGCCGGGCGAGGCCGCCGTGCTGTCGATCGAGACCTATGTTCGCGAGGATCAGATCAAGCTGTTCGGCTTCCGCAGCGACCAGGAGCGCGAATGGTTTCGCCTGCTTCAGACCGTGCAGGGCGTCGGCGCCAAGGTCGCGCTCGCTGTGCTCGGCACGCTTGGGCCGTCCGACCTCGCCAACGCGATCGCGTTGCGCGACAAGGCTGCAGTGGCGCGCACGCCGGGTGTCGGCCCCAAAGTCGCAGAGCGCATCGTCACCGAGTTGAAGGACAAGGCGCCGGCCTTTGCCAATGTCGATCCGGCGGTCGTGCACCTCGCCGGCGCCGTCGACGACCAGCGCGCGCCACGGCCCGTGGCGGACGCGATCTCCGCGCTGGTCAATCTCGGCTACGGCCAGCCGCAAGCTGCCGCGGCCATTGCATCTGCATCGCGCAGCGCGGGTGAGAATGCGGAGACCGCGCAGCTCATTCGCCTTGGCCTGAAGGAGCTCGCGAAGTGAGCGATCCTAAGGCCAACCGCATGGTCACGCCCGAGCGCCGCAGCGACGATGTCGGCGACACTGCGCTGCGTCCGCAATCGCTGTCCGACTTCGTCGGCCAGCAGCAGGCGCGCAAGAATCTGTCCATCTTCATCGAGGCGGCGCGCAAGCGCGGCGAGGCGCTGGATCACGTGCTGTTCGTCGGTCCCCCCGGCCTCGGCAAGACCACGCTGGCGCAGATCGTGGCCAAGGAACTCGGCGTCGGCTTTCGCGCGACATCAGGCCCGGTGATCGCCAAGGCCGGCGATCTCGCCGCGCTGCTCACCAATCTCGAAGAGCGCGATGTGCTGTTCATCGACGAGATCCATCGCCTGAGCCCGGCGGTGGAAGAAGTGCTCTATCCCGCGATGGAGGATTTCCAGCTCGACCTCATCATCGGCGAGGGTCCGGCGGCGCGCTCGGTGAAGATCGAGCTGTCGAAATTCACCCTCGTCGGCGCCACTACCCGCGCCGGCCTGCTCACCAATCCCTTGCGCGACCGCTTCGGCATTCCGGTCCGGTTGAATTTCTACACCATCGAGGAGCTGGAAAGCATTGTCACCCGTGGTGCCCGCGTGCTCAACGTCGGCATGAGCGCGGATGGCGCCAACGAGATCGCGCGACGCGCGCGTGGCACGCCGCGTATCGCCGGCCGGCTGCTGCGCCGCGTGCGCGATTTTGCTTCGGCGGCCGATGCCGACAGGATCGATCGCAAGATTGCCGACCACGCGCTGAGCGCGCTCGAGGTCGATGCCGCCGGCCTCGACGCGATGGACCGCCGTTACCTCACGACCATCGCGCAGAACTATGGCGGCGGCCCGGTCGGCGTCGAGACGATGGCCGCCGCTCTGTCGGAGCCGCGCGATGCGATCGAAGACATCATCGAGCCCTATCTGATCCAGTGCGGCTATCTGCAGCGCACTCCGCGCGGCCGCCTGCTCACCTCGCACGCCTTTCGCCATCTCGGCATCAGCGAGCCATCGCGCGATGCGGCGGCACAGTTCGGCCTGTTCGGCACCGACGAGAGCGACGACTGATCTGCGCAAGTACGGACGGTCGGGCCGTCATGAATTTCCGGTGATTTCGTGCAGAGGGTCTGCACAAAAGCACCCCATTTCCGCTTCAATAGGGTCGCATCAACAAGCTGCATCACGATCAGGCTGCCATGATCACGCGCCGTCACCTCATCCGTTCCATCGGCGGACTGTCCGCCCTCGGCGCATCGACCGCGGCCTATGGCGTCGGCGTCGAGCCGGTGCTGCGGCTTCGCGTCACCCGCTATCATCCAACCCCGCGGCAATGGCCGGCGGTTTCCCCGCTGAAGATCGCCGGGATCGCCGACATCCATGCCTGCGATCCCTGGATGTCGCTGGAGCGGATCGAAGCCATCGTCGATCGCACCAATGCGCTGAATGCGGATATCATCGTGCTGCTCGGCGACTATGTTGCCGGTCTGCACCAGGTCACGCGCATCATTCCGGCGAGCGAATGGGCCAAGGTGCTGGCCGGCCTGAAAGCGCCGCTCGGCGTCCATGCCGTCATGGGCAACCATGACTATTGGGCGGACAGGATCGTCCAGCAGGCTGGACACGGGCCGACGGTCGCGCATCGCGCGCTGGAGACGGCCGGCATTCCCGTCTACGAGAACGACGTCGTGCGGCTCGCCAAGGATGGCCGTGCATTCTGGCTCGCCGGCCTTGGCGATCAACTCGCCTTTCTGCCGGCGCGACGCTTCCGGAGCACGGGACGCTTCGGCGCCGACGATCTCGACGCGACGCTTGCCAAGGTCACCGACGACGCGCCGATCATCCTGCTCGCGCATGAGCCCAATATCGCGCCGCGCGTGCCCGCCCGCATCGCGCTGCAACTGTCCGGCCACACTCATGGCGGCCAGGTCCGCCTGCTCGGTTGGTCGCCGGCGGTTCCGCCACAGCACGGCCTCCGGCTCGCCTATGGCCATGTCCGGCTCAAATGCGACGTCATCATCTCCGGCGGCCTCGGTTGCAGCATCATGCCGCTCCGCGTCGGCGTGCCGCCGGAGATCGTCGAGGTGACGCTGGGGCGTGGGCCGGCGGTGGTCTAGCCGCGCTTGCGCAGCCGGCCGTTTTTGCGCAAAACGGGCTGGTTACCGAAAAGCGAAGAGGCTCGCGACGTGACAGCTCATCTCGACGGCGAGATCCGCGACGGCCGCCACCATATGCAGGTCCGCGTCTATTACGAGGACACGGATTTCCCTGACTTGCCATTGTCGTAGTATGCAAACGTGCTGATCTCTCGCTCCTTGCTGCGGTTTTCGCGAAAAAGGTTCCTTCCGTAAAGCGCGGAGCTGTTCAGGTAGGGCGTATATTCGTAGGGCATCCGCTTGCGAACCGGATGCACTACTATGCATTCAATCAAGTTGCGGAAGGCAATGCGAGTTTCGATCGCCTTCGGATTGGTTTTGAGCGCGGTGATAAGCCTTCTAACCTCCGAGGAGTATCGGTCACTGAATTTCGGGCGATCGAAGCCAACTATATTTTCGCCGCCACCGCCCAGCAGCCGCAAGCGCTCTTCAACGCTTTCCCGCTCCAGGTCGCACTCATCGATCCGCTTGAGCAATTCGTCCGGCTTGCGGCGGCTATTTGCGATGGCATAAGAGAGGCGTTCGATCTCGGTAGTCAATACGCGGCGTCGACGCTCTAGCTTATTGTGTTCGCTGCCATTGTTCCGATCGTTTTTGCGCTCCTCCTTCCAAGTACGCATCGCCTCTTCAATGGCTTTCGGCGAAAGCAATTTCACCTGGATTTTTTCGGAGGCATCCTCGAGCAGAACGTCCATATCAAAGCTACGGGTGTGCTCGCAGGTGCCCCGCTGATGCGCGCTCGCGCATGCCGCGCGCGGCGCACCGTTACGCGAGGATTGAGCGATTCGCATATGGCCATTGCAGACGCCACACCGGAGCACACCGGCAAGCGGGTGCTCATTGTTGCGCGGACTCACGGCGCGACGCCGCGGCTGGCCAGTCGGTCCGAACATAGATACCGCGCGCACCCTACGAACCTTCTGCGCCAGATCCCAGAGCCCTTGCGGAACGATCCGCAGCTCTGGCTTTTTGACGATAATGTGGCGTTCTGCTGGATTGCGGCGCTTCTGTTTCTTCTGCGTCTCTGGGTTAAGAATTGTCGAGCGAACGTTCCAATGTATCTCGCCGATGTATAGTTCGTTGCCGATAATGCCGCGACCATGCCGACCGCCTGTGATGCACTGATGGTTCCAGGTGGTGCGACCCGCCTTGTTCTTGTGACGAGTTGCCCCTGGTGAGGGCACGCCTTCGCGGGTGAGGTCAGCGGCGATAGTTCGGGTCGAGCGGCCCGCTGCATATTCTTTGAAGATGCGGAGCACAATCTTTGCTTCGTTCTCATCGATTACGCGCTCGCCGGGCGCGCCCGGCCTCGGCCGATAACCATAGGCGTATGAGCCCGGAATTCTTCCGTTCGCAACAGCGTTGTCATGGCCGCGCCGAACCTTTTCGGCGAGCTGCGGCTTGTAAATCGTGTTGTACAGACTTGCGATGCTAATGTCAGTGGCGGTCGCGTAGACTCCTTTCTGATCCATCAACTCAACGCCGTTGAACTCGAAAACCTGCTTGAGACGCTGGATGGTTGCGGGATCGCGCGACAAGCGGTCGAAATGCTCAACGACGACTACGTCAAACTGCTGGCTTCGCACACCGTTGAGCAAGCGCTGATAGCCGTCCCGCGCACCTTCGGTAAGACCAGATTTTGCGGCATCCACAAACTCGCCGACGACATCGAGGTTGTTGCGCAATGCGACCTTGCGGCAGAGTAACAGCTGACCGTCAATCGAGCTCGCCTTTTGCATGTCGCTCGAATAGCGCGCGTATATTACGGCCGTTTTCTTCGATGACGGTGTCGTCATGCCGGTCCTCTATCGGCTGCCCCGAGCCATGATTTTCATCCCGTGCGATCTGACGTCCGATGGCGCGCGCCAACTCAAACCAGATTTCCTCATTGTCCGGATTATCCCAGCTCTGAGGATGGGAGGGGGCAAGCGGTCGAATGGTCGCTCGTTGTCTTCGGAAAGATCGGATGCGGGTAGGCATTTGCAAACTCGCGAGCGGAAGCTAGCGTAAATTTCCGCGCTGCGCTACGGCCAAGCCGCAGCGATTACTCGCAACGCGTCCCTCATGCTGGCTTCGGCAGCGTCGAATGAAAATGAAATTCGTCAAGTGCCGCAGCGTGCGTGAGGGCATTCCTGGCGATGAGGCGCGTAGTCCAGAGCAGAAATGCTAAGCAAAGCAGAGTAAAAATACTTGCGGGTGGCGGCGGCGTAAGTTTGTTATCGGGTGCGGGTGCGGGTGCGGGTGCGGGTGCGGGTGCGGGTGCGGGTGCGGGTGCGGGTGCGGGTGCGGGTGCCCGGTGCGTAGGAGCCGTCCTCGGTTCCCCACAGATTGTAGTGGCTGCCGCAGAGCCCCGGCGAACTGTAACGTTCAGCCCAGACGCGGTGGTCCGAGCCCAAGGAGCCTTCGATGATTGGGTCTTTTCTTATTCCGCTTGTTCGATCGCTCTTGCGTCGAGGCTCCAAGAGCTAGCAATCGCGTCTTCGTGAGCTCCGCAGTAAGGCGCGAAAAGCACTGTCAGAAATACTCGTGTTCCTCAGCATGCTGTAACTGGCGCTCGGGCAACCGGTTCGCCGGCAAGAGGGCCGGGCCGCTCAGCTGGCGGCCGGAAGGCTGACGCTCGAATCATCGCTCAAAGGCGCGATGGTTTTCAGCGTCATGTAACGGGCGCGCTGGACGGCCCATTGTCGTTCTGTTCGAGCAGGACCGCTCCAATGAGGCGAACCATGGCCTTCTCCTTGGGGAACATGCCGACATATGTCCAAACCGGTTCACAGCCCTGCTGCACCACATCGAGAAAGACGCTCTGCTTCGGGCGTTTGGACGACAAAAGCCCGCAGGCCGGCGCGGAGGTCGATGGGATAAGGGAGGCAAAGTACGAAGAGGGGCTCACGGACCAATCCGCGATCTCTGCGCACGGGTCCACACTGTCCCTACCGGCTACAGCCGGTGCGGCGCGTCTACATCCCCAAGCCGACGGGGTAGGCGGCCTCTCGGTGTGCCGGCCGCTAGAGGACAAGATCGTCCAAAGCGCGGTGGCCGAGGTGTTGAGCGCCGCCTATGAGGTCGAATTCCTCGGGTTCTCCTACGGCTTCCGGCCGGGGCGGAATCCTCAGATGGAGCTTGATGCCCTGCATCCGGCTATCATGACATATCCAGTGTCTTCGATTCGGTCGACCACGAGTGGCTGCTGCGGATGGTGGCGCACAGGATTGCCGATCCTCGTATCCTGCAGCTCATCGAGCTGCGGCTGCGAGCTGGCGTTCTTGAGAGCGGCGAGAAGCAAGACACACACCGCAAAGGGCAGGATCAGTGCGCTCCTTTCCAACATCTTCCTGCATTACCTCCTCGATCGCTGGGTCGACCACTGGAGCGGTCGCCATGCACGCGGTCGCGTTGTGACCGTGCGCTTTGCGCACGACTTCGTCATCGGCTTCGAGAGCAAGGCAGATGCCCAGGAAATGCTCTTGGCCCTCAAGGCGCGACTGGCCGGCGCTCCATGCGGACAAAACCCGGTTGATCGAGTTTGGCGCGGTTCGCGGCCCTCCCGCGTCAGCCGCGCAGCGAGCGGTGGCCGAGACCTTCGCCTTCCTGGGGTTCACTTACTTTGCGGGCGGACCCGAGATGGCCGGTTCATCGTGAAGCACAAGACCGAAGGAAAACGCCTGTGCTCTCGAACAACATCACAAGTCTCGCGCGGCTCATGCGGGCGCCGCTCGTCGACAAACGTTGGTATAGGTTATGCAACCCGTTCTATATCCCCCGCTTACCTCTGTAGAGTTGAGCTGCCCGTCGGCTTGTCTGTAGTTTCAGCGTCGAAGCTGGATCGTCCGAAGGGTGGGGCGGCGCGAAATCCTAAGCTGAGTTGATAAGTGTTGGAGGTCCATCAGCACATTGTGTGCTTCCTCCAGAAGCAAGACCCAGTGATCTTGGACATCGGCTGCTACGACGGAGCTGACTCTTTACATTGTCTGCGGCTTTGCCCAGAGGCTCAGCTCTACTGGTTCGAGCCGGACCCCCCGGGGCGGTTGCTAGCTTAAGAGAAACATGGGGCTCTACCCTGAGAAGGTGCCCCCTAGCCACAGTCGCCGCGTTGATGACTGTTGCTGTAGCCTGGCTTACTGGCGAATTTCCGTCAGTCTATTGAATGCGAGCATCGCGATGGCATTTACCGAGCTCTTCATCAAACGTCCGATATTGTCTATCGTCGTCAGTCTCCTGATCCTGCTGACCGGCATTGGTGCGGCCACCGTTTTGCCAATCCGGCAGTATCCTAAGCTGACCAACACGGTCGTCAATATCACAACCTCTTATCCTGGCGCCTCCGCCGACATGATCCAGGGGTTCATCACCACGCCCCTTGAGCAAGCGCTCGCTTCGGCCGAAGGCGTTGATTACATTACGTCCTCCTCGGTGCTCGGTGCCTCGACGATCCAGGTCTATATCAAGCTCAATTTCGAGCCCAACGAGGCGCTCACTGAAGTGCTCTCCAAGGTCAACTCGGTCAAATATTTAATCCCTAAGGAATCGAACGATCCGGTCGTCACCAAATCTGCCGGTCAGACTACAGCTGTCATGTATATCGCCTTCTCCAGCGAAGAACTGACGGCCAGCGCGATCTCCGACTATCTCTCGCGCGTGGTGCAACCGATTATGTCAACTGTAGACGGCGTCGCAGCGGCAGACATCCTCGGCGGCCAGAGTTTTGCGATGCGGTTATGGCTCGATCCCGCGAGAATGGCGGGCCACGGCGTGTCGCCAGCTGATGTTTCGGCTGCAATCGCGGCCAACAACTTCCAGGCTGCGGCCGGCCAGACTAAGGGCTATTTCACTCTCTCCGACGTCACGGTCAACACTGATCTGCGGAGTGTTGATGACTTCAAGCGCATGATCGTCAAAGCCAACGACGGCGGCTTTGTGCGCATGGAGGACATCGCGACAGTCGAGCTTGCGGCGCAGAGCACAAACGCCAGCGTCGCGATGAACGGCGAACACGCGATCTTCGTCGCCGTGCAGGCGAGCCCAGAAGGTAATCCACTGAACATAGCGCGAGGCGTTCGGGCACTGCTTCCAGAAATGAAGCGCAGCCTGCCGCCATCGCTGAAGATGGAAGTGGCCTACGACTCCACCAAGTTCATCCAATCATCGGTAGACGAGGTGGAGAAGACGCTCCTTGAGGCGGTCGCGATCGTGGTGTTGGTGATCTTCCTGTTCCTGGCCTCCCTGCGGTCTGTCATCATTCCGGTCGTCACCATTCCGCTGTCCATTATTGGCGTCTGCGGTATGATGCTGGCGCTGGGGTTCTCATTCAATCTGCTGACCCTCCTTGCGATGGTGCTTGCGATCGGTCTTGTGGTTGATGACGCAATTGTCGTGGTGGAGAACGTTCATCGCCATATGGAAGAAGGTGCGTCGCCCGCGCAGGCCGCTACGAACGGCGCGGGCGAGATCGTCGGCCCCGTCCTCTCCATGACGATTACGTTGGCCGCCGTGTACGCGCCCATCGGCTTTCTCGGCGGCCTCACCGGCGCGCTGTTCCGCGAATTCGCGTTTACACTGGCGGGTTCGGTGATCGTGTCGGGCGTGATCGCGTTGACGCTGTCGCCCATGATGTGCGCGGTCTTCCTGAAGAGCGCTGAAGAGGGGCGGTTTGCAAAGTTTGTGAATCGTGTGTTCAGCGCTATGACGCGCTGGTACGGCCGCAAGCTCGACCGCTCGCTCGACTATCGCCCGATTACCGGGCTGTTTGCGCTGACCATGCTGGGCCTCGTCGCCTTTCTGTATATGCACACTTCCAAGGAACTCGCACCCGAGGAGGATCAGGGCATCGTATTCGCACTGACAAAAGCGCCGAAATACGCCAATATTGATTACCTGGATTATTACGGCGCCAAGCTCGACAAGGCACTCCAGAAGTTTCCCGAGACGGATTTTCGCTTCGTGCTCAACGGCATCAGCGGTCCGCAGGGCGGCATGGCCGGGATGTTGCTTAAGCCCTGGGCCGAGCGCAAGCGCTCATCGATCGCGCTGAAATCGCTGGTCCAGGCCGAGCTGTCCAAACTGGAAGGCATCAACGCATTTGCCTTTAGCTTGCCGCCGCTTCCGGGCGGTTCCGGCGGCTTACCAGTGCAGATGGTGATCAAGTCGACGCTCGGTTTCCAGTACATCTACGAGCAGATGTCGGAGCTGAAGGATGCCGCGCGCAAGAGCGGTCTGTTCATGGTCAGCGACTCTGACCTTGAGTTCAACCAGCCGGGGGTGCGAATCAAGGTCGATCGATCCAAGGCGAGCGACCTTGGCATCACCATGCAGAACGTCGGTAGCGCGCTCGCGACCCTCCTTGGCGGAAACTACGTCAATCGCTTCAACCTGCAGGGCCGCTCCTACGAAGTGATCCCGCAGGTGCCGCGCGAGAAACGCCTGACGCCGGAATCACTTGGGAGCTATTATGTCAAGACAGCGGCGGGCTCGATGCTGCCGCTATCGACCGTGGTCTCCATCGAGACTGCGACCAATCCGAACG
Source organism: Bradyrhizobium sp. Kon56 (assembly GCF_055807635.1). Classification (NCBI taxonomy): domain Bacteria; kingdom Pseudomonadati; phylum Pseudomonadota; class Alphaproteobacteria; order Hyphomicrobiales; family Nitrobacteraceae; genus Bradyrhizobium; species Bradyrhizobium sp. Kon56. The sequence continues at coordinate 48,005 of NZ_JBVVOU010000006.1, read as the reverse complement.
CACTCACCCACTACAACCAGCTCAACTCCGCGACCTTCCAAGCCGTACCGATGCCCGGAGTCACGATCGGTCAGGCTGTGGACTTCCTCGACGTCGAGGCAATGAAACTGCCCGCAGAGTTCAGCCACGACTTCCTCGGGGACGCCCGTCAATATGTGCAGGAGGGTAACAAACTAGTCATCACCTTTGCGTTTGCACTCATCGTCATTTTCTTGGTGCTCGCGGCGCAGTTCGAAAGTCTGCGCGATCCCCTCATCATCATGTTCAGCGTTCCCATGGCAATCGCCGGCGCCTTAATCCCGCTATTCTTTGGCTTGGCGACGATGAACATCTACACCCAAATCGGACTGTTGACATTGGCTGGGCTGATATCCAAGCACGGTATTCTGATGGTCCAGTTCGCCAATCAGCTGCAGCTCAAGGAGAGACTCGATTCCCGCTCGGCCATCGAGATGGCGGCGCGCGTCCGCCTCCGCCCAATCTTGATGACCACCGCGGCGATGGTCACGGGCCTCTTACCTTTGTTGACCGCAACGGGTGCTGGCGCCGCGAGCCGCTTCTCGATCGGGCTCGTGGTCGTCGCGGGCATGTCCATCGGCACGCTGTTCACGCTTTTCGTGCTGCCGGCGCTCTATGTCGCGATCGCGTCGGATCACCGCGCCGACGCGAGTTCCGATCACGTCCAGAACGCCGCCGAGCTCACCTTCATCGGAGCATCCGATGCCCACCTGGCCAAGCGATGATCCTAACGATCAACTCGGGTTTGCTCGATCGCGCCGCTAGCGTAGCGGCGCTGCTCGCCGACCGCGGTAACTTGATCGCACTGGGTGCCTGCAATTCATGGCGGCGGACAGGAAGGATGATCCGCGGCTGCTGCGCTTCGTCTCGATCTACTGCTTGCCCGAGGTGAAGGACTACATCGCGACCAAATACGGCCGCTTCATTGTGCAGATGTGGTGAGCGACGGATGCCTGGGAGGGTTTCACGGTCCCTTGCGCGTCCGGAGCTTCAAGCCGGTGGTGCGAAGCTTGGGGGGAATCATGTGTTCGGCGAAGAGCGCGTCACGGATCCGTTTCTGCTCCGACAGGCGGATGCTGTTGTTACCTGACCGAGCAGGCCACCGCCACGTGATTTGCCGGACATCACGGCAGCATAACTCGCAAGATTGACGTCGCCCGGGACAGGGACAGAATCCATGTTCCCCGAATGGGTGGTGTACCCATTTTTCAATTGGTTCTTGGTGGAGAATTATTCACTTCCTGACCGCGCTGCAATTGCTGTCTGAAAAGAGACCGCTGATGTGCTGCAGGCTTAGATAGTTGCCAAGAAATTCAGTCCCCGCCAATTTTGGGCGCGAAACGAGCCGGCCAAGACGCGATAGTCCGGCGATTACGCGAGCGCGGCCGCCATTTCGGCTAAGGTTTGGGGATCGGAGGTTCCCGGGATGAACCCCCGGTCGGTGCGGGCCTGACTGCACTCTATCGGATGCGGCGGGGCGAGGCATCGGTTCCTGTGGACAGCTGTTCGCCCGGTTTACGTCCGCAGCTATTGGTTGGGTGGAAATAACCAGTCGGCCAAGGGATGCATCCGTGACCAGTCAGCGCGGACGCTCGAGTCCGGCACCTCGCCAGCGTCAATTGAGGCTTCGCCCGTCGAAGCGTCGAACGGGGGGTATTGACGGCGATGTCTATGGCACGCTCGCGCACATGCGGGCTTGCGCGATCTTGCATCCACCCGTGCTCCTCGCATTGGCGGCTAGCGCCGACCTGCTGCAGCACCAAGTCGCCCAGCCGCAGCGTCCTGGATGGCGGGTCGTCTCGCCGGTACAATCAGCATCGAATTCGCTCCTGAGGACGAATCCCTCAGATCGTTCCGCGGTTAGCACAACGCGGGATTCCGAATCGTTTGGCCGGAAGCCTTTCGAATGCGGTCACGTGATGGGTGTCCTCATAGCCAAACCGGGCGCTCCGGTCGGATCCAAGGGCTCTTCTGTGAGCGCGGAAATCTGGCCGCGGGCGTGGCGGATGAAGAGCCGAATCGCAGATCGAGCAAGTCCGCTTCTGAGCCGAAGAACGACAGGCGCGCCGCATCGACACAGTCCCAAATGAGCGCCGAATTCAGCGATCGGGCCCGTCATATTCCGCCCAACTATCCGTCGTCTCGTACACCCTCACGCTCGAGAGTTGGGCGAGGCGCGGTTTCGCGTGCTCCCAGATCCAGATGGCGATATTTTCCGCCGTCGGATTTCCAGTCCCGGGACGTCGTTCAGGCAATGGTGATCGAGCTTCTTTATAAGAAGGCCAAACGCTTCCTCCAAGTTCAAGAAATCCATTACGAATCCGGTGTGCGGATCGACGGCCCCGTTCAGCACGACCTCGACGCGATAGGAATGACCATGCACCCGATGACAGCGATGTGTCTGCGGGACGTTTGGAAGTCGGTGCGCTGCCTCGAACTTAAATGCTTGGGATATCTTCATGTGATGCCGAGTGTTTGTGGGACTGCACGCTAAGCCGCCATTTCGGCTGAGCCAGACAGTACGCGATAGCCCGCCGCTCGACGGCGTCAGGGTGGTCTTTCGATCGAAGCAGAAATTGTCCAAGCCACGCTCATCGAACCGGTCTGGCAGGCTGCCGGTTGCGGCCATACGAATTTTCAGTTCGTGTCCGCGAGTGACGGCCAGCGCGGCGCGATTTACTGACGCAAATCAAGTCACCACGCTGGCCGGGGCCGGCAGCCTGCCGTTCGTCTCGATCGCGCTGAGGAACCCGATATCGTGTACAGATTGCAGGACATCATCGAACCACCACAGTGGTTCTGAGCACGTTCATTGCTTGTGCCATGCAGATGATGGAGCGTCTACTACAAGATCCGGTAGATGCCAAAACCAACTTGAGGCTCTAGGGTCTGGCCGCGTTTCCCCGCCGATCATCATCCCGAGAAGTGAACGCAACCGGCACGATGCTCAACCAAAGGGCGGAACGGCACAATATGACTAGCAGAACCTGGGGGCGACCCTTGAACACCTCAGTCAGTATTCGCTACAACTGACGGGAGGCGTATGCCCAGGCAAAAATCAGCTTTGAAAACGTCAACCTATCCAGGCGATCACGGCTTGCCAGAGCAGATCCGGAGAGGATTGCGCTGAGTACGCCATCGTCGAATTTGGAAAAGTTCACTTGTCCGTGAATGGACCGAATACAGAATTCGCCCTCGACAGCAAGCGCAATGTGATGCCAAAGAAAAAACAGCACGTCGATCTATCGGACCAGAATCTCTTGAGTCTTATCCTGCGGCTCGCCATTCCGTCTGTTGTTGGATTATCGATCCATGCGCTGCAGCAGGTCGTCAATGCGATCTTTGTTGGCGCCCTAGGCGCGCAGGCGATCGCAGCTGTTAGCATGACCTTGCCGATCGTGGTCCTGCTCGCCGCAGCCGGACAGGGGATCGGTGTTGGAGCAGCGTCGTTCATATCTCGTCATCTGGGCGCTCGTGAGTACCTAGAAGCGAGTCGAGGCGCAAGCACGGCACTCGCGCTGGCCGCTCCGATCGGTATCATAGTCACCCTCACTCTGCTTCCAAATCTGCCAGGGATATTTGCAACGCTCGGAGCAACCCCAACCATCATGCCCGTGGCGCTCGACTACGCGGGAACGGTTTTGTTGGGGTACACCCCGATGCTACTAAATACCGTCAGCGGGTTCATTGTAAGAGCCGAAGGCTATACACGATTTAGCATGTGGGTGATGATGACCGCGTTTATCCTGAACGCTGTGCTTGATCCCGTCTTCATATTTTCACTTGACCTTGGCGTGCGAGGCGCAGCCCTCGCAACGCTGGTGTCTCAGATCTCTGCTGTCGGACTGTATATCGTGTATTTTACGAAGCTTGGCGGGACGGTTCTCGTCAGGATATCTCACATATCATTGCGAGCAGATCGCATCAGACAGCTCGCGTTGGTAGGCGCGCCGGCGACAATGACGAGTATCTTATCTGCTCTTGCCGTTATGCTCTTGTACGGAGCTGCTGCGCCGTTCGGCGACGATTCCATCGCCGCGGTTGGAATAGCTGTGCGCATCTTGATAGTCGGCGCACTGCCTATCACCGGGTTCTGTATTGGCGCTCAAGCTATCCTGGGTTTCGGTTGGGGCGCACGCGACTATGCTCATATATTGAGGGCTGCGAAGTTCATGCTCTTCGTGACGATCGCATTCTCGGTGCTGTATTCTGCTGCCTTGCGGAGCAGATGCTTGAGTTTGGCACGACTTGTTCGATGGGGTTCAGGTCGGGTGAGTATTTTGGCAGGAAGAGGAGCTTTGCTCCGGCGAAGCGGATGAGCTGACGCACGGCTTTGCTTTTGTGGCTGCCGAGATTGTCCGGGACGACGATGTCGCCGGGCCGAAGGGTCGGCAGGAGAACCTTCTCCACATAGATCCGGAAGCTCACGCCATGATTAGTCCCTCGATGAACCATCGCGCATCGATCCGGTCATGGCGCAGGGCCGCCAGAAAGGTAATGGTTTTCCAACCCATCTGGCCCCGAGCAACGCTGCCGGTCTCATCGACCCGCTTCATCCAGCCGATCGCCGTGCTGATCGCCACTCCAAAACTGCTTGGCGGCCCGATTGCGCGCCCTAACGGCCAAATTAAGGGCGTCAGCTCTTACGGCATTGATATCGGCCAGAGGCTGGAAGTCGAAGCGCCCCAAGGCAGTGGCAATGTGGTCGGCCGTGAAGCGGGGGTGATCTCAATCGAGAACTGACTGTCACACCAGTAACATGCGGCGTTTCCGAATTGGTGAATGGAAATGCGAACCCCTTTGCGCTTTGCCACTCTATGGCAAGCAGCTAAATGCAATGGCGCCAATACAAAAGGTGATGCTAACTTTTGCTACAAACCAGGTAAACACTGGCACGGTCATCGACAAGGCCTACAGCCAGAGCATCTTGATTGATCTTACCTTATACTCAAACCGAATGTCGCATACGACATAAACAACGGCTGGGAGTGGGGAAACTTCAGCTGGGCCCAGTCGAGACGACGGATGAGATTCTGACGCGCGCAGCTGCCTCTCGGCATCGGATGGATTTCGCGTGCCTCAGTGCCGTCTTGAGTACGGCAGCGAACGAAAAAATGTTGGGCCCGTGTTCGAACCTGCGGGACTCGATCACGCATCGTGAATGTACCATCAGGTGAATCAGGCCGTAACCAGCTATCGGAGAACTTGCACATCTTGATCGGGCTACCGGCGGAACAGGATGTGAAGATTGGCGGAGGCCGGGACGGCCCCACGCGAATGGTTAGAATACGTTATCGACAATGTCTTACGTGTTTGCTGACTTTGCCGATCACTGCCCCTGGCGCTTCGGCCAGGCGCGTCCGTATAAGCACGACTTGAAGAGAGGCCGGAGCACTGACCTATGAACAAGCGGCCTCTCGATCGCGGCGCATCGTCTCATCCGCCGCATCGGGTTGGAGACAGGGCGATGGCGAGTTGGCTGTGGCATGACCTTCGTAGGTTGATCCTCTGGCCTTGTGCATCGACTCGCGGCATGCTCGTGAGCCCTTCGCGTACAAGGGCAAGTGCAGAATCGCGGCTCATGCGGCATTCTCGCGATAACGGGTGCTCTCGTGCAGCATCTGCAAAACCGCGCTACGGTTCAGAAGCCCGCGGTCGATCGCGATTTCGATGAACGGCCGCGTTTGCTCAGCGGCTGTAAGCACAAGTGTCGATACCTGTTCATAACCAAGGCGCGGTACGAACACGGTCGCAAGAGCCGAAGATTGCATCAAATTGCTGAGCGACCGTTCCCGGTCTGCCCGGATCCCCGAGATGCATTGGTCGGCAAATATTCTGGCCGATCGCGTCAAAAGCTCGATCGAATCGAACAGGCGCGAGGCGATGACTGGCTCGAAGTGATTGATTTCGAGTTGGCCGCTCAACGCTGAGAGAGATACTGCGGCGTCGTTGCCCACGATAGCGAACGCAACTTGCTGGATCATCATTGGTAGGACTGGATTGAGTTTACCTGGCATGATCGAAGAACCGGGCTGGAGAGCGGGCAACCGCAATTCGCCAAGCCCCGTATTTGGCCCAGAGGAAAGGATGATCAGGTCAGAGGCGATTTTCGCCATTACCTCTGCTGCGATGCGGATTTCCGACGACACGCGTGCGAAGGCGTCGGCGTTCTGCATGGCATCGAACATGTCGTCGCCTGGGCGTACCGCGTGGCCCAAGATTGCCGCAAGATGTCCATAGACGGCACGGCGATAGCCCGGCACTGCTCCGAGCCCGGTGCCAATCGCAGTGCCTCCGAGGGGAAGCACCATCAATTCCTGGCGCGCTACGGACAGCTTCAAGGAGAGCCGCTTGATCGCCGATGCGTAACCGCCGAACGCCTGACCGAGCGTCATCGGCTGGGCGGCCTGCATGCATGTGCGGCCGACGCGCAATACGTCAGCGAATACAATGGCCCGCTCCGAAAGAGCGGCCGCCACCTGTTCCAGCGCACCCACCAGATCGCCGGACTTTTCGTGCGCCGCCAACTTGAGCGCCGAGGGCAGCACGTCGTTCGTCGACTGGCAAAGGTTCACGTGATCATTTGGGTGGATCACGTCGTACCGGCCGGGCTTTTCACCGACAATTTGCAGGGCCCGGTTCGCCAGAACCTCGTTCATGTTCATGTTGATCGATGTGCCGCCGGAGCCTTCGAGCAAATCGATGATAAACTGCCCATCGTGTTTACCAGCAATGACCTCGTCCGCAGCCGCGATTAGTGCTCCTGCTACTTTGGCGTCGAGGGCTCCGAGCTCACGGTTCGCCGCCGCGGCGGCGCGCTTGATGCGCGCTAGTGCCCGAAGAAGTGCCGGCTGATCACCGAGCTTCTGGAGTGAGATGTCGAAATTCTCGCTCCCACGTAGGGAGGCCAATCCGTACAGGGCGCGCAGCGGCAGCTCGCGCGTTCCTAGACTGTCTATTTCGGTGCGAGTCGCTGACATCTCTGATCCCGGGTTCCGGACGCTACGCAAACAACTTTCTCCGAACACGGGCGAGAGTTAAAGCTAAAATCGGAGATGTTATGGAGGCTAATAAGTATGATTAATTAGGGTTATGTGTTCGTCGAGAGTCTCCGGGTGGGCCACCCGCAACGCACCGGCAGGCGGCGTCCTCGTGAGCGAGCGGATCCAACACGATGCTGCCGACGGAACGAGCCATCCAAGGAATTTGAGCCGCGATCTGGGGCAAGGTCCAGTTCCGCAGGAGCACACGAGCATCATCCGCTATTCGCGCAGCCAACGTGTCTAATCCGCCTTGCTTAGTCACCAACGCGATCGTGCGCGAGAGGCCGGTCGCCGGCAATGGCATGACTTCGAGCGCCGGCCGATGGACGGCAGCCTGCAATATGCACAGGGGTGTTGTAATCGCCACGCCCATGCCATTGGCGACCATCGAGAGTAGCGAGTCCGACGTGTCGAACGACATCGTCTGCGGATGCTCTATCCTTAGACGCCGGAGATGACGTTCAATTTGCGTTCCCATGTGCGAACGCGCGGTGTAGCGGATAAGTCGGTGCTCGAGTAGTAGGTCGTCCAGTGGACGATCGCGAAGAGTATCCGCCCAAGCAATCGGTGCTACCAGGAGGAATGGCTCGCGCAATAGGGGTAAGTGGGTAACTTCGTCAACGCCCTCCATTGGATCCGATGTGACAGCTGCATCGATCTCGTTGCGCATCAATGCCTCTGCGTGCGCGGGTACCAGCCCCGAATACGCGCTCACGCGAAGCGCGATTGAACCCGCCATGAGGCTGCGGACCAACAGTGGTCCCACTGTGGACGCGAACGTGTCGATCATCCCGAGCCGAAGGTCCTCGCGTTCGGGACGCGCTGCGGCGGCCCGCATTTCCTCGACAGCTCGTCCGACGCGCAGGGTTATCTCGCGCATGTGGGTGAGCAGAGCTTGCCCCGCCTCCGTGGGCTCAAGGGGACGACGATCGCGACGGACGAGGGACGCGCCAATATGCGCCTCCGCGCGCTTCATCGCTTGTGAAACGGCCGATTGAGTGATGCCAAGTCTGAGGCCGGCCGCGCTCATGCTGCCCTCTTCGATGACGACGGCCGCGACTTCCAGTACACGCAAATCAGGCAAACTAAACATAGGAAGCCTACGCTAATGGATTTTTATCGGGTGAGCCACTAGTCCGTTTTCTCAGTTGCGGCGAGTCAATCTACTCGACAGGTTGGTGCACCGGAAACTCGCGCTTACTGCGCAAACAGCCGATTCCAAAGCCGCAGCGGTGGAACTGTTCGACGACACTTCATTTATCCACATTTCCAACCGCTCCAATTTCGGCGCAGAGTTCGATCCGGTGTGTCTGGAGAGTCCGCGCCAGATGACAACATTTCCGGGTGGCGGATCGGCGGCCCTGGCCAGGTCGCCACCCAATAGTGCAAGTTCGGTCAAGTAGAATGCGGGGGCTCCAAGGCGACCTCGTCGAATGCCGACGTCCTTGATGAGTTCATCGAGCAATACGATCTCGGTGTCTGTGAAGGCGATCTTCGGTGATGCGTCCGGGCCGTACGATTGAGCATGATGAGCCAGAGGACGCGCCAGCTGAGAGGGCAGACGACCGCCATCAAACTAGCGAGCCGCTCCGCGGTCCGCAGTTTTGAGTCCTCCGCACTGCAGCCCGATTTTAGGAGCTTCTGGAACAGCTCGATTTTCGTGCACGCACCTATTGGATCATGGACGTAGCCGCGCCTTCTCTCTTATCAACGATGAGTGCGCCGCCTTTGTGCATGAGGTCAGAAGTTGACGCGATGGCCGCCGCGCATGAGCTCCCTCTTGAGCCTGTGGTTTTGGCCGACGCGGGCATCGATGTGTAGGTGCCTGCGAGTTCGCGGATATGGGTATCCGCAGACACGTCCGACCACCGGCCGATGATCCAATGCGACGGCCATCCCGAAACGAGTGAAGCGACCTGCCACAATGCGCTCAAGAGCGTAATCTTGATCTAGAGGCCGCGCCGATCTTGAGTCTCGTCTTCGGCACCATCATGCGAGTTCATTGACAGTAAGCCCAGTTCTAGACCATGGCTTTGAGATCCCAGTGGGTCTAAGGACGCAATTGATCGAGTCGCTGGTTGGAATGCCATTGTGATGCTGGTGAGCGCTCAATCAGGAAAGCACGCAAGTAGACGTCATCAGCTTGCTCATTTCGCGCAGGAAGGCGATGATGGCTCAGCTGCTCGGCAGCGCCTCGGAAGAGCCAGCAAAGAGCGCCTTCGGTTGAGCGCGATAGGACCGATCATCGAGAAGCGCGTCACACGCCAGCGTGAGGACGCTCACGGGATGAAGAAGGCGAGCTTGCCCGTCTGTCCGGTAGCGTCAATTATGATGCTAGAATGCGGGGTAATCTCAGGACAGAGACATTGTTGTGGAAAGAATGCAAAAGTGTCCCGCAGTGCGGTAGACCGCTCGACCGAATGCTCCTCGCAATGCCGCAACGGCGCAATCCCCCGAGATGTTCGCGTACATAGCCAAAAACTTCGATGCCGAGTTCCTCAACGAGTTCTCGGGCAAGGCCTGGCGTGGTGTTTCACCCCCTTCGGCCGGTCCGCCGGGCTGCACGAACATTTTGGTCCAACGCTCGCGCACCAGCGGAAGGTTCGTGCGACATTCGTGGTAGGGCACGCGGCGATCCGCGCCGTGCGCACGGCTGCGGCGTTATCCATCAAGCAACGCCCCCTTTTTTAGGTCACCCTCTGGGGCCGCTTGCGGGAGAACTATCAGCAGAGGGATGATGATGACCATACCAGCTGCCAGCATCACTCCTGATGGGCCGGCTACAGTCAACACCTGGGCGCCAAGGACGGCTCCGAAGCCGATGGCCGAATTGATGACCGCCGAGTGCATCGCGGCAGCAGTCATCACTGTCGAACCGGCGGCGCGCAGGATCCAGGTCTGGAGTCCCGCGAACAGCGCCGCGACGGCCGCGCCCCAGATGACCAGCAAGACAAGGACCCGGCCTGTCCCCAACTGGGGACCAAACCATCCAAGGCCAACGAGCGCCAGACACAGAGCAAGCAGCCCCGCAGTGATGATGGGCTTCATGAAGCGGTCGATGAGGACGCCCGCCAGGATGTTCCCCAGGAATCCTGCTCCGCCAAAGCCGAACAACAGCGCGCCAATCATGACTTGGGCAACATTTGGAATCTCGTTGAGGAATGGTTCTATAAATGTGTACGCCCCGAAATGCGCCGCCGCCATGAATGTCGTTACGGCATAGATCCCCAACAGGTCATGCCTGCGGCAGACTGATCCAAGCTCTCTCCATCCCGCTGGCGTCCCGGCCTGCATTTTCGGAAGAACTGCCACCATCAGGGCTGAGGTGATCAGTCCGATGGCGCCAATTAATCTGAACGCTGCACGCCATCCGCTCACCTGACCGACGAAGTTCGCGAGCGGCACGCCAACAACGGTCGCCATCGAGATCCCGCCGAATACGATTGCCGTCGCAACACCCATACTGCGGGACGGCGCAATCTTAGACGCAACCACAGCCGCCATGGCCCAATAGAAACCGTGAACGACAGCGCCCACCGTGCGTGCCAGCAACAACCCTTCGAAAGTGTGAGACATCGTCGCCGCAAACGTTGTTGCGGAAAGGATAAGAGTCAAGGCGATGAGTAGCGGCTTGCGAGGAAACTTCTGAAGCAGAACGGGTGACAACAGACCGCTGGCAGCACCGATCCAGGCATAGAGGGCCACCGTGAGCCCGACCGCTGCCTGATCTCGTCCGAGGTCGCGAGCAATCTGAGACAACAGCCCGATAGGTGCTATCTCTGCCAAGACGATGTGAAACGAGGCGATGCCTAGCACGATGACGGCGAGCCAGATGCGGAGCGAAGATTCTGTGCCGTCACTCGTCATTATTAAACATCACTGTACGAAGGATCCGCCCGTTTGATTTGTCGATGATCAGCCGCTGCTTGTACGCATTTTTCATCCATGGACGTGGCGCCGCATGGCACGGGCGTCTCTCCGGATGTTAATCGACCTGCATCGGTGGTATCCGATCGTTACGGTTGCATGGGTCGTTCTCTCCATCAACTGCGAGAGTTGATAGTTGACACACGACAAACGGCACTCGGTGTCCTCGACTGGCGTCCTGAGTGGGACTGTCGTTCCGGCCGGGGTCGTGAAAGAGGGCCTGACCTTACTCGAAGAGCTGCGTCGCTCGCCACCAGGCGCTGCGCTTCGCCAACCCCGCCAAACGAACGGTGCAATAGCATCGTGATGCCTTTCGTGCGTTCGGACGGCCTGCAGATTGCCGAGCTGCCAACACCGAGGAGGAGGTCTCACTCACGATGTCCCGGCACTGCTTCGGCAGCTTTAGCAGGGCGCTCGCGGATCATGATCTCCGGGAAGCCGCGATTGCCTCGCCTGCGTACGCGCGCGCTGGGTGTCAATCGGCCCTTTAATTGCGGTTTGTTGTCAAACTTACATTTCTGAACTCGCCCACGGCACGGTGGTAGTGCTCGCGCCGTCGGAGCTGGTCCGGATTGCGGAGACGGCGCGGGCCGGCTGATACGTGCATTGGATCGCCGGGGCTGGTTGAGGTCTTCGCTGGGATCATGGTCCTTTCCAAGTCGCGCAGCGCCTCATGATGATGTCGGGGTCGGGCGCCTCAACGTTTGCAGCGGAGTGCGGACGAGCCGCCACCGCCTGATTGACCGAGGCCGCCACAACACCGTCCCAGCGAGACATCGCCAGTCCGGCAGACCGGACCAGGAACTCTACAAGATCGGATCAGGCTTCCTTCCCCTGGCCCCAGTCGAACGATGTGCCGTAGACCCAGATACAGTGAAGAAGGATGGCGAGTTTGCGCGCGATGGCGACCTTTGCCTTTCGCATGCCAATCCGCTTAGCGAGCTTCATGCCCCAAGCCCTAAGAGAGGACCATTTCTTCGTTCGATGAAGCAGGACGATCGCCGCCTCGTACAGGCAGGTTGGGAGAAGACGGTCGCCCCATCGTGATATCTTGCCCAGTTTCGCCAGAGTGGTTGCGTCGAGGCGTAAGACCCAGATAGGCGCCGACGCTTGGTGCCGATCGGAAGCGCGATGTTTCAAGGTGCCGTCGCATGCGCTGGTTCATTAGGAGGACGGATCGAGCTTTAGCATTGATGCTAGCAGCCGCTCCGGCTTTGAATCCTCAAGTGGGCTTCAACGCGCGATGCCAACGGGCCGTATGTTGGTCCGTGCGAAGCCCGAATGATGGACGGAAGCGTTCCGCGGTTAAATAAATTAGACTACGAGGGGCGCGGATCGGTGGTGGACGCCCGAAATGTCCCGGCTCAGCAAAATCCCCTTGGAATTCCGATAGGTGAGTTCGGCATTGCCTTCGCGCATCTCAAAATTCGATTTTCAGTTCTAGCCGGTTCGCTGCCAAGAGGATTGCCAACCTCCACGACGAGAGGCTCTAGGGCGGAGAGCGATCCCATAATGGCGTGGCGACTGGACGAGCACTCACCAAAGATGGCCCCGCCCAATTAAGGTAAATTCAATCCAGCCCTGCCCCGACACTTATTGATGTGAAGGTAAACGATCATCGCCGCTGCGTATCATTTCTCGGCGAGATCATCCAGCACTTGAAGGGCGACTACGCGGTTTCAGCTTCAGCGTACGCGCCAGGCGTGTGGCTGAGCAAAGAACGCGGCGACCGCATGCACAACCGCGGCCGCAGGTGCGGCGTCGTGATCCCCGAAGGCTCCTGATGGAGGGCGTTGAGGAGCCTGCCCACAATCTACGAATTGCCTGCTTGTGAGCCCTCGAGGCTGGCGACCTTGACCGGATCCAACGTCCGGCGAAGGGAGCTCGCGCAGCAATAGCCTTATGTCGTAGCCCTCTCGAACCGCTCGAGAGTCCTTGCTTAGCTTTCCCATCCCTTCGTTGGTCCACACTGTTGAACTCGCGCCGCAGCATGGTATCGGGTTTGATCAGCGCCGGCGCCACCACCTCCAGTCCAGGATGATCGGCGAGGATGACCTTCCGACCAATAAGCCGCTCGCGAGCGCCTTCAAATCGCGCTATGACGAGCGGGCGGACTGACTGTTACCCGTCTACCAAACGGGACAAAGAGGCGTTGCGCTAGCGAGCATCGCTAGCTACGTTCTCTTGTATTCGGACCCGCGAAACGTCGAAAATTGGCGAGAAATGAAACGACCCCAGTGCTTAAAGCGGCTGGGGTCGTTCCGAGGTAAGCGCCAGACTTGGGAGGGGGGCTGAGGCCAGACGCCTACGACATGAAATCAGACACGCAGATCTTCCGCACTGCTTTTACCGCGCCTCGGGTCGACTTTAAGCTCGTAAGAGACTGCCTGCCCTTCCCGCAGGTCAGAGACGCCAGCGCGCTCCAGGGCGCTTATGTGTACAAAAATGTCTTGGCCGCCCCCATCCGGCTGAATGAAGCCGAAACCCTTCGTCGCGTTAAACCATTTCACAACACCCCTCGCCACTCCCATCTCCTATTTGAGCAATACTGTAGGGTAGTTCTGGTCGGACCATTCGGGCGATTCGCGCATTGACGCACAATCTCCGCTGCTTCGGCGTCAGCGTAGTTCGCTTGAGGAGTTCGAGTATGGCGAGCCTGGGCGATCATGCTTTCATGCCAGAGACCAGGCACAGCCGACGGGTTTGACCCAGGTCGCATCTTTCTGATCTTCCATCCTGTTGCGTCACTTGGGTGACGAAGGTTACGTGGGAAGTTCTCCTAGCAGGGAAGCCGCGAATTTCATCGGCCCAGATGGCTCATCGGCCACTATTTTGAGGACAAGCAGCGGCCTCGCAACTACCAAAAGGGGTAGCTGGACGAGCGTACCGCACCAAATTAGCATGCTCCCATGACTGTTCGGAGAACATGGAAGATGAACTGGAAGAACGAACTGGAGGCGCTGGTTCAACAATCCGCGGCACTCGTAGAACGCGCACGGAGCGTAGCGCCTATTCCAAAGCTGGTAGCACCCATCGCGCCAATCGCAAAAGCTTCCCCGCCCGATTCTGCCCGGCGGTTGAGCTGGAACACCTCCGAGCGAGAGCACATCAGCAAACGAGTTGCGAATTTCAGGGCGCATCAAGAGCGCGTGCGCCGCGAGCGCGACGAATATTTTTCCCGCACGATGCAACGGACACGAGATCTCGCGAGAGGCCACGGCTCCGACGAACAGATGTAGGCGGTCGGACAGTCGCGCAACTTTGCTAACAATCCGCCAAATCGCGCCAGAAGAGTCGACTGCGGCCGACCACCGGCTGGGAACGGCGAGTAGCCGTGAGAGTCGTACGAGGCTCCAAAAGACGCCCGTCACAGCCCATCTGAGGATTGCCGCGCGCTGAGGATTGCCGCGTCGTGTCCTCACGCCATAGGTTGCTCTCGTACTGGATGCGCTGGGGGCAACCACGCGATCGTTGTAGTGGCGCCGCCGACGCCCACACGAATCTGGCGCATGGATTTTGCACCGCCGAGGAAGGCGTGGGTGTTGACCCTGCCCCTCGGGCTTAATCCAGTTTGACGTTCGTTCTGGCCGAAGACGAGGACCAGAGCATGCAGCACGTTCGAGATCGGAAGGCCCGATCTGCTGGCTCGGCGCGTGAGGCAGAGACACGAGATGTGCGCGTCGGGGAAGAGTTGAGATCAGACGCGCTTCACTGGAGATCGCGATAGGCATTTTGCTGCATCGGACCGTTGTTGTCGCGGAGTGTGAAAGCACGGAGTCGACATCGTCCGCGATGATCGAGACGCCGGGAGCGAAATGACGAATGATGATCGTCGTGCACGGCATGACTTGGCTCACGATGTGTCGCATCGGAACGGTGATGTTCGAGGGCTGGAGCATCTGAAGCTGTGTCGAAAGCGCTCAATGATGCGCATCACGCCACCACAATCGGGCCAGGCAGGAACTTCGGCCCAGGTTTGAGCTTCCAAATCCACAGGCGGCGGCTCGCTGTCGTTTGGGGCTGTCTCATGATCGAGAAGTTCGCGGCAAAAGGCGAGCTTGGCAGCGCGATGGCGTTTGGCCATGAAGCCGAAGTGGCGGATGCGATGGAAACCGTCGGGCAGCGTATGAAGCAGGAAGCGGCGAATGAACTCGTCGGGCTTGAGCTTCATAATCTTTGTCGCGCCGTCCTGGCGGTAATCCTTCCATGTGAAGGCAACATGATCGTTGTCGGGTGCGACGAGCCGGCTGTTGGCGATCGCGACGCGATGGGTATAGCGGCCGAGATAGGCCAGCACCTGTGCGGGTCCGCCGAAGGGCCGCTTGGCGCAAGCGACCCAGTTGACGCGCTGCATGGCTTTGATGCGACCAGCGAAAGCGTCGAGTTCGGCAAGAGAAGCAAGATCGCCGAAGAAGCGCAAGGCGCCGGCGTTGAAGACCCCGATCAGGCGTTTGAGAAAAAGCCAGCGAAAGAGCCGGGACAGCGGTTTGACGGCCAGGAAGAAGTTCGGTCGGCTGGCGATCCAGCGTGTTCCATCAGGTGACGGGCCGCCGCCCGGCACGACACAGTGAATGTGGGGATGATGCGTTAGCGCTTGTCCACAGGTGTGCAGGACCGCGACGCCGCCGATCTCCGCGCCGAGCCGGCGCGGATTGGCAGCAAGCGTCGGTCATCGCCTCGGCGGCGGCCTTAAACAGGATGGCATAGACGACCGCCTTGTTTTGGAAAGCAATCGCGGCGATCGGTGCAGGAAGCGTAAAGACGACGTGGAAGTAGGGAACCGGCAGCAGGTCGGCTTCTCGCGCGGCACGGCACGCGGCTCGGGCTGGCCCCTGACACTTCGGACAATGCCGATTCCGGCAGGAATTATAGGCGATCCGCGTCATGCCGCAGTCATTGCAGGCCTCGACATGGCCGCCGAGCGCCTTGGTTCATCACCCGCCGCTCGACGCGACCGAGATGACCGGCATGGTCACGACGATAGGCGTCGCCATGCCGGCGCAAGATATCGGCAATCTCGATGGCGGGTCGGTGCGGGCGGACGTCGGGGCGGGTCATAAGCCGGATCCCGGAGCCGTTGTCATGCCGGTGGCGTCACCTCCAGCGACACGCGGTCGAGCGGGCTCTGCGTCGCCCGGATCGTATGGGTGGCGACCTGCGTGTAGCGCGCCGTCGACGACGGTTTATTGTGCCCGAGCAGTACCTGGATGATCCGGATGTCGATTCCGTTCTCCAGAAGATGTGTCGCGAAGCTGTGGCGCAGCGTGTGCAGCGTGACGCGCTTGGTCAGGCCCGCAGCCTTGACCGCCGAGCGGCAGGCGGCATGCAACACGGTCGGATCAATCGGGTGACCTTCGTCACGCCCAGGGAACAGATAAAGCCGCGGCCGGGCGAGCCGCCAGTAGGTGCGCAGGATGCCGAGCAGTTGGGACGACAGCATCACGTTGCGATCCTTCGCGCCTTTGCCGTGGCGCACCTGGATGACACCGCGGGTGCTGTCGATGTCTTCGATCCGCAGTCCCGCGACCTCGGAGGCCCTGGGGCCGGCCGCATAGGCGGTGGTGAGCGCGGCGCGGCTCTTCAGGCTCGACACCGCCTCGAGGAACTGCACCACTTCGTCGGCGCTGAGAACGACCGGCAGCTTGCGGGGCTCTCGCGCATAGGGAATGCGCTCGGGGATGAGCGCCTCGCCGAGCGTGACGCCGTAGAAAAACCGTAGCGCACAGACGATGATCTGGTTCAGCGCCGGCCATGAGATGTCGGTCGAGACCAGATGCACCTGGAAGGCCCGGACGTCTTCCAGCTCCAACCGCTCAGGCGATCGGCCGAAATAGCGGCTGAACTTCGAAACCGCGCTGATGTAGGATCGCTGCGTCGCCGGCGACAGATTGCGGACTGTCATATCCTCGATCATGCGGCGGCGAAGAGGGCTCAAATCGGCCATCTCAATACCCTGTCTGAGGGGGGCTCCAACACCCACATCCTCTCCGCCAGGAGGCGATCTACGCCACCTCGCCACGCACGCTGAGACAGCGGCTTCGTTCAATCCCAAATCGATTCGGTCTAACCCCATCCGGCTTTAGGCCGCACAATCCGCGAAACGTCCTAACCGCGCTTGCATCGATGTCGGCGCGCCGCAGCTTGGCCGTCAGGCCATGACGGCTCCAGAACACGCGCACCAGCACACATCACACGAGCAGCGTAATAGCCTTGAAGAAGCCTCCCTCCTGATGTCCGTGTAGGGATGGGTGGCGTCGAGATCGAGGATGATCTGCAGGCCTCAACAATGCGAGAAATGCGCGCTACGCTCAGGAGAGGCCATTGCGGCACCCGCTGAGCTGTGCGTTATAAACAGAACGCTGCCATTGTAGCTCAGCGCTCAGTTGCAGGCAGCAAACCAATCAGCGCTTTAGCCTCGGACTTCAGCACTTCAACGGCAGATTTCCGAGCATCTGCATCAAAGCGAGTGCGAATGGCGGAGACTGAGAGCGCGCCCCGCAATTTGCCATAGACATCGATGACGGGCACCGCTGCGGCCGCAACCTCAGGATCACGCTCGCCGATCGAGACGTAGAAGCCACGATCTCTGATCTTCTTTCCACCAGCTAATGCAAAATCGCGGTAAGCGGTAAGAACGCGGCCCGCAGCGCCACGATCAATCGGCAATCGTTGTCCTTCTTCGAGGTGATGCCGGACGGAACGCGGAGAATTAACGCGATAAAGGCAAATGCGCTCGTCGCCCTCCGCGATGTAGAAGGATGCGGTCTCTCCGGTTGCTTCGACCAGACGATGGAGCGAGGGTCTGATCAGGTCACCGAGGTCCAGCCCACGCTGATAGAGCGCCCCAAGGCGCCATAGCTCCGGTCCGGGTCGAAATAGGCGGTCGGTCCCCCGCACCAGGAATCCGTCCGCTTCCAGGGATGCGGCAAGGCGAAGGACCGTGCTCTTGTAGAAGTCCGTCGCCTCGGCAATCTCGGTCAGCGTCATAGCTGCGCGCTCAGGACCGAAGGCCTTGAGGATCGCCAGGGCGCGCCCGACCGCATCAACCCCTGTCTTTGCCATTGATACAGCCTCGTGTTCTGTTCTGCAGAACAGATATCCAGAATGGATAGAAAGTCCAGTGTCCCATGCTCATCTGCGTTCTGTGTTGCAGAATGCAATTGACTCCGGATAGAGCAAAAGTTACCTGTTTTGAGGCTTAGAACAGGTTCTGCGGAGCGAAACAATGGAAGGGCAGCCGGCACTTGCCGTCGACCTGCGCGACGTAATGATTCGCTTCGGCGACTTCACCGCCGTGAAAAGCATGAACCTCCAGGTCGGCGAAACCGAATTCGTTGCAGTGGTCGGGCCGACCGGCTGCGGAAAATCGACCATTCTCAATACTGTCACCGGACTGCTGAAGCCGGCCGCCGGCGAGGTTCGCATTTTCGGCAAATCGCTTAGGGGCCTGAACGGTCAGTCCGGCTACATGCTGCAACAGGAAGGGCTGCTGCCCTGGAAAACAGCCCAGGACAATGTCGGCCTCGGGCTGGTGTTTCAGGGAAGCTCGATCGCGAAAGCGCGCGAGCAGGCGCGGCCCTGGCTCGCCAAGGTTGGCTTGAAAGGGTTCGAGGAGCGCTATCCGCACCAATTGTCCGGCGGCCAGCGCAAGCGGGTCGCCATGACGCAGACCCTGATCATGGAGCCGAAGATCGTCCTGATGGATGAGCCTTTCTCCGCGCTGGACGTTCACACGCGCCGCCTCATGCATCGCATCCTGCTCGAGCTATGGCAGGCGGACCGGCGCTCACTCGTTTTCATCACCCATGACCTCGATGAGGCGATCACGCTGGCGGACCGCGTCGTTGTGATGTCTGCCGGTCCCGCGAGCCGCATGGTTGGCGATGTCAGGATCACGCTGCCTCGTCCCCGCGACGTCTCGGCGCTACAGACCACCGACGAGTTCGTCGCGCTTTACCGTGAAATCTGGTCGCTGCTCGGCGCCGAAGTGGAGAAAAGCTATGCCACGCAGGGGTAAGGTCGCTCTCACGCAGTTCGCCATCGTGCTTGGGCTGATCCTGATCTGGGAATTGGGCGTGCGGGCCGGGTTGATCGACCCGTTCTTCTTTCCGGCCCCGTCGACACTCATCGCAAGGATCGGAGAGTGGATGTCAACGGCCGACTTCTGGACCGATGTCAGCATAACACTGCTGGAGACGGTCCTGTCTTTCCTGGCTGGTATCGGGATCGGCACGGCGCTTGGTATCTGGTTGGGCTTAAGCCCGTTTGCGGCCGAGGTCGTTCAGCCCTTCATCAAGATGTTCAATGCGATCCCGCGCATCTTGCTGGGGCCCATTTTTGTCATCTGGTTCGGATTGGGCCTCACCTCCAAGGTCGCGCTGGGCGTGACGCTGGTTCTCTTCGTCGCTTTTTTCAACACCTTTCAGGGCGTTCGCGAGGTCAATCCGGTCGTGCTCGCGAATGCGCGCCTGCTACGTGCATCGAAGTCCTCCCTGCTGCGCCATGTCTACCTGCCGTCCGCCACCACGTGGATCCTGTCGAGTCTGCGGGTATCTGTCGGCATGGCCGTGATGGGAGCGGTGGTCGCCGAATATCTCGGTTCGTCCGCAGGATTGGGGCACCTGATTGCGCAGGCCGAGGGCGTCCTTGATGCCGCCGGTGTCTTCGCAGGGATCATCGTCCTCTCCGCTTTCGTCATCGCGCTCGATGCCATCGTCGACCGGGTGGAAAAGCGGCTGCTGGTCTGGCGGCCGGCACCTGCCCACGAAGTTTGATCGTAGCGCTCCCATTCTCACGGAGGTTCCCATGCACGCTTTTCCGAGACTGATGGTGGTTATCGCGGCAGCTGTATTGCCGCTCATTTCAGCGCATGCCGCCGAGCCGGAGAAGACAAAATTGAAGATCGCAGTGGGATCACAGATCCTCAACTATATGCCTCTCGAGCTTGGTGTGAAGCTCGGTTCGTTTAAGGACCAGGGCCTTGAGGTGAGCGTCGAAAACTTCCAGGCCGGTGGTTCGAAGGCTTTGCAGGCGCTGGTCGGCGGTTCGGTGGACGGGACAGTCGGCTTTTACGATCACACCATTCAGATGCAGGCGCAGGGCAAACAGATTTCCTGCGTGTTCCTGCTCAATGACATTCCCGGCGTGTTGCTCGGTGTCCGCAGCGGCCTCGCTGACAAGGTCAAGTCCGGTGCCGACCTGAAGGGCCTCAAGCTCGGGATCACGGCGCCGGGGTCATCGACCGACACCATGGCGCGCTACTACATCAAGAAATCTGGGTTGGGTCCGCGCGACGTGAACATTATCGCGGTCGGCAGCGGGGCACCCGGCATGGTGGCGCTCGAGGCCAGGAATATCGACGCGCTCGTCTATTTCGACCCGATTGCGACCCTTCTCGCGCGCAAAAAGAGTGCGACGCCGCTGTTCGACGCGCGCACACTCGAAGGCTCAAAACAGGCCTTTGGCGGAATCTATCCGACCGCCTGTCTCTACCTGCAGCAGACCTTCATCGACAAAAATCCAGAAACGGTCCAGCGCCTCGTCAACGCCTTGCTCAAAACCCACCGCTGGATCAACACGGCGTCGACGGAACAACTCGTCGACGCGATGCCTCCTGCATACAAGACCGACAATCGCGAGGTGAACATCGAGATCATGAACGCGTCGAAAGCGCTGTTCTCGCCAACCGGTCAGATGGACATCGACGCGGCCAAGGTCCCGCTCGCTGTCCTAGGCGACTTTGATCCGAAGATCGCAGCCGCAAAGATCGACCTCATCAAGACCTTCACGAATCGATTCGCGGAACGTGCTGCGCAGCAACTGAAATAAGTTGCGTACTAAGCGCTCGCTATCGGATCACCTACAAGAAGGCTCTTCAGATGTCTCTGCCGCTAACCGGTATACGCGTTCTCGACCTGTCAAACGTGTTGGCGGGTCCGTTCTGTGGTTACCATCTTGCGCGCCTTGGCGCGGAGGTCATTAAGGTGGAAAATCCGAACGGCGGCGACCTGGCGCGGCGCCTCGGCGCGGATCCGCAAAGAGCGGAGCGCCTGCAGGGACTCTCGTTTGTCGCCGTGAACGCCGGCAAGCAATCGATTGCACTGGACCTGAAATCGGAAGCGGGCCGCGAGGTGTTCTTGCGACTGGTCAAGGAAGCCGACGTGGTGCTCGAAAACTTCCGGCCGAAGGTGATGGAACGCCTTGGCCTCGGCTTTGATGTGCTTGTCGGGCTGAACCCGCGTCTGGTCTACTGCGCGATCTCCGGCTTTGGGCAGAGCGGACCGTGGTCCGCCCGTCCGGCCTATGACCAGATCGTCCAGGGTCTTTCCGGAGCGATGAGCGTCACCGGCGATATAACCTCGGCTCCCCTGCGCACGGGCTTTCCGATCTCGGACACGATTGCGGGACTGACTGCTGCGTTTGCCATCGCCGCGGCTCTGGTCGACCAGCGGCATAGGCAACGGGGTCGGTTCATCGACGTGTCCCTGCTCGAGGCCACCGTTGCGGCGATGGGATGGGTCGTCTCCAACCACCTGAACGCCGGGGTCGAGCCGCAGCCCATCGGCAACGAGAACTTTACCGCGGCTCCCTCCGGCACGTTTCGCACCGCGACGGGCCCGCTGAACATTTCCGCCAACGAGCAGAAGCAGTACCAAGCCCTATGCGACCTGATCGACCGACCGGACCTGAAGGCGGATCCACGCTTTGCTGGACGCGAGATGCGCAAGGTCAACCGCGCTGCGCTGAGCGCGGAGTTGAACAAGGCATTGAGTTGCAAGCCCGCTGAGGAATGGGAGGCCCAAATGAATCTGGCTGGTGTCCCTGCCGGCCGTGTGCTGACGGTCTCGCAAGTGTTGCAGCAGCCACAGGTCCTTGAGCGCGGATTCGTCGAGACTTTGGCGCCAGAACAAGACGGTGCGCAGCCGTTACGAATCACGCGGCCGGGGTTCCGGCTGGATGAGGAGTTTTCGGTGCCTTCACCACCTGCGACGCTCGGAGCAGACACTGAGCGATGGCTGCAGCGGCTCGGCTATTCGTATGCGGAGGTTGAGCAACTGGTCTCAAGCCGAGCCGTCGGGACGCCAAAGCAAGGAGAGGCTGATTTCCTGCCCGTCCGCGTAGCCACGGACGGACCGATATCATGACATCGGACGGCTTGCGTCGGTTGGCAATCGGCAGGTTGAAAGGACGGAACTGGAAATGAGCGAAGAAGAACTGAGACAGCAAGCGGCCAGTTGGTGGCGAACCTCCATTTGCGATATCGCGCCAGGTCGCATCGCCTATCGGGGTTATCCAATTGAAGATTTGATAGGCCGCGTTTCCTTTCCCGCCATGATCTGGCTGATGTTGCGTGGCAATCTGCCGACGCCAGCACAGGAGCAGCTGCTGCAAGCTGCGCTGGTTGGATCCGTTGACCACGGTCCGCACGCGCCCTCCATTGCAATTGCCCAAATGGCGGTGAGCTGCGGCCTGCCCCTGAATGGCGCAATGGCCTCGGCAATCAACACGCTCGATGACGTGCATGGCGGAGCAGGGGAGCAGGCTATCGAACTCTACGAGGATGTGCTGCGACGGCGCCAAGGGCGAGAGATCGAGCAGGCCGCTGGCGCTGCAATCGACCATTTCACCGCAACCCGCAGCAAATATCTGCCGGGCTTCGGCCACCGGTTTCATCCAGTCGACCCGCGCGCGGCCCCGCTATTGGCGCTGGTGGATGCCGCAGCTGACGAGGGCAGTGTCGGCGGCGATTATGCCAAGGCCGCTCGCGCGATCGAGCGGGTGATGCAACAGCGCAAGAGCATGCTCATTCCGATGAACATCGATGGCGCGACGGCGGTCATTTACGGCGAACTGGGCTTCGCCTCTCCGCTCGCGCGGGGGATCTTCTGCTTGTCGCGCGCGGTCGGAATCCTGGCTCACGCCTGGGAGCAAACTGGGCGCAACGATCGCAACAAGGGCCCAATGCCCAAGCAGTTCGGCTACAAATACGAGGGCCAGCCGCGTCGCAGGCTGGAAGGCGCATCATAAGCATCTCGAAAACCCGCCCAAGCTGATGGAGACCAGCGTGTTCTCGTCGATGCCGGCGGAGTTTCGTCGCCCGGGTGTTTCTTCGGAATGGGCAGACGCGAACCGCGGGGCATATCCAGTAGATTGTTTCATCGAGGGACCGTCGTTCGACCAGTCCGGGAATCTCTATGTCGTCGAGATCCCCTTCGGCCGCATTTCCGGATTTCACCGGAGGGCGTCTGGTCTTTGATCATCGAATACGACGGCTGGCCGAACGTCTGAAGGTTGCTCCGGACGGCCGGGTGCTCGTGTCCGACTATATCAACGGTCTCCTGGAGCTCGATCGACAGAGAGGGACCATCCGGCCGTTGCTGGGCCACCGCAATTCCGAGTCCTTCAGAGGCTGCAACGACCTGCATATCGCGACCAAACGCGACATCTATTTCACCGATCAGGGCCAGACTGGATTGCACGATCGTACCGGCCGGGCATTTCGACTGTGCCCTGACGGCCGGATCGACTGCTTGATTTCTAATGGCCCGGGCCCGAATGGCCTGGTGCTCAGTCCGGACGAGACCGTAATGTACGTTGCAATGACGCGCGACAATTGCATCTGGCGCGTACCGCTGATGCGTGATGGCGTGGGGAAAGTCGGACGATTCAGCTGGTTCTTCGCGACGAGCGGTCCTGACGGACTGACGGTCGATCAAAAAGGGAGGCTCTTTGTCGCGCATGATTCCCTCGGCCACGTCTTCGGTGGGGCCAAACGGCGAAAGCGGTCCGCTTGCATCCAGTCCTGCGCAGGGTGGAAGCTGCACGAATGTCGTATTGGACGCGGCACTCGGCGCATTGCTCATTACGGAATCTTCTACCGGATCAGTGTGATGGCTGATCTCGCTCACCTTCCTCGAAATTCGCCAGCAGGAGTGGCAAGGTGGTGCGGAATCTTTTCACGCGCCGGTCCGCCGCACCAAGCTGCAGGAATGAGTGTGGTAGACGACTGGCTAGCCAGTCGCCGAGAGAATGTAATTGGTGACGAATGGATGGCGTTTGTGTGCGGTGATCTCAAACCAGAGCCGGTAATCGCACTGCATGGGAAGCACAAAAGAAGGATTCGTAATGCTGGGTCGGGCTCCGCCCGGAACGGGCCGCCGCCGACCTGTCGCCTTTTGGTCGGGCGGGTCGCGGTATCGCTTCCCACAACGCAGAATGATTGATCGCCGATATTTTCGAACGTTCTCGCCAAGAAGGCCGAAGAGGTAACCGCTCGCGGTGGGAGTCAGCACCGCATCAGCGTCAAGGTTCTCGATCATGCTTGGCCGCGACGCACGCGTGAAGCGTTCGTTTTGAGAAGGAACAAGCCCAGGATTTACTGCTTGAAGGACTTTACCGATAGCACGCTAGCCCAGAGCGCTTCAAGTGTGTGGCGCAGAGGTCGTACTACTGTCAGAGCCTCTTGCGCGCGCGCAATCCTCCAACCCGATATCCCCTCTCCTCGTAGAAGTGGCGTACCCGTTCTAGGGCCGGATAACCATCCGGAGGCAACGCAACCTCAATCATCTGCCAGCCGCGTCGCTTCGCCTCCGAATCTACCGCCTCGAGCAGATGCCGACCGCAGTCAGAGCTCCGGAAGTCACGAGAAATCCATAGCTCCTGAAGCACGCCGTACGCTCCGGATGCTCTCACGGCCTGTACGGCCGAGATGCTAGCTACCCCTACAATCTACCCGGTGCCTTGTTCCTCAACGACAAAAATGAAGCCCTGTTCGGGATCCTGAATCAGGCGCAACGCCGCCTGCTTCGCGCCTTGAAGGCTGAACTCCGGTCCGGGGCCACCTAACTCGGAAAGTAGCTCTTCGACCGCTTTTGCAACCGCGTTCTCATCTCCTGGCACGCTCTTGCGCAAAGCCGTGCCCGCGCTGGACGTGCCTTGCCCTTCAGCGCCAACACGAACACCTGACTTAGCCCTCTGGAGGAAATTCATGCTCAGGAGGATACAGAAAACGCAATTGAGAGCAACTATCTGGCTCGGTAGGAAGCAGCACGTCCACACTCGCTATAGGCAACAGAGCTGAGGTAATTGCAAGCCATTGCCGTTCTCAGAATCGACTGCGGCTTGAGCAGCTGCGAACTCATGATGGGCTGCCTTCGATTGGAAAACAATCACCAAACGGCACACGCCGGTCATGTCGATCAAACGTTCGTAAGAGTGATTGCCGATCGTCGCTCACGAACTACTCTATTCAATAAATCGTGCGCCACGATGATCGCAGCGCCATAGAGCGTCAGCTCGGTCCGTCCGAAGGAGAGATTCCCACCTCGCGTACGACATCGTACAAAGTTGCGCGAAGCGCGACAGGTATCATACGCGTGCGCCCGACAAAATCGTCTGAGCAAGATCGCGAAAGATTTTGCACACTAATGCACTATCTTAAGCTTATCTCGAACAATCGAAAGATATCGGGAAGCACAGCTTGTTTGGACCTTCGCTCCTCGTTTAAGGCACCGTCACGGAACGGGAGTGGTTGCGATGGAACATGGGCAGGCCGAACTGGTCGGACGGAAACCTGTAATCTTCGGGCAACGTAAGGTGCGGCCGCGGGCATGCCTGGCCGTCGGCAAGCGGCATCTGCGCGCCTTTCTACGGGATGTGCTGGAGGATATGGGATTTGTTATCAGCGAATGCAGGACTGCTGACGAGTTGCCGCATGTACTCCGCACGGAGTTCCCTGATCTGATCCTGCTCGGCATTGGCTCGGACCGCATCGAGCCTGGACGATTGCTCGAGATACTGGTGCGCGAAGAATTTGCAGGCCGAGTGCTGGCGTTCGGAGCGCGCGAGTCGATCATCATGGCGGCAGTGCAGCAGGTCGGCAGTGAATATGGACTTGCTATGCTGCCGCCGCTCCGGGCGCCGTTTGCAGCCGAGACGTTGCGCGATCGGATCGGCATGCTCTTGCCAAGAGAGCCGGCGCCCCGTCCCGCGGTCCATGTCGGAGAAGCCTTACACGCTGGCTGGCTTGAGCTCTGGTATGAGCCGAAGTTTGACGCGTGTACCCTTAGCCGCCGCGGCGCCGAGGCGCATGTGCGAATGCGGCACCCGACCTGGGGCGTTGTTCCACCGGCCTATTTCATCACGGAACCTCACGATCCGCATTTTAGGAACTTGTCGCAGTTCGTGATCGACCGCGCGATCAAGGATTGGCAGTATCTTCTGGAGCAGCAAACTTCGATCGATCTCTCCATCAATCTTCCGGCAGCATTCCTGATTGACCCGCAGGCGGTACGCGATCTCTGTCGGCGCATGCCGTCGCACGCCGCTTTCGGCGGTTTGACGATTGAAATCGAGAGCGTGGAAGCGATCCAGAACCTAGATCTCCTGGTCGAGGTTGCGCGTGAGGTTCGCTTTCACAACATTGGCCTTGCAATCGACAATGTCGGTGCCAATTGGCCGCAGCTGATGGGGATGACAAAATTCCCGTTCCTGAAATTGAAAGTGGATCGTCAGTTCGTCGGCGGCTGCGCGAATGGGCCCCTCAAGCGAACGGTGTGCCGCCATATCGTCGATCTAGCCAAAGAGTACAATGTGCGCACCGTCGCCGAAGGTGTGGAGAGCCAGGCTGACCTAATCGCTGTGGCCGAACTCGGCTTCGACCTTGCGCAGGGCCATCTGTTCGGAAAAGCCATGCCACTGAAGCAATTTGCACAGTCATCTTTCAACCCTGCTGCAGCTCGTCTAAAATAGTTGCGAGTGGCTGAGTGCGGCCAAGCGACGCTCACGAGCACCGCCATGCCTACTCGGCACCAGGCATGAGGCTGAGTGCAATTCGGTCTGCAAGGCCAGTGTCGCTCGTCCCGCCGCCACTTCATTTCCCTCCGAAGCTTGTTATACCACAAGCCCGTTTTGGCAAGCCTCCAGCGAGTCCTCCGCGCAGCTCGCGTTACAGCCATGAGCGAGGCTTGCACAAACCTCCAGTCGGGGTGTGTGACCGGAGGTTTGCCGAGATCCAACGTAGACCTGCGTCCGTTGGCGGTTTTTGCCGCCGCCGGTTGAGGAAGCGTCAGCCTCGCTTGCCCCCGCGCTGACGTGCCAAACAAACCGACGGACGCTTCCAGCGTCAAGTCGCGACTGACTCTCGCAAGAGGGCCCGAGGGCTCGTAGCCTGAAATTGAAGCGACCTGTTGCTGTCGCAGATGCAACATGGTCTCAGACCCGGGACAGCCGAATTGGGCAAATTGCCCAACATTGAGCGCGTCTGCGTTTGGCACGGCATTTGAAAGGGATCGCCCATGACATCGCTCGCCTAAGGAGTCGGAAGGCATGGCTTACAAGATCGTCGCTTCGCAATGCACCGTTTGTGGCGCATGTGAGTTCGAGTGTCCCAACGCGGCGATCAGTCTGAAGCGCGACATTTACGTTATCGATGCCAAAAAATGTACGGAGTGCGAGGGCCATTGCGACACGCCGCAATGCGCGGTGGTCTGTCCGGTCCCTGACACCTGTGTCCCGTCCAAGACAGGATAGGCAGCCCGCGACCAAAAGGCCTCATCGCTCGATTTCGCGAACGAAGTTGTAGATGTGGGACCTTGAGGAGACCACGACCGCATGGGGCGCATCGGGGTCGATTAACATCGTTATGAGCTTAAGACGCTGAGCGACTCCGAGGACCCCCTCAAAGGGCTCTGTCGGAGGACACCGTCGAATTTGTCACGAACAAGGACAAGGCCCTCGATGCTCAGTGGCAGCGTTAAGGCCTATCGTCGCTGGCCGCGAGTCGAGGCGAGGCAGACCGGCGTCGAGCGGCCACGGACGCATCGAAGCCGGCGCAAAAGTCGCTCAGCACGTGAACACCTAGTGCACCGAGAAGATCATCTTGGCCAACCTCACGGAGGCGGACGACCTCGTGCCTGGTCGCGGGCCCGCCGAACACCAAGGAGCCGACCTGATCATCCGTGCGGTCCTGGAGCAGTCCGGCTTTCGAAATGTCTAGGGAGCCTCGTGGGCTGTGACCGAAACGGATGCCGGCCGAGGATGATCGCACCTTCCTGACGCGCAGGTTCGAAAAGCTGCTGACGGAAAAGGCCGCCTCCTCGCGATCACACAGATACCGAAAGCGGCCGGGGTTCGTTCCGGTCGTGGAGCTCAACCGTTACACGAGCAGGGTGTTGAAAGCGAATGCATTTCACAAGCGGAGCCTCCACAGATGCCGGCGTGTTCACCAGGCCGCGAGCAAGACCGTCGTACCCGCCTAGTGCGCTCGTAATCGCTTGGGCAATATCGCAGCGAGAATCGGTAGGTTGACGCATCGGTCCTCGTGCGCATAATTCAAGCCGTCGCGGTCTCCGGATGTCGTTTCATCCGGAGCTAAGAGGGAAGCCGGTGCAATGCCGGCGCTGCCCCCGCAACTGTAAGCGGCGAGCCGCTGTCCAACGAAGTCACTGAAGCCATGCGGCTTCGGGAAGGCCGGACAGCAGCGACGACCCGTGAGCCAGGAGACCTGCCTCGACAAGATATCGTCCACGGGCGGGGCGTCCCGGTGTGCGCCAAGCAGTTGTCGCTCACGCGATGTTCGCTGTCTGCGTCCGCCATGGCCTTTGCCCCAACATGGGGTCTAAGCTATGTCAATCCTTTCGCTTCCCGTTGCCACACTGGGGACGTCACGCATCGGCCCACGACGCGAACTCAAATTCGCGCTCGAGAGCTACTGGGCGGGAAATTCCAGCGAAGCCGAGCTCCTCGAGGCGGGGAGTGGACTTCGTGCCGCTAATTGGGCACGGCAGAAATCCCGCGGTGCGACCGTCATTCCTTCGAATGACTTCTCGCTCTACGACCATGTGCTCGATACCAGCCTAATGGTCGGCGCCATTCCCGACGTTTACGGCTGGAACGAAGGTCCTGTGTCGCTCAAAACCTACTTCACCATGGCGCGTGGCGCTCAGGACGGTGGTCACGCCCAGCATGGGCCCGGCGTAGCCGCACAGGAGATGACGAAGTGGTTCGATACGAACTACCACTACATGGTGCCGGAATTTCACCAGGATCAGATCTTTACGTATGCCTCTCGGAAGCCGATCGAGGAATATGAGGAGGCAAGAAGCCTCGGCTATCAGACGCGGCCCGTCCTAGTGGGCCCAGTCACTTTCCTGAAGCTCGGCAAAAGCGTAAATCCCGCATTCAATCCGCTGTCGCTGCTTGATCGCCTCCTCCCCGTCTATGTCGATGTTCTCCGCGAACTAGCCTCGCGCGGCGCTGAATGGGTCCAGCTCGACGAGCCATGCCTAGTGATGGACGTCGACGAAGCATCTCGGGCGGCTGTCCGCCGGGCCTATGCTCATTTCGCTAAGGCCGTGCCGGCCCTTAAAATCATGCTGGCCACATACTTCGGGGCTGTCGGCGACAATCTTGAAACAGTCTTGGCCTTGCCCGTTGCCGGGCTTCATGTCGACCTGGTTCGTGCACCTGACCAGTTGGACGCGATTGTCGCCAGAGCCCGTAGAGATCTCGTGGTCTCGCTCGGTGTCGTTGATGGTCGCAACGTGTGGCGTTCTAATCTGCCGGCGCTACTCGACCAACTTGCTCCCATGGTCAAAAAACTGGGCAGGGACCGTGTTCAGATTGCCCCCTCCTGCTCGCTGCTTCATGTTCCGACCGACATTGAGCTAGAGATCGATCTCGATCCCAATCTGAAGACGTGGTTGGCGTTCTCAGTGCAGAAGATCAAGGAACTTTCGATACTGGGCAAAGCGCTGGCTGGCTATGCTGCCGACGTGGCCGATGAACTCACGCTCTCAGAGGATGCATCCGTCACTCGCGAAACATCGCCGAAGATCCACAGTGCGAACGTCGCCGGACGAATGGCCGCGATCGACGATAGCATGCGTCGCCGTCGCAGTGCGTTCACCCAGCGCGCCGACGTCCAGCGCGTCGCCTTCGCATTGCCAATGTTTCCAACCACAACCATCGGATCCTTCCCGCAAACGGCGGACGTCCGCAATGCGCGTGCAGCTCATGCGCGGGGAGCGCTGAATGACACGCAGTACGAGCAGCTTCTGAAAGCGGAGACAGCCCATACCGTGCATTGGCAGGAAGATATCGGCCTGGACGTGCTCGTACACGGCGAGTTCGAGCGCAATGACATGGTTCAATACTTTGGCGAGCAGCTGTTGGGTTTCGCATTCACCAAGCACGGCTGGGTTCAGTCTTATGGCTCGCGGTGCGTTCGTCCTCCTATCCTGTTTGGAGATGTCTCCCGCCCGAAGCCCATGACCGTTAAATGGTGGCGACATGCGCAGTCTCTGACCAAAAAACCCGTCAAGGCTATGCTGACCGGACCGGTGACGATCCTGAACTGGTCGTTTGTCCGTGACGACATCCCGCGGAGCGAGACATGCCGACAGATCGCTCTCGCGATCCGAGACGAGGTCATCGACCTTGAGGCAGCTGGAGCGACCATGATCCAGATCGACGAGGCTGCGTTGCGGGAGGGATTGCCGCTGCGCAAATCGCAGTGGAAGGACTATCTCGATTGGGCAGTGGACAGTTTCCGCGTTTGCTCCTCCGCTGTCGCTGACGGAACTCAGATCCATACGCACATGTGCTATTCCGAGTTCAACGAAATCATCGATGCGATCGCAGCAATGGATGCCGACGTCATTTCAATCGAGGCGTCGCGCTCCAAAATGGAATTGCTCGACGCTTTCAAGAGCTACAAATATCCTAGTGAAATTGGGCCGGGCGTCTATGACATTCATTCACCGCGCATTCCCGCAGCAGCCGAGATCAAGCAGCTGATTGTGTTGGCGCGGCAGCGGGTTTCCGATCGGCAGCTCTGGATCAATCCCGACTGCGGACTGAAAACGCGAAGATGGGAGGAGGTGCGTCCCGCGCTCGTCAATATGGTGGCCGCCGCACGCGAGTTGCGGGCCGAGGCATGATCGTACGGAGCGTGTCGCCAACGTATCTGTGAATAAGATGAACGCGCTTTGGGAGCTCGCGATATCCTTGCGAGCTTCCAAAGTGTCCAGCGCCTACGAATGCCGGTTTGCCCCGGCGGAGGCGATCGCATACAGCGGCGACAAGCTCGAATCCGGCGGACGACCGCATGCCGGCCATACCGATTAGGTGACATATTCCAAGTCACTTACGCTCGACGCGAACCGCAGTCCTATCGCTTCATTTATCCATCCCATGGATGCGTCCCATCACAACAATCTATTTTACCGCCCTTGCGGAGTTTCATACCTAATTTGCGCCTTCGCGCGGTCTTCGGGAAGATTTGCTGGTATCGGCGGTGCCAAATACTGGCGCGTGACGGCAAACTGACGGTTGAGTTTCAGGGCTCGGCAGTCAAACCGCCTGCGCGATGGATCCCAGCTCCATCAAGGGGCTGCCCGTGCCAACCGGACAGCTGGCAAGTGGTGAGCAAGTCCTGAAGTTTACGACAGGAGCGGAAGGCAAGCGGCTCGATAAGTTGTGCAGAGCGATATCCGCTTCTCCCTGTTTGACGGCGAATGCCCTCGTCGTAAGTCGATCGCCGGTAGTCCTCCCTACCGACGAAAGCTGGAACGATGCGGAAAGCAGCGTCGCTCCCGCGTGACTTTCGCCCGGCCTCGCATTGAGGCCGGGCGGCTTTTTATGTGCCTGCTTATCAGTGACAGCAGGGGATCATTCATTTTGGCGTCATTGCGGGACCCCGGGCTCTTGGAGCGCATCTGTTGCTGTTCGGCAGGGAATGAGGCCGGTGCTGCTAAGGCTATCTGTCTATTGAAGGCTTTGGTGTCGTGTTGGTGCGCGTCGGCAGTATCGGATACTCGATCTTAGGCAGCCGACCGGTCAGCGAATTCAGAAATGCGACAATGTCGTTTTCCTCCCTATCGCTAAGCTTGGCGCCGAGCTGGATGTCATTCATTAGGGCAACAGCTTGCTTCAGGCTCCAAACCTGGCCCGAATGGAAGTAAGGGGCTCGCAACGCGACGTTCCGCAATGGCGCCGCGCGGAAGACATATTCGTCGCCAGCCGCCCAGGTAACCGCGAATCGGCCCTTATCGGCGTCCGGAAGCACGCTTGCATCCGGCTTTTTCATCACGCCGAACGGGAAGTAGGCCTGTCCACCGAGATTGATTCCATTGTGGCAAGAGGAACATCCCTTCGCCATAAACAGTGCCAACCCTGACTTCTGCTGATCATCGAGAGCACGTGTATTGCCCTCCAGATACTGGTCGAACGGAGCCGCAGGTGTAATGAGAGTCGCTTCAAAAGCCTCGATCGCCTTCGCAAAATTTTCAAAGGTGACCGGTCTCGCTTCGTTCGGAAAGGCGTTGTTGAACAGGGCGACGTAGCTGGGCATTGAGTTCAAGATACCGAGCACATGATCCGGAGTCGCATTCATTTCGGCACTCGCCTGCACCGGGCCGGTGGCTTGCGCCTTGAGGTCCGCGGCGCGTCCGTCCCAGAATTGCGCCGCATTGAACACTGCGTTGTAGACGGTTGGCGCCCGACGTAGGCCGACCTTCCAGCCGTGACCAACGGAGGTCGGACCGGCATCGACTCCGCCGGTGCCGAGATTGTGGCACGTATTGCAGCTAATGATCCCGCTCGCCGATAGACGCGGATCGAAGAACAGCATCTTGCCAAGCTCGACCTTTCCATGCGTCACCGGATTGTTTTTTACCGCAGGAATGACCGAGGGGATCGGATGGAAGATCTGCTTGGCGTTTCTCATCAGATCATCGTCGGCGTTAGCTCCTGACGACATCAACAGCCCAATAGCGAAAATAGATGCTTCAGCGACAAGCCGAAGCTCCGGGATCGACATGTTCATACACCGCCTCATTAGTTCTGATTGTTAAACAAGGAAACAGTCGAAAGCGATGCCACGCGTTCCTCGACGGTCCGGCGCAGCATGCAGCGGATCCTCAAGCGAGGCTGCATCAAAATGTACGACTTTGAGGAGCCCGCCGCGGCGTTCACGCAAGGGCTTGAGGGGCTCATGTGATTCGCGAGTTCGCTTTGAGCTTAGATCGAGGCCTCTGTTGGTCGATCAGACTAGCGGCTCAAGCGGCCTGATGGTCGGTCTGACAACAACAAGTGTGCCGCAAGCAGTAAGCTGTCCGGTGGCCGCATCGGTGCTCCATCGAGCGATTGGGTGGCCAATACGCTCCGCAAAGTTGATGTATCCGTCTTACACCCATGGCCGCGCTCAGCGCTCACGGTGTCATTGGACAATTAGCAACTGCGGTGCCAGTTGCGTCCGAGATGCAAGTTGCTGATTTAGTTGTAGAACGGGTCCGGACGAACAAACAAACTAGGATGTCTTGGTTTGATCACTACATTCAGTGTCACAGATGCCACAAGTGCCAGGCCGGGCTAGAGTGATCGCAGATACCTTTGTGGTGAGGTTCGCTTGCCAGCCGCACGCGGGAACGGCGGTAACAAGACCTACGCAGCTGGGCGAGACACTGAGCCGAGGCGCCTGGCGGTGCGCATCGTTCACGATTTCGCCGAGCCCTGCCGACTGAAGCCTCTCCGACTCATATCCGGGCCGCTCTGGCGCGCCGCGGCCGCGAAGCCCGGCTCGTTCGTAAAGGACGAGCCTCCGAACCGAACATGGATTGATTCAATTCCACCTGAGGTTCGCTGGCATGGCAATTGCCGTGCTCAAGTCTGAAAGGCGCGGCTGCCCAGAGTTTGACGGCGCGACCGTCCGATTGATCGCTACTCCAATTCGACAGGTGACCAGCCTGACCCCTGTCCGGCGGGTGTTGGTTGGATTACCAAGTCGGCCCACTCACGGGCTGCTGCTCGGTTTTGAAATCCTGCGCGCTGGGGCAAAATAAGCTGAACTTCTGCAGGAGCAACCGCTACTTCGTGCTCTTGCGTTGAATGATGCCGATACAAGAGGACACGCTGGGAGGAGATCGTGACATCAGTCCGCAGATGGCCCAAGTCCTAAGAGTTATCGGCGTGTTAGCGAGGAAGAACGTGATTGAGCTCTTGTCCATGGCTGGTTCAAGTTGGATACGGTATCCGTGATGACTTCGATTGACGAGCGCTTGAATGAGATCAGATCCGTACGGAATGACATTTGGCGTTGTCGCAGAAGGCTTCAAAGCGAGCTAGATGATCTCCAGCGTAAGATGCTCGAAGAGCGTCTGCTTGAGCGGCAGTCTGCCTTTGAACGGCTTGTCTCGGCCACGTTTCCTTTTACATTGAGATTGTGAAGCAAAATTTCGGGACCTGTGCCGCGGGAGCATTCCGCGTTGAATAGCCTCCGCTCACAGAGCGCCTGCGCCTGGGTCAGGAATGTAGCGCTCCGGCGCCGCGGGCCGTCGCGCCCCTCATGGCCGCCGCCGACCTGAAAAGCGCGGCCGATAGCCTTGGTTCACCGACGTGCTGCCCGCTGCGCACCGATAATGAAATCGTTCCGGCCCCATCCAAGGGCACTGCCGGGGGATACCGCTCGCCTCGCTTCTGCGACACCGCAGTCACCTGAGTAACGTTGATCCGGCAGAGCGATCGAAGGCGCTTGAATCGCCCGTAGCGTCAGATTGTACAGAGCAGGGAACGTTATTTCAGATCAGGTGCAGTCGAATGATAAGACCCGCTCTCGCTTTTGTACTATGTTCCGCTCTCGAGTGGATCGGGCTAGGCATGGGGGCGGTTGCGGAAACAAGGCGGTACGCGTGCACGATCACTGCCGCCGATCGAGAGCCGGCCGGAGTTCGGAATGAGCGGGTTATTCTCACCGTTCAATATGGCTGCCGGATCGCAGGTGGTCTCTTGACCGACGCGGGGATCACAGCAGTGTCGGTCAGCGAGTGGGCTGCTGACAAAAGGACATACTTGGCGTCCATGGAATTTCACCACGCGCTGGAGGGAGTTGCACTTGGGCAACTCTCCGAGGCGTCCGACTTCTCTAGCATGGAAGGCGAGCAAGACATTGGGGTCGCAACTTCCGGCACGACAGTTTTCACATTCGCATCTGGTTCATTGGCCGACCTTTCAGGGAAGACCCTTAAATTCACGACAAAACCCACCGGCCTACGTAGCTTCGAGTTGGAGTTCACAGACTGGCCAGAATCTCTTCTATGGAAGTGACGCGTGTCTTACGCTGAATTCCGCAGGCGCGCGCACACGAATACTGTCCATACTCTTACGCACACACATATGTGCTCCCCGGCCTGTATATGCCGTCCCCCAAGACGAGCACAGCCGCAACAGGTTAAGCCAAAACTCCGAAGGCACTCGAGCGCGGTAGAGCGTTGAAATTCACCTTCACGCGGTCCGATCAGCAGCTCTTTTGGCCGCCGATCCGCATATGGGACGATCTGGCCTCGCATGGCAGCGCCTGCGCGACACGGAAGCAGTCAACACGGAATAAACGCAGCTCGATCACGAGCACGAAGAAGAAGTTGCCGGCCAACCGCCTCCCGAACGCCGACGAGTACCAACTCAAGGCAGCCCTCATTGTACAACTGAAGCGGTTGATGGCGGAGCGGGACATCACTCAGACCGAAGCCGCGAAGCTCGTCGGCGTGAAGCAACCCAACATCTCCAAGCTGCTTCGAGGGCAGTTCAAGTTGGTTTCCGTGGAAAGCTGCTGCGCATGCTGGCGGCGTTCGATCAGGATGTCGAAATAAAGGTAAAGCCACATCGGAAGCGTGGCGAAGGGGCCGCATCACGCTTATTCGGGCCTAAGAGCTGCCGAAACGGAGGGTTCATGACATCTAACCCGACGGCGGCATAAGCGCTCATGAACTCACCCTCCAGTGCCCGATCTGCAATCGAGATTCGGCTGACTGAATCCTTCGCCCCCGCTGTTCTCGCCGAGACCCGCCAGCGTTTTCAGGAACAACTGGGCGAAGGATGCGAGGTCGCCCGAGAGACCGAAGCGCTTCAGCAGGAGCTCGAGAAGCTCAAAAGGGAAGATTAACGCGTCGAGCGCTAGGTCGTGAACCGACGCGGCGGCTTAGTGCAGCAGCCAAGTCGTCCCTACAGAAGCGAAAGGCGCGCGAGGCAGAGCGATCGATTCGGAGGAGATGATCTCCGCTTGCACGACGGGCATCTTCCATCCAGAGGGCAGACATCGTTAGAGCGGGATCCCGGCTGGAGTCTTCGCCAGCCCAAGTACCGAATGCCGTGACATGGCGTCCAATGCGGATTTCGAGGAAAATCGGGACTGTCACGGAGAATCAATTTAGCTGAGCGCGGTCAAGCCAAAGACGACGTTCAGGATGGCCCCAGGCGCAGTGATGCCGAACCTAGAAGGCGATGATGGTTGGCAGAAGGTACCAAGTGGGATCATTCCAACCAGTCCAACGGACATGCTGATCAAAGCGGAAAGCGCGACGATGGCAGCGATGAGTCCGATCCCGAACTGCCGGTGCTCGGTGATGTTCAAGGCGATACTTTCTTCGTCCCTCCCTCGAGCTTCAATGCCGCAAGTAACCGATCTTTGGCGGCGTCCATTTTCGAAGTGGAGCCGTTCATACTCCTCGCGAAGCGCGGCATCGACGAACAGGGTCCGTCACGGAAGCCGAAGCTGATCATCTTGAAGAACGCCGGCGCCGACCCCTGGGCTTTCGGGACCGCTCACGCCCGATGGCCGGTTCTAACGTGAACTTCTCCTCCATCTCATTCTGGACGCAAAATGACTGAAACAACCGCGAGAAAGGCGAGAGCAGCAATTGATCCGGTCCGGACACGTCCTCCCTGTGGGGCGTCCGCATAGCTTCCACCCTGGATTTTCTTGTCGATGCTGGTCCCGTAAGCCCAGCACGAAATATAAACGCTCAGAATGGCAACCTGGATAATTGGATTTGCATTCGACAGCGCCGTGATGGGTATGTCCTTGAGCGCAAGTCCCACGAACCCAAGCGCTATTATCCCGTAACAGTGGTGATGCACCAATTTACAAGCGTTGCAATGCGTGAAATCCGCACCTGAGCACTTCGGTCGGAGGTCTTGGCCTTTTTACCATAAATTACCTGGGCAAGAAAAATACCGTTCAAGTGGACCATCGGCGCGCTGCTCTGCAAAAATGCTGGCGGAGCGCGTTAGCAAAACTGGTTTCAATGGCGATTGATATACCACGCAACGGAGGTAAGCGTAAGGAAGTTCGATCCTGTCCTGGAACGAGAAAGGATAAATCGACCAGTGGTCCGCATTCGACCTGCCTTATCTCGACTGCCGACACTTGCGAAGCTGCCGGCCTTTCCGTGAATCCGCTCAAACTGTCTGACGCGTCAGAATCCGATCTTCCCCTTCGTCGAACTACGCCGAACGCAAAAACCTGCAGATTGTTTGATGCGGAAGCGCCCTGTGTCAAAGCCGGCAAATTCGAATCCGGGCAAGCCCGAGGTGACCGTTTGCGGAGTTTAAGCTACCGCGCTGCTTGGGAATTGATCAGCTTACGTGCTCTCCACGGCGTCAGGTGTTCGCCCCTCCGAGCGCGCCTCTCCGCAGTATCAAATAAAAGAACGCCGGAGCGAGAGACCACACGGAAATGGAAGAGGACTGCTGCTGGGCAACTGAGTTCTTGTGGAGACATCTGCAGCAGGTGGTGGAGCGTCGATGCGATTCTTGCTCGGGGTAGGATCGCGAGCACGATGGGCACATTCTAACCCCGCTGAAACCGCTTCGAACGGATGGTGTTTGCGATCGCTGGATCGGCGCGTACGAAGCAGGCTGCGCATCGGAGTGACGTCGGCGCGGCCAGACTCCAGCCACGCCGCTGGTGGAGAGCGTAACCGATTGTTTTGTTTCAGACAGGGCGTTGCGGCTACGCTTCTCGGTGGCAGACAGGGTCAGGTTTATAACAATCCGCATCCGGCAGCTATCTAGCTCTATAAACGTTGCTTTTTCTATTCGACCGGCGCTGGCACACTCGTTGCAGACCCCTGCGCAGGAGGCGGCTGTTAGTCCTTTGCATCCCGTGCACAGGGACATGCCCCGTGATCGCACGCGAGTGAATAAAGAACCCGATATGACCAACCGCTGGAGAGCAGGCATGACTTTCACCGAGAAGCGTCATGGTCGTCGATAGACAGCGTCACACATGGGCGCTCCTAACCGCTCAGCCGAGATGAGCTACCGCTGCGGCATGAACGTCGCGAAGTTGCGATCGGTAGGACCGCCCACGCAGATTGCACGCTTACCTGAACGCCGGATCGGATAATCCGTCGGTCTACCGCAAAAGCGTCGCTTCTTGTTGAGACCACAATCGAAAAGGAAACCTGTATGAGCCGAGCACCTACCCAAAGCGTTGCAGAGATCAAGGCGCGCAACAAGCAGCTAATCGATGAGGTGTTGACGGTCTACCCCGAGAAGACCGCCAAAAGGCGCGCCAAGCATCTCAGTGTTCACGAGGCGGGGAAGTCGGATTGTGGCGTCAAGTCGAATATCAAGTCCATTCCCGGCGTGATGACCATCCGCGGCTGCGCCTATGCGGGCTCCAAGGGCGTGGTCTGGGGACCCATCAAGGACATGATCCACATCAGCCACGGTCCGGTCGGCTGCGGTCAGTACTCGTGGGGCTCGCGGCGCAACTACTACGTCGGAACGACCGGCATCGACACGTTCGTGACACTGCAGTTCACCTCCGATTTTCAGGAGAAGGACATCGTGTTCGGCGGCGATAAAAAGGTCACGAAACTCATCGATGAGCTCCAGGAGCTATTTCCTCTCAACAGGGGCATCACCATTCAGTCCGAATGTCCGATTGGCTTGATCGGTGACGATATCGAGGCGGTCTCCCGAGAAAAATCGAAGGAATATGGCGGCAAAACCATCGTGCCTGTGCGGTGCGAGGGCTTCCGTGGCGTGTCGCAGTCGCTCGGCCATCACATCGCGAACGACGCCGTTCGGGATTGGATCTTTGACAAGAGCGCCCCAGAGACCAGCCCTAAATTTGAACCGACGCCATATGATGTTGCGATCATCGGCGACTACAACATCGGCGGCGACGCATGGTCGTCACGAATCCTGCTAGAAGAAATGGGCCTACGCGTCATCGCCCAGTGGTCCGGGGATGGATCTCTCGCTGAATTGGAGGCGACGCCGAAGGCAAAGCTCAACATACTGCATTGCTATCGCTCGATGAACTACATCTCACGGCACATGGAGGAAAAATTCGGGATTCCCTGGTGCGAGTACAACTTCTTCGGTCCTTCCAAAATCGCGGAGTCGCTGCGAAAAATTGCAAGCTTCTTCGATGACAAGATCAAGCAAGGCGCCGAACGCGTCATCGCGAAATATCAACCGCTTGTCGATGCTGTGACCGCGAAATACCGGCCGCGGCTTGAAGGCAAGACGGTAATGCTGTTCGTCGGCGGCTTGCGTCCTCGCCACGTCATCGGCGCCTATGAGGACCTCGGCATGGATGTTGTCGGCACGGGCTATGAGTTCGGGCATAACGACGACTACCAACGCACCGCCCAGCACTACGTCAAAGATGGCACGCTGATCTACGACGATGTCACCGGCTACGAATTCGAGCGCTTCGTCGAAAAGATCCGGCCAGACCTGGTCGGCTCCGGTATCAAGGAAAAATACGTCTTCCAAAAAATGGGTGTGCCGTTCCGCCAAATGCATTCCTGGGACTACTCGGGTCCTTACCACGGCTATGACGGCTTCGCGATCTTCGCCCGCGACATGGACATGGCGATTAACTCCCCGATTTGGGGGAAGACCACGGCACCTTGGAAGGACGCTCCGCAGCCGAGCCTCATGGCCGCGGAATAGGAAGCCGACCCCGGGCCGTTTCTTTCCGCAGAGGAGGGGAAGGGCAGGAGAACGAACGCAAGAACCCAAAGAGTGCTATGATGACACAGAACGCCGAACACATACTCGACCACTCCGAGCTTTTCCGGGGAGACGAATACCAGCAGATGCTGGCCAAGAAGAAGGCGCTATTTGAGAATCCGCATGATCCCGCCGAAGTCGATCGCATCAAAGAATGGTCCAAGACGTCCGAGTACCGCGAGAAGAACTTCGCCCGCGAGGCGCTAACCGTTAATCCGGCGAAGGCTTGCCAGCCGCTGGGTGCGGTGTTCGCCGCCCTCGGGTTCGAGCGCACACTGCCGTTCGTCCACGGCTCACAGGGCTGCGTCGCGTATTATCGCAGCCATCTGTCACGGCACTTCAAGGAGCCGACCTCGTGCGTCTCCTCGTCCATGACGGAAGACGCGGCCGTGTTCGGGGGGCTTAACAATCTTACGGACGGGCTTGCCAACAGCTATAGCATGTACAAGCCGAAGATGATCGCGGTCGCCACGACCTGCATGGCGGAAGTCATCGGCGACGACCTCAATGCCTTCATCAAAACATCAAAGGAAAAAGGTTCAGTCCCAGCGGACTACGACGTACCATTCGCTCACACTCCTGCGTTCGTCGGCAGCCACGTTACTGGCTACGACAATACGCTCAAGGGCATCCTCGAGCATTTCTGGGATGGCAAAGCCGGCACGGCCCCAAAACTCGAGCGTAAAGCGAACAACACGATCAACTTCATCGGTGGCTTCGACGGCTACACTGTCGGAAACATCCGTGAGATAAAGCGTATCTTCGAGCTGATGGGGATCGGCTACACCATCCTCGCGGATAACAGTGACGTGTTCGATACCCCCACGGACGGCGAGTTCCGCATGTATGATGGGGGCACTACACTAAAGGATGCCGCGAACGCTGTCCACGCCAAGGCAACCATTTCCATGCAGCAATATTGCACGGAGAAGACGTTGTCCTTCATCAAAGGGCACGATCAGGAGGTCGTCGCTTTCAATCACCCGCTGGGCATCAGCGCCACGGACGATTTCCTGATGACACTGTCGCGTATCACCAACAAGGCAATTCCAAATGCGCTGGAGCAGGAGCGCGGGCGCCTGGTAGACGCAATGGCTGATTCTAGCGCGCATGTTCACGGCAAGAAGTTCGCGATCTACGGCGATCCAGACCTCTGCTATGGTTTGGCCGCATTCCTGCTGGAGCTCGGCGCTGAGCCGACCCACGTGCTGTCGACGAACGCGAGTAAGGCCTGGGAGCAGAGGATGCAGGCGCTGTTCGCGAGCTCGCCCTTCGGTAAAAACTGCCGCGCCTTCCCGGGCAAGGATCTCTGGCATATGCGCTCGCTCCTGTTCACAGAGCCAGTCGATTTCCTGATCGGTAACACCTACGGCAAGTATCTCGAGCGTGACACCGGAACGCCGCTAATCCGCATCGGCTTTCCCATCTTCGATCGCCATCATCACCATCGTTATCCAGTGTGGGGCTATCAGGGGAGCATGAATGTGCTGGTCAAGATTCTCGACAAGATCTTTGATGAGATCGATCGAAAGACCAGCTCGGTTGGCAAGACAGACTACAGCTTCGACATCATACGCTAAGGCGAGCTCCCCGCCTCATCGTCCGCAGGAACAGCGGCGCTGCGGCGGGGATCACAGGTTGTCCGCCGTCCCTCCTTGTGGTCTGCGGTGTGTTGACATCCCCGAGAGAGACACCATGACTTCGCTTCCCACGACCATACAGGACGTTTTTAACGAACCGGGCTGCGCCAGGAACGCGAGCAAGTCGAAGGTCGAGCGCAAGAATGGTTGCACCAAGCAGCTCAAGCCGGGCGGCGCCGCGGGCGGATGTGCCTTCGATGGCGCCAAAGTCGCGCTGCAGCCCTTCACCGATGTCGCCCATCTTGTGCATGGTCCAATCGCCTGTGAGGGCAATTCCTGGGACAATCGTGGTTCGGTCTCCTCCGGCTCCGATCTATGGCGCAGAAGCTTCACCACAGACATGAGCGAGACCGATATCGTCTTCGGCGGCGAGAAGCGGCTGTACAGGGCAGTCAAGGAGATCACAGAGAAATACGACCCGCAGGCCATCTTCGTCTACCAGACATGCGTGCCCGCAATGATCGGGGACGACATCGATATGGTCTGCAAGGCGGCCTCCGCCAAATTCGGCAAACCGGTCATTCCCATCAATTCACCGGGATTTGTCGGGTCGAAGAATCTTGGTAACAAGCTTGCTGGCGAAGCACTGCTGGAGCATGTCATCGGTACCGGAGAGCCCGATTACACGACGCCGTATGATGTCAACATCATCGGCGAATACAATCTGTCCGGCGAGCTCTGGCAGGTCAAGCCCCTGCTCGATGAGCTCGGAATTCGGATCCTGTCGTGCATCTCGGGGGACGGCAAGTATCGCGAGGTCGCTTATTCGCACCGAGCCAAAGCCGCGATGATGGTTTGCTCAAGGGCAATGATCAACGTCGCACGCAAGATGAGGCAGCGCTACGGCATCCCGTTTTTTGAAGGCTCCTTCTACGGTATTGAGGATACCAGCGATTCACTCCGCCAGATCGCGCGCATGCTGATCGAGAGTGGTGCGCCGGCTGAGCTGATGGAACGCACGCAAGCCCTGATCGCACGCGAAGAGACCAAGGCCTGGGCTGCGATTGAACGTTTCAAGCCGCGCTTTGCCGGCAAGAGGGTTGTTCTCATCACCGGCGGTGTGAAATCCTGGTCGATGGTGGCCGCCTTGCAGGAGGCCGGGCTCGAGATCGTCGGCACGTCCGTGAAGAAATCGACCAAGAAGGACAAGGAACGTATCAAGGAATTAATGGGCCAGGACGCCCATATGATCGAGGACATGTCGCCTCGCGAAATCTACAAGATGCTCAAGGACGCAAAAGCCGATATCATGCTCTCGGGCGGCAAGTCGCAATTCGTCGCACTAAAGGCGGCGATGCCGTGGCTCGATATCAACCAGGAGCGCTGCCACGCCTATATGGGCTATGTCGGGATTCTCAAGCTCATGGAGGAGATCGAGAAGGCGCTCTACAATCCGATATGGGATCAGCTCCGCCAAGCCGCGCCATGGGATGAGTTCGACCGGAAGCTTCAGGCAAGGACGGCTGCGCAGATGCATGCGCAAGCCGCGGATCCAGTTCGGGACCCGAGCAGGAACAGCGTCAGGACGATAAGTTTTTCCAATCAAGCTGAGGCCAGCGAGGGTGAGAGCGCGATTGCGCCGCATGGCCCGAAGCTCGGCGAGCCCACCAAGCCGTTCACCAGTTCCAGCGGGCGTTGCATTGCTTGTAAGGACATTCCTTCCGATCTCCAGCCGGCGGCACTGCAGGCGGCGGAGTAGGGGACATGGCGATC
The DNA here is from genome assembly GCF_055807635.1 of Bradyrhizobium sp. Kon56. Taxonomy (NCBI): domain Bacteria; kingdom Pseudomonadati; phylum Pseudomonadota; class Alphaproteobacteria; order Hyphomicrobiales; family Nitrobacteraceae; genus Bradyrhizobium; species Bradyrhizobium sp. Kon56. The sequence goes on along the minus strand of NZ_JBVVOU010000006.1, from coordinate 4,858 downwards.
GTCACTACCTCGAAGAAAGCCTGTTCGGTCAATCCGCTCAAGATGAGCCAGCCGATCGGCGGCTCATTCGCCTTCATGGGGTTGCGCGGCGCGATGCCGCTTTTGCACGGCCCGCAAGGTTGCGCCTCTTTTGGGCTGACGCTGTTCGTGCGCCATTTCAATGAAGCCGTGCCGATGCAGACAACTGCTATGAGCGAGGTTGCGACCGTGCTCGGCGGCCACGAGAATCTCGAACAGGCAATCCTCAACATCTACAATCGCGTCGCGCCCGAGATCATTGGCATCAATTCGACTGGGGTCACCGAAACCAACGGCGATGACGTCGAAGCCTTCATCCGGCTGATCCGACAGAAGCACCCGCAGCTCGAAAAGCTCCCTCTTGTCTACGTCTCGACTCCGGATTTCAAGGATGCCTTTCAGGATGGCTGGGGCAAGACGGTGGCGCGGATGATCGAGGTGCTTGTGACTCCGTTCGACCCAGCGAGACCGCGCGATGCGTCCCGCGTTAACGTGCTACCTGGTTGCCACCTCACGCCCGGCGACATCGACGAGCTTCGCACGATCTTTGAGGATTTCGGTCTCAAGCCCTCCTTCCTGCCGGACCTTGCAGGTTCGCTGGACGGCCACATCCCCGACGAATTCACGCCGACTACGATCGGGGGGATTGGAGTGGACGAAATTGCGACCATGGGGCAGGTGGCTTGGACGATCGCGATCGGCGCGCAAATGCGCCGTGCGGCCGAGACCATACAGGTGCGGACAGGCGCGCCGTTCCGTCTATTCGAGCGGCTCTGTGGCCTTATCCCAAACGACGAATTGATGGCGTTCCTGAGCCAGATCACCGGCCGGTCGGTACCCTCGAAGTATCGCCGGCAGCGTGGACAGCTGGCAGACGCCATGCTGGATGCCCATTTCCATATCGGCGGCCGCAAGCTCGCGATTGGCGCCGAGCCGGACCTATTATTTGACCTCTCCAGCTTGCTCCACGAGATGGGGGCGCAGGTCACTGCTGCGGTGACCACGACGAACTCACCGGTGCTCCAGCGGGTCAGGACAGAGGACGTCCTGATCGGCGATCTTGAGGACCTTGAAGAGCTTGCCAGGTCGTGTGACTGCGACCTTTTGATGTCGCATTCACATGGTCGCCAGGCCGCTTCGCGACTCAATGTCCCGTTCTTCCGGGTGGGCTTTCCGATGTTCGATCGCCTTGGCGCCGCGCACCTCACAGCAGTCGGCTATCGCGGCACGCGCGATCTGATCTTTGACATCGCCAATCTCATCATCACCGACCGCGAAACCAACCATCGGCCGACGCCTGACACCTGGCGATCTAACACCGACCCGCAGGTCGATCGGCCTCGGTCGCATTGAGCAGGGAGAGAAAACAACACCGATGAAAGTTGCATTCGCCACTCAAGACTTGAAGCATGTCGATGCGCACTTCGGCTGGGCCAAGAACATCGCGATCTACGAGGTCGGCCCGGAGGGGCATCGGTTTATTGAGGCGATCCAGTTCGGCGGCGACCTCACCGAAGACGGCAATGAGGATAAGCTCGCGCCCAAGATCGAGGCGATCAGGGACTGCGCAATCCTCTATGTTGCGGCCATTGGCGGCTCGGGTGCTGCGCGAGTCGTCGCGAGCAAGATCCATCCAATGAAGGTGCTGCAACCAGAGCCCATCGACGACCTTTGCGTCAAACTCGAAACCGTGCTGAAGGGCTCGCCGCCGCCCTGGCTGCGGAAGCTGCTCGCGAAAAACCCGGAACGCACAGTGGATTTCGAAGTCTGAAGGAACGAGGATGCCTGATCCGTCCGAAATCACTCCAGCCGCCGCGGCGGCGGAGGGTCCATTTCTGAAAGAGCTCATCAAGATCTGGCGAGCCCAGGACACCCACGGCGCCTGGGAGGGCAAGAAAGATCTCGAGCTGCTCGAACCCTACGTTCTGGATAAGCGCAAGCGCCGTGCGCTGCCGATCGTCGGCAATCCCGACGCCGACACGACATGGCGGCTGGAGCTGTTTTTTGACGCCGTTGCGCTCTCGATCGAGAAGGCGACCGGCGTGATGATCTCGCCAATGCTGAAGATGCATCAGGAAGGGTTCGGTCGGATCGTGCTGATCGGAGGCCGGCTCGTTGTGGTGAGCAAGCAGCTGCGCGACGTGCATCGCTTTGGTTTCGGCCATCTCTCTGATCTCGCTGATCAAGGCGACAAATTCGTCAACAGTGGCGTTGAGATAATCCGTAAGTTTCCGGAAGTGGCAAATTATTGAGGCAAGCATGAGCGATGTTGAAAGCCTGAAAGCGGAAATAAAGAAACTGTCGGCCAAGGCGACCCAAGCCAAGATGGACCTCCACGACCTCTCCGAGGAGCTGCCGGTCAACTGGCCCTCGATCCTGAGCGTGGCCCACAACGCCCACGCTGCCTTCAGCGAGCTCGAAAGCAAGCGTCAACATCTCCAAGCGCTTGAAAAAGCATAACGGACCCAAAGCCAATGTCATTCAGGACCCGCGACGGTCGCAATTGGAGGCCGGACTACCTGGTTTCTATCGATCCCAAGAAGTGCATCGGCTGCGGCCGCTGCTACAAGGTTTGCGGCCGCGAGGTTATGACGCTGAAGGGGCTATGCGAGGATGGCGAAATCATCGATCTCGATGAGGAGGACGATGAGCTCGAAAAAAAAGTCATGGTGTTGAAGGACGAAGGCGCTTGCATCGGCTGCAGCGCCTGCGCCCGGGTGTGTCCAACAAACTGTCAGACCCACACACTACCTGCTTGAATTAGCTTTCTTCCGCGATGTCGACGAGTCAGTGGTCAGATACAAGCTGGTAGGGAACGCCAACATTCAACCTGTCCTACTTGCGTGAAGCCGGCAGTTGCCAACTCGGGCGTGACCTCGCATGGTCCAGCTGACCGTTCGTCCGTTCCATGGGTATGGGGAGATATCGCAATACGAGCGCGCTCGACGCGCTCACGCGGGCTGTAGTCGCCGGCCGGCGAATGCAGTTGATGAGCTGGGGCAGCTTCGGTTGCGGCATTTCGTCCGTCGACTAGTACGGAAACCCTCGAGGTCAAGCTTCAGTCTGCGGTCGCTCCTCAGCCCGCCGATCGACGCGGTCAGCCGGACCTTACGGGCCCGCCACCCCTCAGCGTAATCGAAGACAGTGCTCCTTAGCGATGAGGTGTTCAGGCGACAACTCGCCATATTCGCGCGGGCAAACTATACGCACCTAAGAAGGTTTCGGCGCTGTGAGTCCATTACACTCGGGAGTCCACTGTCGCAGCAAGTCCATAGCGCGCCGCTTTCGAGAGCGTCGTTGAAGCGCCCCTTCTTCCCGGGGACTATCGCTCCCTTCTGAAGCATCCAAACGAGACCGTTCTTGCGGAGGACCTCTCAATCGCCTTCCCGGCGAGGCACTCGTTCGCCATTCACAAACCCTTAGAAAATGCACGTTCTTTAATAGATCAGGACCTCTGGTAGTGAAGCGGACCCATCCGGGGCTACGGCCATGTGATCAGCTATCTTGAAGACGGCGACTGGGCCGTGCTTACTCGCTTGATGGCCATCAATCTACGTTTCAAAGACGCCGTTGCCCACCGCAGACTATGCCGCCGCTGGGTCGCGGGCACTGCGTCCATATCGTCTATGATGCGGATCGACTGTGGACAGGGTCGCACCCCGTCTAAAGCACGCGCGGCTGACGCGGCTTAAACCCGAAACTCTGATTCCTGAGCTGGTGCGCACGCTCCAATTCTCTTGTGGTGTAGCCGCTGAGCTGCTCGACGATCCCTCTCAGCTAGATCGTCAGTTGCTCGACATGTTCGGGCTCGTGTCCTGACGCGCGAAAGAGCCGTGTGTGTAAAGAGGCATGGAAATCGTTTCCTAATAGCCTTGGTTCGGCACACTGCGACCAGCCGTTCGAGGCCCTTCGAAACGAGGTCGTGCAGGGGTGCTCAGAAAAGTGGGGCAACGGCGAGGCAGCGAGTTGTCGTGTGTGCAACGTCGTGTTCGCAACATGTTTCGCGGATACCAAACAGAGTGCGGGTTGGCTTTCGAAGAGAAGACACGCTTTGCGCCGCGCTTGCGCCCAGCTGACTGCGCCGGTCGGTGCGCAGAAGAGTCACGAGATTGGCCCGACATTTGCTCCGCTGCTTACCACGGCGTGCGGCTCACCTGCTTTGTCGCGATGTCCGCTGCAGAACGTGGATCTCCACTGACCAAAGGCCATCACATGAAAAATTCCAGGTCCCTGACATTGATTGGCGCGGCCACTTTTGCCCTGGCCTCGATGACCCCTACCGCGCCGGCGGTCGAATATAGAGCGGAAAATAGTCAGGATCCTAGTTCCGGCGGCGTTCCTGCGAACAGGAGCGTTCTTGCCCAGATCACACACAGCTGGGAACGACCAGCGAGCTTCACGCTTCAGAATGGCCTGCAAGTCGTGGTGATCGTCGATCACCGCACACCGGTGGTGACGGAGATGATCTGGTACAAGGTTGGCTCCGCCGACGAGAAGTCGGGCAAGTCCGGGCTCGCGCACTTCCTCGAGCACCTGATGTTCAAGGGAACGGCCAACCATCCGGCCGGCGAATTCTCGCAGACCGTGGGGCGGATCGGCGGCAACGAGAACGCCTTCACCTCCCTCGATTACACCGCCTATTTCCAGCGCGTGCCGCGCGAGCAGCTCGCGCGGATGATGGACTTCGAAGCCGACCGCATGACCGGCCTGATCCTGAAGGATGAGAACGTGCGGCCCGAGCGCGAGGTCGTGCTGGAAGAATTCAACATGCGCGTCGCCAACAATCCGGACGCGCGGCTGAACGAGCAGATCATGGCCGCGCTCTATCTCAACCATCCCT